>NZ_CP035088.1:6004277-6343554 GCF_004786035.1 Pseudomonas viciae
TACTGCACAGCCGGGCATTGAGGACAACAGGATGCGGCGCAGCGCGTTGCCCAGGGTGTGGCCGAAACCACGCTCGAGAGGCTCGAGTGTGATCTTGGCGCGGGTTGGACTGACAACCTGCACATCAATATGGCGGGGTGTCAGGAACTCATTTACCGAAATCTGCATGGATGCACCTATTTTCTAGCCCTTACTTGGAGTAGAGCTCGACAATCAGGCTTTCGTTGATGTCGGCGGACAGATCACTGCGAGCAGGAACGTTCTTGAAAACGCCCGACTTCTTCTCAGTGTCTACTTCTACCCATTCTACGCGGCCACGTTGGGCACACAGATCGAGAGCTTGGACAATGCGAAGTTGGTTCTTTGCTTTCTCGCGAACAGCAACCACGTCACCAGCACGAACCTGGTAGGACGGAACGTTTACGGTCTGACCGTTAACGCTGATCGACTTGTGCGATACCAGCTGACGGGATTCGGCACGAGTAGAACCGAAACCCATACGGTATACAACGTTGTCCAGACGGCATTCGAGCAGTTGCAACAGGTTTTCGCCGGTTGCACCTTTCTTGCCAGCAGCTTCTTTGTAGTAGCCGCTGAATTGACGCTCGAGAACGCCGTAGATACGACGGACCTTCTGCTTTTCACGCAGTTGGGTGCCGTAATCGGACTGGCGACCGCGGCGTTGGCCGTGGATACCAGGTGCTGCTTCAATGTTGCACTTCGATTCGATCGCGCGCACGCCGCTCTTCAGAAAGAGATCGGTGCCTTCGCGACGAGCGAGTTTGCATTTTGGACCAATGTAACGAGCCATTCTTTACAATCTCCTGGATTACACGCGGCGCTTCTTCGGCGGACGGCACCCGTTGTGCGGGATTGGCGTCACGTCGGTGATGCTGGCGATCTTGTAGCCACAGCCGTTCAAAGCGCGGACTGCGGATTCACGACCTGGACCTGGACCTTTGACATTGACGTCGAGGTTTTTCAGGCCGTATTCCAGCGCAGCTTGACCAGCACGCTCAGCAGCTACTTGAGCAGCGAACGGGGTGGACTTGCGGGAACCGCGGAAACCCGAACCACCGGAGGTAGCCCAGGAAAGAGCGTTACCTTGACGGTCGGTAATGGTCACGATGGTGTTGTTAAAAGAAGCATGGATGTGGGCGATGCCATCAACCACTGTCTTTTTAACTTTTTTACGAGGACGAGCAGCAGGTTTTGCCATGATTAAATTCCTGTCGATTCGCTGGGGCGATTACTTGCGGATCGGCTTACGCGGACCTTTACGGGTACGCGCGTTGGTCTTGGTACGCTGACCGCGTACTGGCAGACCACGACGATGACGCAGACCGCGATAGCAACCGAGGTCCATCAAGCGCTTGATTTTCATGTTGATTTCGCGACGCAGGTCACCTTCAGTGGTGAACTTCGCCACTTCGCCACGCAGCTGTTCAATCTGCTCGTCGCTCAGATCTTTGATCTTTGCCGCTGGGTTGACCCCAGTCACTGCACAAATTTTCTGTGCAGTAGTGCGACCAACACCATAGATGTAGGTCAGCGAGATAACAGTATGCTTGTTATCTGGAATGTTAACGCCTGCAATACGGGCCATTCAGTGGGACTCCAATTGACAGCTACCTACGCCCCGGAAGCCAAGAAATAGGGCGCGAGATAATATCGCTGTAATAACAAATAATCAACCCGGCAGCGCACTAGCTGCCGGGCTTAAAGCACAATCACACTCAGCCTTGGCGCTGTTTGTGACGCGGTTCCGCGCTGCAAATTACCCGAACAACACCTTCGCGGCGAATAATCTTGCAGTTACGGCACAGCTTTTTCACCGATGCACGAACTTTCATCACCAACTCCTCGAACCTTATGGACGCTACTCAGCGCAACATGCCGCTGCCGTAGCCCTTCAGGTTGGCTTTCTTCATCAGGGATTCGTACTGGTGCGAAACGAGGTGCGATTGTACTTGGGACATGAAGTCCATCACAACCACGACCACGATCAGCAACGAGGTCCCGCCAAGGTAGAACGGTACGTTTGCCGCAACCACCAGAAACTGGGGCAACAGACAGACGGCCGTCATGTAAAGAGCACCGAACATGGTCAAGCGAGTCAGAACGCCATCAATGTAGCGCGCAGACTGCTCACCTGGACGGATGCCCGGAATAAAGGCACCGGACTTCTTCAGGTTTTCCGCTACGTCTTTCGGATTGAACATCAACGCCGTATAGAAGAAGCAGAAGAAAATAATCCCTGCACTAAACAGCAGAATATTCAACGGCTGACCAGGAGCGATCGACTGCGAGATGTCCTGCAACCAGCCCATACCTTCAGACTGGCCGAACCAGGCACCCAACGAAGCCGGGAACAGCAGGATGCTGCTCGCGAAAATAGCCGGAATTACGCCGGCCATGTTCACCTTCAACGGCAAGTGGCTGGTCTGCGCAGCAAACACCTTGCGGCCCTGCTGACGCTTGGCGTAGTGAACAGCAATACGACGCTGACCACGCTCAATGAACACCACGAAACCGATAATCGCTACTGCCAGCAAACCGATGGCAACCAGGGCGAAAATGTTGATATCACCCTGACGCGCAGACTCGAAAGACTGCCCGATCGCTCTCGGAAGACCGGCGACGATACCTGCGAAGATCAACATCGAGATACCGTTGCCAACACCACGCTCAGTGATCTGCTCACCCAGCCACATCATAAACATCGCACCCGCCACAAACGTGGTTACCGCGACGAAATGGAAGCTGAAGTCAGCAGTGAACGATACGCCCTGCCCCGCCAGGCCAATGGACATGCCAATGGCCTGAACGAGAGCGAGGACGACAGTGCCGTAGCGGGTGTACTGGCTGATCTTGCGACGGCCAGCTTCACCTTCCTTCTTCAACTGCTCCAGCTGCGGGCTGACGGCGGTCATCAGTTGCATGATGATCGATGCCGAAATGTACGGCATGATCCCCAGTGCAAAGATGCTCATCCGTTCCAGCGCGCCGCCGGAAAACATGTTGAACAAGCTAAGAATGGTCCCCTCATTCTGTCGAAACAGGTCCGCGAGTCGGTCCGGGTTGATACCTGGAACCGGGATGTGTGCGCCTATTCGGTAGACGATAATCGCCAGGAACAGAAAACGCAGACGAGCCCAGAGTTCAGACATACCGCCTTTGCCGAGCGCAGAGAGAGCACCTTGCTTAGCCATTTATTCCTCGAACTTGCCGCCAGCTGCTTCGATAGCCGCACGCGCACCTTTGGTGGCGCCGATTCCCTTTCCGATGGTGACAGCACGAGCAACTTCGCCCGACAGCATGATTTTCACACGCTGTACGTTCTGGTTGATCACGTTGGCATCCTTCAGGGACTGCACGGTGACGATGTCGCCATCCACTTTAGCCAGCTCGGACAGACGCACTTCTGCGCGATCCATGGCCTTCAGGGAAACGAAACCGAACTTCGGCAGGCGACGATGCAGCGGCTGTTGACCGCCTTCAAAGCCTGGAGCAATGGTGCCACCGGAGCGGGAGGTCTGACCTTTGTGGCCACGGCCACCGGTCTTGCCCAAACCACTACCGATACCACGGCCCGGACGATGCTTTTCGCGACGGGAACCCGGCGCTGGACTCAGATCATTGAGTTTCATCGATTAACCCTCGACACGCAGCATGTAGTAAGCCTTGTTGATCATCCCGCGATTCTCGGGAGTATCCAGGACTTCTACAGTGTGACCGATGCGACGCAGACCCAGACCCTTAACGCACAATTTGTGGTTAGGGATGCGGCCGGTCATGCTTTTGATCAGCGTAACTTTTACGGTAGCCATGATCAGAAGATCTCCTTGACGCTTTTGCCGCGCTTGGCGGCAATGGATTCAGGAGACTGCATTGCTTTCAAACCCTTGAAAGTGGCGTGAACCACGTTTACCGGGTTAGTCGAGCCGTAGCACTTGGCCAGAACGTTCTGAACGCCAGCAACTTCGAGGACAGCACGCATAGCGCCGCCAGCGATGATACCGGTACCTTCAGAAGCAGGCTGCATGTACACCTTCGAAGCGCCATGGGCAGACTTCATTGCGTACTGCAGAGTGGTGCCGTTCAGATCAACCTGGATCATGTTGCGGCGAGCAGCTTCCATTGCCTTCTGGATCGCAGCAGGCACTTCACGCGACTTGCCACGGCCGAAGCCAACACGGCCCTTACCATCACCTACCACGGTCAACGCGGTGAAAGTGAAGATACGGCCGCCTTTAACGGTTTTGGCTACGCGGTTAACTTGAACCAGCTTCTCGATGTAGCCTTCGTCGCGCTTTTGGTCGTTATTTGACATAACTTAGAACTCCAGCCCAGCTTCACGAGCAGCATCAGCCAGCGCCTTGACGCGACCGTGGTACTTGAAGCCAGAGCGGTCGAAAGCCACCTGCGAGACGCCAGCGGCTTTTGCACGCGTAGCGACCAGCTGGCCAACCTTAGTGGCCGCGTCGATGTTGCCAGTGGCGCCATCACGCAGTTCTTTATCCAAAGTCGAGGCACTTGCCAGGACTTTGTTGCCGTCGGCCGAAATGACCTGGGCGTAGATGTGCTGCGACGAGCGGAACACGCAGAGACGCACGACTTCGAGTTCGTGCATTTTCAGGCGTGCTTTGCGAGCGCGACGCAGTCGAGTAACTTTTTTGTCGGTCATTTGCTATGCCCTACTTCTTCTTGGCTTCTTTACGACGGACGACTTCGTCCGCGTAGCGCACACCTTTGCCTTTGTACGGCTCTGGTGGACGGAAGTCGCGGATCTCGGCGGCCACTTGACCTACCAGCTGCTTGTCGATGCCCTTGATCAGGATATCGGTCTGGCTAGGAGTCTCAGCGGTGATGCCTTCCGGCAGTTCATAATCCACTGGGTGCGAGAAGCCAAGAGCCAGGTTCAGCACTGTGCCTTTTGCTTGCGCTTTGTAACCAACACCGACCAGCTGGAGCTTGCGCTCGAAGCCTTGGCTTACGCCTTGGACCATGTTGTTTACCAACGCACGAGTGGTACCAGCCATTGCGCGAGTCTGTTGATCGCCATTGCGAGCAGCGAAACGCAGCTCACCAGCTTCTTCAACGATCTCAACGGACGAATGGATGTTCAGTTGCAGAGTGCCCTTGGCACCCTTCACCGAAAGCTGTTGGCCTGCGAATTTGACTTCGACACCGGCTGGCAGCTTAACGGGGTTCTTAGCGACGCGTGACATGCTTATCCCCCCTTAGAACACAGTGCAAAGAACTTCGCCGCCGACACCGGCAGCGCGCGCAGCACGATCCGTCATCACACCTTTGTTGGTGGAGACGATAGACACACCGAGACCGCCACGAACTTTTGGCAGATCATCGACGGACTTGTACTGACGCAGGCCTGGACGGCTAACGCGCTTCACTTCCTCGATGACCGGACGGCCTTCGAAGTACTTCAGCTCGATGGACAGCAGTGGCTTGATTTCGCTGCTGATCTGATAACCCGCAATGTAACCTTCGTCCTTCAGGACTTTGGCAACAGCTACCTTCAAAGTAGAAGATGGCATGCTTACGACGGACTTTTCAGCCATCTGGGCATTACGGATACGAGTTAGCATGTCCGCTAACGGGTCCTGCATACTCATGGGCTAGACGCTCCTAATACACAAAAAATTAGCCTTTCGGCTACTACGTGTCGCCGAGTACATCCGCGCAATAAAAGCACGGGCTCAGGCGAGCCGGGTATTCTAGACACACCCCACAAATGAATCAAGCCCCAAAAGGGGCTTGATTCAAGTTCAAGGTCACCGGTGGTCAGGATCTTGCGACCCCGGACACCGAGACTTTGACAGTGCTTACCAGCTGGCTTTAACCAGACCTGGAACGTCACCACGCATTGCAGCTTGACGCAGCATGTTACGGCCGAGGCCGAACTTGCGGTACACGCCGTGCGGACGACCAGTCAGGCGGCAGCGGTTACGCATGCGCGAAGCGCTTGCGTCACGTGGCTGCTTCTGCAGTGCTACGGTAGCTTCCCAACGCGCTTCTGGACTTGCGTTCAGATCAACGATGATAGCTTTCAGCGCTGCACGCTTGGTGGCGTACTTGGCAACGGTGAGCTGACGCTTCAGCTCACGGTTTTTCATGCTCTTCTTGGCCATTTTCCTACTCCAATCAGTTGCGGAACGGGAATTTGAAAGCGCGCAGCAGTGCGCGACCTTCGTCATCCGTCCGAGCAGTGGTGGTCAGGGTAATGTCCAGACCGCGGAGAGCATCGATCTTGTCGTAATCGATTTCCGGGAAAATGATCTGCTCTTTAACGCCCATGCTGTAGTTACCACGACCATCGAAGGACTTGGCATTCAGGCCGCGGAAGTCGCGAACCCGAGGCAGGGAGATCGACAGCAGACGATCCAGGAACTCGTACATACGCTCACGGCGCAGGGTCACTTTGACGCCGATCGGCCAACCTTCACGGACTTTAAAGCCAGCGATGGATTTCCGAGCGTAAGTCACAACGACTTTCTGACCGGTGATCTTTTCCAGGTCGGCAACAGCGTGCTCGATGACTTTTTTGTCGCCGATCGCTTCGCCCAGACCCATGTTCAGGGTGATTTTGGTAACGCGCGGAACTTCCATCACGTTCGAAAGCTTAAGTTCTTCCTTAAGTTTCGGTGCGATTTCCTTCCGGTAAATCTCTTTTAGTCGTGCCATGGTCTTCTACCTAGCAGTGTTCAAGCATCAACCGCTTTTTGGGTCGACTTGAAGACACGAATTTTCTTACCGTCTTCTACTTTGAAACCAACGCGGTCAGCCTTGTTGGTTTCGCCGTTGAAAATGGCGACGTTGGAAGCGTGCAGTGGCGCTTCTTTCTCGACGATACCGCCCTGTACGCCCGACATCGGGTTAGGCTTGGTATGACGCTTGACCAGGTTCAGACCACCAACAACCAGACGGTTGTCAGCAAGAACCTTCAGCACCTTACCGCGCTTACCTTTGTCTTTGCCGGCGATCACGATGATCTCGTCGTCACGACGAATCTTTTGCATGTCGGATCTCCTTACAGCACTTCTGGGGCGAGCGAGACGATCTTCATGAACTTCTCAGTACGAAGTTCACGGGTCACTGGCCCAAAGATACGGGTGCCGATCGGCTCTTGCTTGTTGTTCAGAAGAACAGCAGCGTTGCCATCAAAGCGGATAATGGAGCCATCTGCACGGCGAACACCGTGACGAGTGCGGACTACAACAGCAGTCATCACTTGGCCTTTTTTCACCTTACCGCGAGGAATTGCTTCCTTGACGGTAACTTTGATGATGTCACCAATACCAGCGTAACGACGATGGGAGCCACCCAGCACCTTGATGCACATAACGCGGCGAGCGCCGCTGTTATCGGCCACATCGAGCATGGATTGAGTCTGAATCATATAATTTCTCCGACCCCTAGTCCTTAGACTTCCACAGCGCGTTCGAGAACATCAACCAGCGCCCAAGACTTGGTCTTGGCCAAAGGACGAGTTTCACGAATAGTGACTTTGTCGCCGATGTGGCACTGATTGGTTTCGTCGTGCGCGTGCAGCTTAGTCGAACGCTTAACGTATTTACCGTAGATCGGGTGCTTAACGCGACGCTCGATCAGAACGGTGATGGTTTTGTCCATCTTGTCGCTGACAACACGGCCAGTCAGCGTACGGACAGTTTTTTCGGCTTCAGCCATGATTACTTACCTGCCTGCTGGTTGAGCACAGTTTTCACGCGAGCGATGTCACGCTTAACTTGCGAGAGCAGATGAGACTGCCCCAACTGGCCAGTTGCTTTCTGCATACGCAGATTGAACTGGTCGCGCAGCAGGCCGAGCAGTTGCTCGTTCAGCTGCTGTGCTGATTTTTCACGAAGTTCATTCGCTTTCATCACATCACCGTCCGTTTAACAAAGGAGGTGGCGAGCGGCAGCTTTGCAGCAGCCAGGGCGAAAGCCTCACGCGCCAGCTCTTCAGAAACACCCTCGATTTCATACAGGACTTTGCCTGGCTGAATCTGGGCAACCCAGTACTCCACGTTACCCTTACCTTTACCCATCCGAACTTCGAGTGGCTTCTTGGTGACAGGCTTGTCCGGGAATACACGGATCCAGATCTTGCCGCCACGTTTTACGTGACGGGTCAGAGCACGACGCGCTGACTCGATCTGACGAGCGGTGAGACGACCACGAGCAACAGACTTCAGCGCGAACTCGCCGAAGCTGACTTTGCTACCGCGCAATGCCAGGCCACGGTTGTGACCGGTCATCTGCTTGCGGAACTTCGTACGCTTTGGTTGCAACATTTGGCGTACCCCTTACTTAGCAGCTTTTTTACGAGGCGCTGGTGCTTGTGGCTTCAGCTCTTCTTGGCGACCACCAATTACTTCGCCTTTGAAGATCCAAACCTTTACACCGATCACACCATAAGTGGTGTGAGCTTCGTAGTTGGCATAGTCGATGTCGGCACGCAGGGTGTGCAGTGGCACACGACCTTCGCGATACCATTCAGTACGTGCGATTTCAGCACCGCCGAGACGACCGCTCACTTGGATTTTGATGCCTTTGGCACCAATGCGCATTGCGTTCTGTACAGCGCGCTTCATAGCGCGACGGAACATTACGCGACGCTCCAGCTGCTGAGCTACGCTCTGCGCAACCAACATACCGTCGAGCTCCGGCTTGCGGATCTCTTCGATATTGATGTGCACAGGCACACCCATTTGCTTGGTCAGGTCCTGACGCAGTTTCTCAACATCTTCACCTTTCTTCCCGATAACGATACCTGGACGAGCAGTGTGGATGGTGATACGTGCAGTCTGCGCCGGACGATGGATATCGATACGGCTTACGGACGCGCTTTTTAGTTTGTCTTGGAGATACTCACGCACCTTCAGATCAGCGAACAAGTAGTCCGCATAAGTCCGACCGTCTGCGTACCAGACGGAGGTGTGCTCCTTGACGATTCCCAGGCGAATGCCAATGGGATGTACTTTCTGACCCATCTCTTCGACTCCGTTACTTGTCAGCAACCTTGACAGTGATATGGCAAGACCGCTTGACGATGCGATCAGCACGGCCTTTGGCACGTGGCATGATGCGCTTCAGCGAACGCCCTTCGTTGACGAAAACGGTGCTGACCTTCAGGTCATCAACGTCTGCGCCTTCGTTATGCTCGGCGTTGGCTACGGCCGACTCCAGCACTTTCTTCATGATCTCGGCGGCTTTCTTACTGCTGAAAGCCAACAGGTTGAGCGCTTCGCCCACCTTCTTCCCGCGGATCTGGTCGGCGACCAAGCGGGCTTTCTGGGCGGAGATTCGAGCGCCCGACAACTTAGCGGCTACTTCCATTTCCTAACCCCTTAACGCTTGGCTTTCTTGTCAGCCACGTGCCCACGGTATGTGCGGGTACCGGCAAACTCGCCCAGTTTGTGGCCGACCATGTCTTCGTTCACGAGAACTGGGACGTGTTGACGACCGTTGTGTACTGCGATGGTCAGACCGACCATTTGTGGCAGGATCATCGAACGACGCGACCAGGTCTTAACTGGTTTGCGATCGTTCTTTTCCGCCGCCACTTCGATCTTCTTCAGTAGGTGAAGATCAATAAAAGGACCTTTTTTCAGAGAACGTGGCACTGTCGTATCCCTCTATTTACTTGCGACGACGGACGATCATTTTGTCGGTACGCTTATTACCACGAGTCTTCGCGCCCTTAGTCGGGAAGCCCCATGGCGATACCGGATGACGACCACCAGAGGTACGACCTTCACCACCACCATGTGGGTGGTCAACCGGGTTCATGGCAACACCACGAACGGTTGGGCGAACGCCACGCCAGCGCTTGGCACCAGCTTTACCCAACGAACGCAGGCTGTGCTCGGAGTTCGAGACTTCGCCCAGGGTCGCACGGCATTCAGCCAGTACTTTACGCATCTCACCAGAACGCAGACGCAGGGTCACGTAGACACCTTCACGAGCGATCAGCTGAGCCGAAGCACCAGCGGAACGAGCGATTTGCGCGCCTTTACCTGGCTTCAATTCGATGCCGTGTACGGTGCTACCAACTGGAATGTTACGCAGTTGCAGAGCGTTGCCCGGCTTGATCGGTGCCAGGGCACCTGCGATCAGCTGGTCGCCAGCGCTCACGCCTTTAGGGGCGATGATGTAGCGACGCTCGCCATCTGCGTACAGCAGCAGAGCGATGTGAGCAGTACGGTTTGGATCGTATTCGATACGCTCGACGGTGGCAGCGATGCCATCCTTGTCGTTGCGACGGAAGTCGACCAGACGATAATGCTGCTTATGACCACCACCGATGTGACGAGTGGTAATACGGCCATTGTTGTTACGACCACCAGACTTCGATTTTTTCTCGAGCAGCGGTGCGTGAGGAGCGCCTTTATGCAGCTCCTGGTTGACCACCTTGACCACAAAACGGCGGCCAGGGGAAGTCGGTTTGCATTTAACGATTGCCATGATGCACCCCTTCCTTACTCAGCACTGCTGCTGAAATCGAGATCTTGGCCTGGCTGAAGGGAGATAACTGCCTTCTTCCAGTCATTACGCTTGCCCAGACCGCGAGCAGTGCGCTTGCTTTTACCCAGAACATTCAGGGTAGTCACGCGCTCTACTTTCACGCTGAACAGGCTTTCGACGGCCTTCTTGATTTCCAGCTTGGTTGCGTCGGTCGCAACCTTGAAAACGAACTGGCCTTTCTTGTCTGCCAGAACCGTAGCCTTCTCGGAAACGTGCGGGCCAAGCAGAACTTTAAATACGCGTTCCTGGTTCATCCCAGCAGCTCCTCGAATTTCTTCACGGCCGACACGGTGATCAACACCTTGTCGTATGCGATCAGACTGACCGGATCGGAACCTTGCACGTCACGAACATCAACGTGTGGCAGGTTACGAGCAGCCAGGTACAGGTTCTGATCAACAGCGTCAGACACGATCAGGACGTCAGTCAGGCCCATGCCGTTCAGCTTATTCAGCAGATCTTTGGTTTTCGGTGCTTCAACAGCGAAGTCCTGAACCACGACCAGACGATCAGTACGCACCAGCTCAGCAAGGATGGAACGCATTGCTGCGCGGTACATCTTCTTGTTCAGCTTCTGGGAGTGATCCTGAGGACGAGCTGCGAAAGTGGTACCGCCGCCACGCCAGATTGGGCTACGGATAGTACCGGCACGAGCACGGCCAGTACCTTTCTGACGCCATGGGCGCTTACCGCCACCAGAAACGTCGGAACGGGTCTTTTGCTGCTTGCTACCTTGACGGCCGCCGGCCATGTAGGCCACGACTGCTTGGTGAACCAGCGTCTCGTTGAATTCGCCGCCAAATGTCAGTTCGGAAACTTCGATCGCTTGAGCGTCATTTACATTTAATTGCATGTCAGCTTCCCCTTAACCGCGAGCCTTGGCTGCTGGACGTACAACCAAGTTGCCGCCAGTAGCGCCAGGAACAGCGCCCTTGACCAACAACAGATTGCGTTCAGCGTCCACGCGCACTACTTCGAGGGACTGCACGGTCACGCGCTCAGCGCCCATATGACCGGACATTTTTTTGCCCTTGAATACACGACCAGGAGTCTGGCACTGGCCGATAGAGCCTGGAACGCGGTGGGATACGGAGTTACCGTGGGTGTTATCTTGCCCGCGGAAGTTCCAACGCTTGATCGTACCCTGGAAGCCTTTACCCTTGGACTGACCGGTTACATCAACCAGTTGACCAGCAGCGAAGATTTCAGCGTTGATCAGATCGCCGGCCTGGTACTCGCCTTCTTCAAGACGGAATTCCATTACGGTACGACCAGCGGCAACGTTCGCCTTAGCGAAGTGGCCAGCCTGAGCAGCTGTTACACGCGAAGCACGACGCTCGCCGACAGTGACTTGCACTGCACGATAGCCATCGGTCTCTTCAGTTTTGAACTGGGTGACGCGATTCGGCTCGATCTCAATGACCGTGACCGGAATGGAGACACCTTCTTCGGTGAAAATACGGGTCATACCGCATTTACGACCGACTACACCAATAGTCATGTTGTAAACCTCATGAGTGTACGGGGCTTTCACCCGCTATGGCCGCCCATTTCAGAGCGTTACACGACTAAGACCGAGTCTTAGCCGAGGCTGATCTGCACTTCCACACCGGCCGCAAGATCAAGCTTCATAAGAGCATCAACGGTTTTATCCGTTGGCTGGACGATGTCCAGAACGCGCTTATGAGTACGGATCTCGTACTGGTCACGCGCGTCTTTGTTGACGTGCGGGGAGACCAGAACGGTGAACCGCTCTTTACGGGTAGGCAGTGGAATTGGACCACGCACTTGAGCACCAGTACGTTTCGCGGTTTCCACGATTTCCTGGGTGGATTGGTCGATCAGGCGATGGTCAAAAGCCTTCAACCTGATACGGATTTGCTGATTTTGCATTGGATTTCAGACTCCGGCTGCTATTCCCACCGAGCGCAATACGCCCGTTAAAAGGAGGCGCAATTCTATAGACGCCCCATATAGGTGTCAACCCAATAAAAAAGCCCCCGCTAAGCGGGGGCTTTTTCAACTCATCAAAGCTGACTCAAAAAAGAGCTTACTCGATGATTTTGGCTACGACGCCAGCGCCGACGGTACGACCGCCTTCACGGATAGCGAAACGCAGACCGTCTTCCATTGCGATGGTCTTGATCAGGGTGACAACCATTTTGATGTTGTCGCCTGGCATTACCATTTCAACGCCTTCCGGCAGTTCGCAGTTACCGGTCACGTCAGTGGTCCGGAAGTAGAACTGTGGACGGTAGCCTTTGAAGAACGGAGTGTGACGACCGCCTTCTTCTTTGCTCAGAACGTACACTTCAGCTTCGAACTTGGTGTGCGGCTTAACCGAACCTGGCTTGACCAGAACCTGGCCACGCTCAACGTCGTCACGCTTGGTACCACGCAGCAGAACGCCGCAGTTCTCGCCAGCACGACCTTCGTCGAGCAGCTTACGGAACATTTCAACACCGGTGCAGGTGGTGACGGTGGTGTCACGCAGACCAACGATTTC
Organism: Pseudomonas viciae; assembly: GCF_004786035.1. Taxonomy (NCBI): domain Bacteria; kingdom Pseudomonadati; phylum Pseudomonadota; class Gammaproteobacteria; order Pseudomonadales; family Pseudomonadaceae; genus Pseudomonas; species Pseudomonas viciae. The sequence continues at coordinate 6,017,334 of NZ_CP035088.1, forward strand.
CAGTGGATCCTGAACCTTGACGATACCGCGCTCGATACGGCCAGTTACAACAGTACCGCGACCCGAGATCGAGAATACGTCTTCGATTGGCATCAGGAACGGCTTGTCGATAACACGAACTGGCTCTGGGATGTAGCTGTCCAGAGTTTCTACCAGGCGCTTAACAGCGGTGGTACCCATTTCGTTGTCATCTTGGCCGTTCAGAGCCATCAGAGCCGAACCGATGATGATTGGAGTGTCATCACCTGGGAAGTCGTAAGTGCTCAGCAGGTCGCGCACTTCCATCTCAACCAGTTCCAGCAGCTCAGCGTCGTCAACCATGTCAGCCTTGTTCAGGAAGACAACGATGTACGGAACGCCTACTTGACGGGACAGCAGGATGTGCTCACGAGTTTGCGGCATCGGACCATCAGCGGCCGAGCAAACCAGGATCGCGCCGTCCATCTGGGCAGCACCGGTGATCATGTTCTTCACGTAGTCAGCGTGACCTGGGCAGTCAACGTGAGCGTAGTGACGAATCGAAGAGTTGTACTCAACGTGCGCGGTGTTGATGGTGATACCACGAGCCTTTTCTTCCGGAGCGCTGTCGATTTTATCGAAAGCAACAACGGCCGAACCGAAAACTTCGGAGCAGACGCGAGTCAGAGCAGCAGTCAGAGTGGTTTTACCGTGGTCAACGTGACCAATGGTGCCAACGTTGACGTGCGGTAGGGAACGATCAAATTTTTCTTTAGCCACGACAATTAACTCCTAGCCTAAAGGGGCTGAATCAGCCTTGTTTTTTGGTAACAGTTTCGACGATATGCGACGGAGCTGTATTGTATTTTTTGAATTCCATAGAGTAGCTTGCGCGACCCTGAGACATGGAACGAACGTCGGTTGCGTAACCGAACATTTCACCCAACGGAACCTCAGCACGAATAACCTTGCCGGAAACCGTATCTTCCATACCCAGAATCATGCCACGACGACGGTTAAGGTCGCCCATGACATCACCCATGTAGTCTTCAGGCGTTACGACTTCTACCGCCATGATCGGCTCAAGCAACTCACCACCGCCCTTCTGGGCCAGTTGCTTGGTTGCCATGGAAGCAGCCACCTTGAACGCCATCTCGTTGGAGTCGACGTCGTGGTAAGAACCATCGAACACAGTTGCCTTCAGGCCGATCAGCGGATAGCCGGCAACAACGCCGTTCTTCATCTGCTCTTCGATACCCTTCTGGATCGCCGGGATGTATTCCTTAGGAACCACACCACCTACGACTTCGTTCACGAATTGCAGACCTTCCTGACCTTCGTCAGCCGGTGCAAAACGAATCCAGCAGTGACCGAATTGACCACGGCCGCCGGACTGGCGAACAAACTTACCTTCGATTTCACAGTTCTTCGTGATGCGCTCACGATAGGAAACCTGAGGCTTACCGATGTTGGCTTCGACGTTGAACTCACGGCGCATCCGGTCAACCAGGATGTCCAGGTGCAACTCGCCCATGCCAGAGATGATCGTTTGACCGGTCTCTTCATCAGTCTTGACGCGGAAAGACGGGTCTTCCTGAGCAAGCTTGCCCAGAGCGATACCCATTTTTTCCTGGTCATCCTTGGTTTTTGGCTCAACGGCAACCGAAATAACCGGCTCCGGGAAGTCCATACGAACCAGGATGATTGGCTTGTCAGCGTTGCACAAGGTTTCACCGGTGGTGACGTCCTTCATGCCAATCAAGGCCGCGATGTCGCCAGCGCGCACTTCCTTGATCTCTTCACGGGCGTTTGCGTGCATTTGCACCATACGACCCACACGCTCTTTCTTGCCTTTTACAGAGTTGATCACGCCGTCGCCGGAGTTCAACACGCCCGAGTAAACCCGAACAAAGGTCAAGGTACCCACGAATGGGTCGGTAGCGATCTTGAACGCCAGAGCCGCGAAAGGCTCGTCGTCGCTTGCATGACGCTCCATTTCCTCTTCCTCGTTATCAGGGTTGGAGCCCTTGATAGCAGGAATGTCGGTTGGAGCAGGCAGGAAGTCGATCACAGCATCGAGAACCAGGGGAACACCCTTGTTCTTGAAGGAAGAACCGCAAACAGCCAGGACGATCTCACCAGCGATGGTACGCTGGCGCAGAGCAGCCTTGATTTCCTCGTTGGTGAGCTCTTCACCCTCAAGGTACTTGTTCATCAGCTCTTCGTTGGCTTCGGCCGCAGCCTCAACCATGTTGCCGCGCCACTTCTCGGCTTCTTCCAGCAACTCTGCCGGGATGTCCTTGCGAACAGGAACCATACCCTTGTCAGCATCGTTCCAGTAGACAGCTTGCATGTTGATCAGATCGATCTGACCCTGGAAGTTGTCTTCGGAACCGATAGCCAGCTGGATCGGCACCGGAGTGTGACCCAGACGCTGCTTGATCTGACCGATCACGCGCAGGAAGTTGGCACCAGCACGGTCCATCTTGTTTACGTAAACAAGACGTGGAACACCGTATTTGTTGGCCTGACGCCATACGGTTTCCGACTGAGGCTCAACACCCGAAGTACCGCAGAACACGACGACAGCGCCGTCGAGTACACGCAGGGAACGTTCAACTTCGATGGTGAAGTCTACGTGGCCCGGGGTATCGATAACGTTGAAGCGATGCTCGTGCGGGTACTGCTTCTCGGAACCCTTCCAGAAGGCGGTAATGGCAGCAGAAGTAATGGTAATACCACGCTCCTGCTCCTGCACCATCCAGTCGGTGGTCGCGGCGCCATCATGCACCTCGCCCATCTTGTGACTTTTGCCGGTGTAAAAAAGGACGCGCTCGGTGGTGGTGGTTTTACCAGCATCCACGTGAGCAACGATACCGATGTTACGGTAGCGGTTAATCGGTGTAGTACGAGCCATAAAGCCCTCGCAAATTGAGTGACGCTAAAATTAGAAGCGGTAGTGCGAGAAAGCCTTGTTGGCTTCAGCCATACGGTGCACGTCTTCACGCTTCTTAACTGCAGCACCTTTACCTTCAGCAGCGTCCAACAGTTCGCCAGCCAAACGCAGAGCCATGGACTTCTCACCGCGCTTGCGGGCGAAGTCTACCAACCAGCGCATTGCCAGGGCGTTACGACGGGACGGACGAACTTCGACCGGAACCTGGTAAGTAGCACCGCCTACACGGCGCGACTTCACTTCGACCAGCGGAGCGATGGCGTCGAGAGCTTTCTCGAAGATTTCCAGGGGATCGCTGTTCTTGCGTTCCTTAACTTTGTCCAGTGCGCCATAAACGATACGCTCGGCAACGGCTTTCTTGCCGCTTTCCATTACGTGGTTCATGAACTTGGCGAGAATCTGGCTTCCGTATTTCGGATCGTCCAGAATCTCACGTTTGGCTGCTACGCGACGTCTTGGCATTGATAAGCCCTCAAACGGTCTTCAGGTTAGCCCGGGACAGCTATTGCGTGCCCGACCTTACTCTTATCGACTCAATAAAATGAAAAACTGTAAAACGGCCGATTATTTCGGACGCTTGGTACCGTACTTCGAACGACCCTGGTTACGACCTTTAACGCCGGAAGTATCCAAAGAACCGCGAACGGTGTGGTAACGAACACCTGGCAAGTCTTTTACACGACCGCCGCGGATCAGTACCACGCTGTGCTCCTGCAGGTTGTGGCCTTCACCGCCGATGTACGAGGAAACCTCGAAACCGTTGGTCAGACGCACACGGCATACTTTACGCAGTGCCGAGTTAGGTTTTTTCGGCGTGGTGGTATACACACGGGTGCATACGCCACGACGTTGCGGGCAGTTCTGCAGCGCAGGCACGTCGGATTTCTCGACGATACGCTTACGCGGCTGACGTACCAGCTGGTTGATAGTTGCCATCTACTAGCTCCACTGTTGTCTTGCGACGCTATTGTCTTACAAGAAAAGCAAAATGGCAGGAACGAATTCCCGCCAAATTTAGGGGATCAAGAGTCTAAAGAGGATCTTGCTCCCAGTCAAGGCAAGGCCCCGACCTCCCCGCCCGCCGGATCTCGACAATTTGTCTCGATCCGGCGGGCGGGACGACCAGGGCCAGGCACTCAATTGCTACAGAACTCAGTTACCGCTCGAGTTCAGTGCTTCGGTCAGTGCAGCTTCCACTTCACTGGCGCTTACGCGCAACGGCTTGTCTGCATCACGGCGGCGTTTGCGCTCGCTGTGATAGGCCAAACCGGTACCGGCCGGGATCAGACGACCCACGACCACGTTTTCTTTCAGGCCGCGCAGGTAATCGCGCTTGCCGGTTACCGCCGCTTCGGTCAGTACGCGGGTGGTTTCCTGGAAGGAAGCCGCCGAGATGAACGATTCGGTGGACAACGACGCCTTGGTGATACCCAGCAGCACGCGAGTGAACTTGGATACGAACTTGTCGTCCGCAGCCAGGCGCTCGTTTTCTACCAGTACGTGAGTCAGTTCCATCTGGTCGCCCTTGATGAAACTCGAATCGCCGGATTCAGCGATTTCAACTTTACGCAGCATCTGACGCAGGATGGTCTCGATGTGCTTGTCGTTGATCTTCACGCCTTGCAGACGATAAACGTCCTGGATCTCGTTCACGATGTACTTGGCCAGCGCACTCACACCCAGCAGACGCAGGATGTCGTGTGGATCGCTCGGACCGTCGGAGATAACTTCGCCGCGGTTTACCTGTTCGCCTTCGAAGACGTTCAGGTGACGCCACTTCGGAATCAGCTCTTCGTACGGATCGCTACCGTCGTTCGGCGTGATGACCAGACGGCGCTTGCCTTTGGTCTCTTTACCGAACGCGATGGTGCCGCTGACTTCAGCCAGAATCGAGGCTTCTTTCGGACGACGGGCTTCGAACAAGTCGGCAACACGCGGCAGACCACCGGTGATGTCGCGGGTTTTCGAAGTTTCCTGCGGGATACGAGCGATAACATCACCGATCGCGATCCGCGCACCATCCGCAACACCGACCAGGGCGTTGGCTGGCAGGAAGTACTGAGCGATTACGTCAGTGCCTGGCAGCAACAGATCCTTGCCGTTGTCGTCGACCATCTTCACGGCCGGACGGATGTCCTTGCCAGCAGCTGGACGATCTTTCGCGTCAAGTACTTCAATGTTGGTCATACCGGTCAATTCGTCAGTCTGACGCTTGATCGTGATGCCTTCTTCCATGCCCACGTAGGTCACGGTACCTTTCATTTCGGTCACGATCGGGTGGGTGTGCGGATCCCACTTGGCCACGATAGCACCAGCGTCGACCTTGTCACCTTCCTTGACCGAAATCACAGCACCGTACGGCAGCTTGTAGCGCTCGCGCTCGCGACCGAAGTCGTCAGCGATCGCCAGCTCACCGGAACGGGATACAGCCACCAGGTGACCGTCCACGCGCTCTACGTGCTTGAGGTTGTGCAGACGGACAGTACCGCCATTCTTCACCTGAACGCTATCAGCTGCGGAGGTCCGGCTTGCCGCACCACCGATGTGGAACGTACGCATCGTCAGCTGGGTACCCGGCTCACCGATGGACTGGGCAGCGATAACGCCGACCGCTTCACCGATGTTCACCTGGTGACCACGAGCCAGGTCGCGACCGTAGCACTTGGCGCAGATGCCGTAGCGGGTTTCGCAGCTGATCGGCGAACGTACGATCACTTCGTCGATGCTGTTGAGCTCGATGAACTCGACCCACTTCTCGTCAACCAAGGTGCCGGCAGGAACGATTACGTCCTCGGTACCCGGCTTGAATACGTCACGGGCGATGACACGACCCAATACGCGTTCACCCAGCGGCTCTACAACGTCACCGCCTTCAATGTGCGGAGTCATTACCAAGCCGTGTTCGGTGCCGCAATCGATCTCGGTCACGACCAGATCCTGCGCAACGTCTACCAGACGACGAGTCAGGTAACCGGAGTTCGCCGTTTTCAACGCGGTATCCGCAAGACCCTTACGAGCACCGTGAGTGGAGATGAAGTACTGGAGTACGCTCAAACCTTCACGGAAGTTCGCGGTGATCGGGGTCTCGATGATGGAGCCGTCCGGCTTGGCCATCAGGCCACGCATACCGGCGAGCTGACGGATCTGCGCAGCAGAACCCCGTGCGCCCGAGTCGGCCATCATGTACATCGAGTTGAACGATTCCTGGTCGACTTCGTTGCCATGACGGTCGATGACTTTCTCTTTCGAGAGGTTGGCCATCATCGCCTTGGATACTTCGTCGTTCGCCTTGGACCAGAGGTCGATGACCTTGTTGTACTTCTCGCCCTGGGTTACCAGGCCGGAGGCGTACTGGCTTTCGATCTCTTTCACTTCTTCGGTAGCAGCACCGATGATGCGGGCTTTTTCGTCCGGGATAACGAAGTCGTTAACACCGATGGAAACGCCGGAAATGGTCGAATAGGCAAAACCGGTGTACATCAACTGGTCAGCGAAGATCACGGTCTCTTTCAGACCAACCACGCGGTAGCATTGGTTGATCAGCTTGGAGATCGCCTTTTTCTTCATCGGCAGGTTGACGACGTCGAAGGACAAGCCTTTTGGCACAACCTGGAACAACAGCGCACGGCCGACGGTGGTGTCGACGATACGGGTGTTGGTCACGCTGCCGCCATCACGATCGTTCACGGTTTCGTTGATCCGCACTTTGACCTTGGCGTGCAGTGCGGCTTCGCCGGCACGGAACACACGGTCAACTTCCTGCAGATCCGCGAACACACGACCTTCGCCCTTGGCGTTGATCGCTTCACGAGTCATGTAGTACAGACCCAATACAACGTCCTGCGACGGAACGATGATTGGCTCACCGTTGGCTGGCGACAGGATGTTGTTGGTCGACATCATCAGCGCACGCGCTTCGAGCTGGGCTTCCAGCGTCAGCGGTACGTGCACGGCCATTTGGTCGCCGTCGAAGTCGGCGTTGTACGCAGCACAGACCAGAGGGTGCAGCTGGATGGCCTTACCTTCGATCAGTACCGGTTCAAACGCCTGGATACCCAGACGGTGAAGGGTCGGTGCACGGTTGAGCAGCACTGGGTGTTCGCGAATCACTTCGGCGAGAACGTCCCAAACCTCTGGCAGCTCGCGCTCGACCATCTTCTTGGCGGCTTTGATGGTGGTCGCGAGACCACGCATTTCCAGCTTGCCGAAAATGAACGGTTTGAACAGCTCCAGAGCCATTTTCTTAGGCAGACCGCACTGGTGCAGACGCAGGGTCGGGCCTACGGTAATTACCGAACGACCGGAGTAGTCAACACGCTTACCGAGCAAGTTCTGACGGAAACGACCCTGCTTACCCTTGATCATGTCAGCCAGGGATTTCAGAGGACGCTTGTTGGAACCGGTGATAGCACGGCCACGACGACCGTTGTCGAGCAGCGCGTCGACAGCTTCCTGCAACATACGCTTTTCGTTGCGCACGATGATGTCCGGAGCGGACAGATCAAGCAGGCGCTTCAAGCGGTTGTTACGGTTGATCACTCGACGATACAGATCGTTGAGGTCGGAAGTCGCGAAACGACCGCCATCGAGCGGAACCAGTGGACGCAGGTCTGGCGGCAGAACCGGCAGAACGGTCAGCACCATCCACTCTGGCAGGTTGCCGGAACCCTGGAAGGCTTCCATCAACTTCAGACGCTTGGACAGCTTCTTGATCTTGGTTTCGGAGTTGGTTTGCGGAATTTCTTCGCGCAGGCGGCCAATCTCGTGCTCCAGGTCGATAGCGTGCAGCAGTTCGCGGACAGCTTCGGCACCCATGCGGGCATCGAAATCGTCGCCGAACTCTTCCAGCGCTTCGAAGTACTGCTCGTCGTTGAGCAGCTGACCTTTTTCAAGGGTGGTCATGCCCGGGTCGATAACGACATAGCTCTCGAAGTAGAGAACGCGCTCGATATCACGCAGGGTCATGTCCATCAGCAGGCCGATACGGGACGGCAGCGATTTCAGGAACCAGATGTGGGCAACCGGCGAGGCCAGTTCGATGTGTGCCATGCGCTCACGACGAACTTTTGCCAGCGCAACTTCAACGCCGCACTTCTCGCAGATCACACCACGGTGCTTCAAGCGCTTGTACTTACCGCACAGGCACTCGTAATCCTTCACCGGGCCAAAGATCTTGGCGCAGAACAGGCCGTCACGCTCAGGTTTGAACGTACGGTAGTTGATGGTTTCCGGCTTTTTAACTTCACCGAACGACCACGAACGGATCATCTCAGGCGAGGCCAATCCAATACGGATGGCGTCGAACTCTTCGACTTGACCCTGGTTTTTCAGCAAATTCAGTAGGTCTTTCAAGGCCTTTCCTCCTGGCGGAGCAGAGAGCGGGCAAAACAGCCCCGCTCTCGATTCGCGTCACGTGTTATTCGGTTTCCAGATCGATATCGATGCCGAGGGAACGAATTTCCTTGATCAACACGTTGAAAGACTCGGGCATGCCCGGCTCCATACGGTGATCGCCGTCCACGATGTTTTTGTACATCTTGGTCCGGCCGTTCACATCGTCCGACTTCACTGTGAGCATTTCTTGCAGAGTGTATGCAGCACCGTACGCTTCCAGTGCCCAGACCTCCATCTCCCCGAAACGCTGACCACCGAACTGCGCCTTACCACCCAGCGGCTGCTGGGTAACCAGGCTGTAAGAACCGGTAGAACGAGCGTGCATCTTGTCGTCCACCAAGTGGTTCAGCTTCAGCATGTACATGTAGCCAACGGTAACCGGGCGCTCGAACTTGTTGCCGGTACGGCCGTCGAACAGCTGCATCTGGCCACTTTCTGGCAGGTCTGCCAGTTTCAGCATGGCCTTGATTTCGCTTTCCTTGGCACCGTCGAACACCGGAGTAGCCATTGGAACGCCGCCGCGCAGGTTCTTCGCCAAGTCCAGGATTTCCTGGTCGGTGAAGGTGTCCAGCTCTTCGTTGCGCCCGCCGATCTCGTTGTAGATCTCGTGCAGGAACTTACGCAGGTCAGCGACCTTGCGCTGCTCTTCGATCATACGGTTGATCTTCTCGCCCAGACCTTTGGCCGCGAGGCCCAGGTGGGTTTCAAGGATCTGACCAACGTTCATACGCGAAGGTACGCCCAACGGGTTGAGGACCACATCGACCGGGGTGCCATTGGCATCGTGCGGCATGTCTTCAACCGGCATGATCACGGAGACCACACCCTTGTTACCGTGACGACCGGCCATCTTGTCGCCCGGCTGGATGCGACGACGGATTGCCAGGTAAACCTTGACGATTTTCAGCACGCCCGGAGCCAGGTCATCGCCCTGCTGCAGCTTGCGCTTCTTGTCTTCGAACTTGTCGTCCAGCAGACGGCGGCGATCAACGATATAGGCCTGGGCCTTCTCGAGCTGCTCGTTCAGAGCATCTTCAGCCATGCGCAGTTTGAACCACTGGCCGTGCTCAAGACCGTCGAGAACTTCGTCGGTGATTTCCTGACCTTTCTTCAGGCCGGCGCCGCCTTCGGCTTTGTGGCCGACCAGAGCGGAGCGCAGACGCTCGAAAGTTGCGCCTTCAACGATACGGAACTCTTCGTTCAGGTCCTTGCGGATCTCGTCGAGTTGAGTCTTCTCGATGGACAGTGCACGAGCATCACGCTCAACGCCGTCACGGGTGAAGACCTGTACGTCGATGACGGTACCCTTGGTGCCGGTAGGCACGCGCAGGGAGGTGTCTTTAACGTCGCTGGCTTTTTCACCGAAGATGGCACGCAGCAGTTTCTCTTCCGGAGTCAGCTGGGTCTCGCCTTTCGGAGTGACCTTACCGACCAGGATGTCGCCTGCGCCTACTTCAGCACCTACGTAAACGATACCGGCTTCGTCCAGCTTGTTCAGTGCAGCCTCACCCACGTTCGGGATGTCTGCAGTGATTTCCTCTGGGCCAAGCTTGGTGTCACGAGCCACACAGGTCAGTTCCTGGATGTGGATCGTGGTGAAGCGATCTTCCTGAACAACACGCTCGGACAGGCAGATGGAGTCTTCGAAGTTGAAGCCGTTCCATGCCATGAACGCGATGCGCATGTTCTGACCCAGTGCCAGCTCACCCATATCGGTGGACGGACCATCGGCCATGATGTCGCTACGCTGAACCCGATCACCCTTGCTCACCAGCGGACGCTGGTTGATGCAGGTGTTCTGGTTGGAGCGGGTGTATTTGGTAAGGTTGTAGATGTCGACACCGGCTTCGCCCGTTTCAACTTCGTCATCGGCAACACGAACCACGATACGGCTGGCATCAACGGAGTCGATCACGCCACCACGACGAGCCACGACGCAAACGCCGGAGTCACGGGCTACGTTTCGCTCCATGCCGGTACCTACCAGCGGCTTGTCGGCGCGCAGGGTTGGTACAGCTTGACGCTGCATGTTCGAACCCATCAACGCACGGTTGGCGTCGTCATGCTCGAGGAACGGGATCAGCGACGCTGCAACCGAAACGACCTGCTTCGGCGACACGTCCATCAAGGTGACGTCTTCCGGCGCCTTGACGGTGAACTCGTTCAGGTGACGAACAGCTACCAGCTCGTCGATCAGGACTTTCTTGTCGTTCATCGTGGCCGAAGCCTGAGCGATCACGTGATCGGCTTCTTCGATGGCGGACAGGAATACGATCTCGTCAGTGACCAGGGCGTCTTTCACCACACGGTATGGGCTCTCGAGGAAGCCATACTGGTTGGTGCGCGCATAGGCGGCCAAGGAGTTGATCAGACCGATGTTAGGACCTTCCGGCGTTTCAATCGGGCATACACGACCGTAGTGAGTCGGGTGTACGTCACGAACTTCGAAGCCTGCGCGCTCACGGGTCAAACCACCCGGGCCGAGTGCAGAGACACGACGCTTGTGGGTGATCTCGGACAGCGGGTTGTTCTGGTCCATGAACTGAGACAGCTGGCTCGAACCGAAGAACTCCTTCACCGCCGCAGCCACTGGCTTGGCGTTGATCAAGTCTTGCGGCATCAGGCCTTCGCTTTCAGCCATCGACAGACGTTCCTTGACCGCGCGCTCTACACGCACCAGGCCAACACGGAACTGGTTCTCGGCCATTTCGCCTACACAGCGAACACGACGGTTACCCAGGTGGTCGATGTCATCGACGATGCCTTTGCCGTTACGGATGTCGACCAGAGTCTTGAGCACCGCAACGATGTCGTCTTTATTCAACACGCCCGAACCTTCGATCTCGGTACGACCGATACGACGGTTGAACTTCATCCGGCCGACCGCAGACAGGTCGTAGCGCTCAGGGCTGAAGAACAGGTTGTTGAACAGAGTCTCGGCTGCATCCTTGGTTGGCGGCTCGCCAGGACGCATCATGCGATAGATCTCGACCAAGGCTTCCAGTTGGTTGCCAGTGGAGTCGATCTTCAGCGTGTCGGAGATAAACGGACCGCAGTCGATATCGTTGGTGTACAGAGTCTCGATGCGAACAACCTGGGCCTTGGCGATTTTTGCCAGGATCTCGGTGTTCAGCTCGGTGTTGCACTCTGCCAGGATTTCGCCGGTGGCCGGATGCACGATGACCTTGGCGGTGGTGCGACCCAGGACGTAGTCCAGAGGCACCTGCAGCTCTTTGATCCCGGCTTTTTCCAGCTGGTTGATGTGGCGAGCGGTAATACGACGACCCTGCTCGACAATAACCTTGCCCTTGTCATCCTGGATATCGAGGACAGCGATTTCACCGCGCAGACGCTGAGGCACCAGCTCCAGGCTGAGGTTTTCACCCTGCACGTGGAAAACGTTGGTGGTGTAGAACGCGTCCAATACTTCTTCAGTGGTATAACCGAGCGCGCGCAGCAGTACCGATGCAGGCAGCTTGCGACGACGGTCGATACGCACGAATACGCAGTCTTTCGGATCGAACTCGAAGTCCAACCACGAACCGCGGTAAGGAATGATGCGCGCGGAGTAAAGCAGTTTGCCGGAGCTGTGCGTTTTGCCACGGTCGTGGTCGAAGAACACGCCCGGAGAACGGTGCAGCTGGGAAACGATTACACGCTCGGTACCGTTGATTACGAAGGTACCGTTCTCAGTCATCAGGGGGATTTCACCCATGTAGACTTCTTGCTCTTTGATGTCCTTGATCGCTTTGTTCGACGATTCTTTGTCGAAAATGATCAGGCGCACTTTTACCCGCAAAGGTACGGCGTAAGTTACACCGCGCAATACGCATTCTTTGACATCAAATGCCGGCTCGCCCAGGCGATAACCGACGTACTCCAGCGCAGCATTGCCGGAGTAGCTGATGATCGGGAAAACGGATTTGAAGGCCGCATGCAGGCCCACGTCGCGGAACTGATCTTTAGTCGCTCCCGCTTGCAAGAATTCACGATACGAATCCAGCTGGATGGCCAGGAGGTACGGCACATCCATGACGTCCGGCAACTTGCTAAAGTCCTTGCGGATACGTTTTTTCTCAGTATATGAGTAAGCCATCAGCGTTCCCCAGCTTGGTCACCTGCTTGTTTGGCCCCTCCCGACGGGAGCAGCCAGAAAATCGTGCAAACCCCATGGTTTGCGCCACCACATCGGGTGGTTACAGCCCGCTATCAGCACCGACCCAGTCGGCTGCCAGTAACGGAAAAAGGCCGGTGGCAAGAGCCACCAGCCATCAGCCTGTCGCTTAACGCTCGGGCTGGAGACGCAAAGTCGATGCTTACTTCAGCTCGACTTTAGCGCCTGCTTCTTCCAGAGTTGCTTTGGCTTTGTCAGCTGCGTCTTTCGAAACAGCTTCCAGAACCATGGCAGGAGCGCCGTCAACTACAGCCTTGGCTTCTTTCAGGCCCAGACCGGTCAGTTCACGTACTGCCTTGATCACGTTAACTTTCTTCTCGCCAGCTTCGGTCAGCATGACGTTGAATTCGGTTTGCTCTTCAACAACGGCGGCAGCAGCAGCTGGACCAGCGGAAGCAGCGGCAGCAGAAACACCGAATTTTTCTTCGAAAGCTTTGATCAGCTCAACAACCTGCAGAACGGACATTTCAGCTACGGCGTTGAGGATATCGTCTTGAGAGATAGACATGACTCTAATTCCTAAATTGGGGGACGGCCTACGCGGCCATCGAAATAAACAAAAAAGCGCGAGAGAAAATGCTCAGCCTTAGGCTGCGGCAGCTTCTTTTTGCTCGCGAACTGCAGCCAGAATACGAGCCAGCTTGCTGGTAGCGCCTTGAATCACGCTCATCAGCTGCGAAATGGCTTCGTCGCGGGTCGGCAGTGTTGCCAGTACATCGATCTGATTAGCTGCGAGGAACTTGCCCTCGAACGCAGCTGCCTTGATCTCGAACTTGTCCTGACCCTTGGCGAATTCCTTGAACAAACGGGCAGCAGCGCCTGGATGATCCTTGGAGAACGCGATCAGGGTCGGGCCGGTGAACACGTCGTTGAGAACACTGTATTCAGTGCCAGCAACGGCGCGCTTGAGCAGGGTGTTACGTACGACACGTACATAAACGCCAGCTTCACGAGCCTCTTTACGGAGTCCGGTCATTGCGCCTACTGTTACGCCACGGGCATCAGCCACGACAGCGGACAGAGCGACTTTGGCAGCCTCGTTGACTTCAGCGACGATGGCCTTCTTGTCTTCGAGATTAATTGCCACGGGTTTAACTCCTGCTTGTTACCGTTTCATCCGGTCGAAACCGAATGTCGTTTTGGTGTCTGATTCGGTAAGGAACCGGGAGCACCATCTGCGTAGGCTTGTGGTTTAAGACTTGCGTCGCCTACGGTCTTGGACAGCCCCCGCCAGGCAGGGACCCCAATTTTTCGATTGGCGCAATCGCTTGCGCCAACCTGAGTCTTACGCGTCGAGCGAGCTCTGGTCGATAACCAGACCTGGGCCCATGGTGGTGCTCAGGGTAACGCGCTTGACGTAGATGCCTTTCGAAGAAGCTGGCTTGATACGCTTCAGATCAGCGATCAGGGCTTCAACGTTTTCCTTCAGCTTGACGGCGTCGAAGCCAATCTTGCCAACGGAGGTGTGAATGATGCCGTTTTTGTCGGTGCGATAACGAACCTGACCTGCCTTGGCGTTTTTAACCGCGGTGGCTACGTCTGGCGTTACGGTGCCGACTTTAGGGTTAGGCATCAGACCACGTGGACCGAGGATCTGACCCAACTGACCTACAACGCGCATGGCATCAGGAGATGCGATCACTACGTCATAGTTCAGGTCGCCGCCTTTCATTTCAGCAGCCAGATCGTCCATGCCTACGCGATCAGCGCCCGCAGCCAGAGCAGCTTCAGCTGCTGGGCCCTGGGTGAAAACAGCAACACGAACGGTCTTGCCAGTGCCGTGTGGCAGCACAGTAGCGCTACGAACGACCTGGTCGGATTTACGCGGGTCAACGCCCAGGTTCACAGCAACGTCGAACGACTCGCTGAACTTGACAGTCGACAGCTCAGCCAGCAGAGCGGCGGCGTCTACAAAGTTGTAGGCCTTGCCTGCTTCGATTTTGCCGGCGATAGCCTTTTGACGCTTGGTCAGCTTAGCCATTACACACCCTCCACGTTAAGGCCCATGCTACGAGCAGAACCGGCGATAGTACGCACGGCTGCATCCATATCAGCTGCAGTCAGATCCGCGTTTTTGGTTTTCGCGATTTCTTCCAGCTGAGCACGGGTAACGGTGCCAACCTTAACGGTGTTTGGACGAGCGGAACCGCTGGTCAAACCTGCAGCCTTCTTCAGCAGAACCGAAGCAGGGGTGCTTTTTGTTTCGAAAGTGAAGCTACGGTCGCTGTAGACAGTGATGATCACTGGAGTCGGCAGACCTGGCTCAAGACCCTGGGTACGGGCGTTGAAGGCCTTGCAGAATTCCATGATGTTCACGCCGTGCTGACCCAGAGCAGGACCAACAGGTGGACTTGGGTTAGCCTGAGCGGCCTTCACTTGCAGCTTGATGTAAGCGGTAATTTTCTTGGCCATGAGGCACTCCAATTACGGGTTCGAACGCCTCGAAAGGCTCCCCGGTTACTTGCGCGTTTATCCCAGTGACGACAAAACCCCACAGCCTAGGGCTGCGGGGTTGGGATGCCTGTTCAATCAGACCTTTTCGACCTGGCTGAACTCTAGCTCTACCGGAGTAGAGCGACCGAAAATGAGCACTGCCACTTGGATCCGGCTCTTTTCGTAGTTAACTTCTTCAACCGTGCCATTAAAGTCGGCGAATGGACCATCAGTGACGCGTACAACCTCACCTGGTTCAAACAACGTCTTCGGCTTAGGCTTGTCGCTACCATCAGCGACCCGACGCAGAATCGCTTCCGCCTCTTTATCTGTAATCGGTGCTGGCTTATCAGCGGTTCCGCCAATGAAGCCCATCACCCGAGGGGTATCCTTGACCAAGTGCCAAGTCCCTTCGTTCATATCCATCTGTACCAGCACATAGCCTGGAAAGAACTTGCGTTCACTTTTGCGCTTCTGGCCATTACGCATCTCAACCACTTCTTCAGTGGGGACCAGAATCTCGCCAAAGCCATCTTCCATGCCAGCCAGCTTGACGCGCTCTACCAGCGAGCGCATAACATGCTTCTCGTAACCCGAGTAAGCATGCACAACGTACCAACGCTTAGCCACGGGACACCCTTAGCCAACAATCAAGGAAACAAGCCAGCCGAGCAGGGAATCAAGCCCCCACAACAGCAACGCCATTACCAGAACAACAGCCACAACGATCAACGTGGTCTGCGTGGTTTCTTGGCGAGTCGGCCATACGACTTTACGAATCTCGGTGCGAGCTTCCTTAGCGAGTACAAAGAAAGACTTACCCTTGGCTGTTTGCAGACCTACGAAGGCAGCAACAGCAGCAATGGCGAGCAATGCAAGTACGCGGTACAGGATCGGCGAAGCAGAGTAATACTGATTGCCAACAACGCCAACAACCACCAAAGCGACTACCACTAGCCACTTGAGCAGATCGAAGCGAGAGCCTTGAGCTTCAGCTTTAGGAGTCATCTATGAAGATCCTGTGAAAAGAAAGCCAGACACACCGAGTGAATCTGGCAGGTCAGGAGGGAATCGAACCCCCAACCTACGGTTTTGGAGACCGTCGCTCTGCCAATTGAGCTACTGACCTAAAACAAAATCAGGCCGACCATTATGCCGGCCTGAAAAAGACATTACAACTGTTTACTCGATGACTTTGGCTACGACACCAGCGCCGACGGTACGACCGCCTTCACGAATAGCGAAACGCAGGCCATCTTCCATCGCAATGGTCTTGATCAAAGTGACAGTCATCTGAATGTTGTCACCCGGCATTACCATTTCAACACCTTCTGGCAACTCGCAGTTACCGGTCACGTCAGTGGTCCGGAAGTAGAACTGTGGACGATAGCCCTTGAAGAACGGCGTATGACGACCACCTTCCTCCTTGCTCAGAACATAAACCTCTGCAGTGAACTTGGTGTGCGGCTTGACAGTACCTGGCTTGACCAGAACCTGGCCACGCTCAACATCGTCACGCTTGGTGCCGCGCAGTAACACACCGCAGTTCTCACCTGCACGACCTTCGTCGAGCAGCTTGCGGAACATTTCAACGCCGGTACAGGTAGTTTTCTGAGTGTCGCGCAAACCGACGATCTCAACTTCTTCCTGGATACGGACAATGCCACGCTCAACACGACCAGTCACAACAGTACCGCGACCGGAGATCGAGAATACGTCTTCGATTGGCATCAGGAACGGCTTGTCGATAGCACGCTCAGGCTCTGGAATGTAGCTATCCAGAGTTTCCACCAGCTTCTTGACAGCAGTGGTACCCATCTCATTGTCATCTTGGCCATTCAAAGCCATCAAAGCCGAACCGATGATGATTGGAGTGTCATCACCTGGGAAATCGTAAGTGCTCAGCAGATCGCGCACTTCCATCTCAACCAGCTCCAGCAGCTCAGCGTCGTCAACCATGTCAGCCTTGTTCAGGAAGACAACGATGTACGGAACACCTACCTGACGGGACAGCAGGATGTGCTCACGAGTTTGCGGCATCGGACCATCAGCAGCCGAGCAAACCAGGATCGCGCCGTCCATCTGGGCAGCACCGGTGATCATGTTCTTCACATAGTCAGCGTGACCTGGGCAATCAACGTGCGCGTAGTGACGCACAGCCGAATCGTATTCAACGTGAGCAGTATTGATGGTGATACCGCGTGCTTTCTCTTCCGGGGCGCTGTCGATCTTGTCGAAGTCAACCTTGGCCGAACCGAATACCTCGGAGCAGACGCGGGTCAGAGCTGCAGTCAGCGTAGTTTTACCGTGATCGACGTGACCAATGGTACCAACGTTGACGTGCGGCTTATTACGTTCGAACTTTTCCTTAGCCATCGAAATCACCCTCAGGAGAAGAATTTAGCAAGTCACACAAGCCATTAAAACAAAGGCAGATATTTTCATATCTGCCTTGTTATATGGAGCTCTTGAGCGGATTTGAACCGCTGACCTCACCCTTACCAAGGGTGTGCTCTACCAACTGAGCTACAAGAGCGAAACACTTTGCACAATCTGCAAACTTGGAGCGGGTAGCGGGAATCGAACCCGCATCATCAGCTTGGAAGGCTGAGGTTCTACCACTAAACTATACCCGCGGAGCTTGCAGCTCACACTAAAAATGGTGGAGGGG
The DNA here is from genome assembly GCF_004786035.1 of Pseudomonas viciae. Classification (NCBI taxonomy): domain Bacteria; kingdom Pseudomonadati; phylum Pseudomonadota; class Gammaproteobacteria; order Pseudomonadales; family Pseudomonadaceae; genus Pseudomonas; species Pseudomonas viciae. The sequence goes on from NZ_CP035088.1 coordinate 6,034,920, forward strand.
GAAGGATTCGAACCTTCGAAGTCGTAGACGTCAGATTTACAGTCTGATCCCTTTGGCCGCTCGGGAACCCCTCCTAAGCGAGCCGGCATTCTATATTATGCCAGCCTTCTGTCAAGCATTTTCTCATTAAAAACCTGAGGTTAGCTGCGTTGACGGCGCCTCGCATCGTTAACCGCTAAAAGGTCTTCGCTGCGAAGCGGGCGCCATTCTATGCAAACTACTCTGCGGGTGCAACCCCCTCGCAAGGCATTATTTTATGTTTTAACTCATTGAATTCTTTAGAAAGGTTTTGAAGCATCGCTTCATTCACTTTCCCCGCACTATCCCGGGAAACCTGAACCCAAAAACCTCCCGCCTCAAGCGAGTTCGACGCCCCCAACGCAACGGGGCGCACCACAACACCCAAGTTCGCCAGTCGCTGCTCCAGCTGCTTCGCCATTTCCGACCGAGCAAAGCCTCCCAGATAGACACAGGTCTTTTGCACCTCACCGGATTTACCCAAATCGCGCCTCACAAGCGCATCCGCAGTCTCACTCAAGAGATGGATATCCTGTTGCGAGCCACGGTACAAACTTAGCGGCGTAACATCTTTTGCGCGAAGCGGGGCCTCCTGCTGATGCCAGACGTAATAGAAGACATTCAAAACCAGCAATAACAGGAACAGCCACCGCATAGAAACCTCAGGACAAAGGACAGGCCATCGCTAAACCAACAAAAACCAAGTCAGGCACCACCCTGGCACCAGGAACAACCCCGGAAACCAAATCGGCATCTCCCCCAGTGAGAAATACCACGAAATCCTTTCCCCAATATTCCCGGGCCAACTCAAGCTGAGTCAGGACAAATCCCCTGAGCATCAGCATGCAACCACGCTCGACCGCTTCGACGGTCGTGCGGCCAGGAGCCAGGCTCTCATGGGCACGCTCAGCTGCCGTATCGTCATAACGAATTCGTCGAGTATGAGTACGCAACTGATTGCGCATCAGGGGCATACCCGGGCAAATAAATCCCCCGAGATGCCCACCATCAGCACCCACGAAATCCGCAGTGATAGCTGTACCAAAATCGAGCACCAGACATGCCCCCGAAGCGAGATGGAACCCGCCTAGCAGGGCTAACCAGCGATCGAGCCCCAATCGCTCGTAATCCTCATAGCCGTTTCTAACTCCCGCCATTTCCCGAGCAGGCACGGCACGCACCACGGACACTCCAAATACGCTAACCAGCGATGCGACCAACGAATCAGTCTCTGCCTGAGTTCTCACACTAACCAGACGACATTTCTTGAGCTGGAATTTCTCGGCACAACCCAGGCTCGCCAACAGGTCGCCGTCAGAACCGACCACCCCCCCCTCGACCGCCGTAAGACCATCAGACTGAAGGACACGCCACTTGATAAAGCTATTGCCGCAGTCGAGCTCAAGAATCATCACGCAACCTCAAACTGAGCTCACCGCCGCTAAAGATCTTTTCCACGCCATCCACCTTCAAACGAAGTGCACCCTGACGATCAACTCCCATCACAACACCGTCAATTTGATTGACGCCTGCAATCAATGATACAGCCCGCCCCTGCCATAGATGGTATTGCTCCCACTCCAACTGAATCGCGGTAAACCCTGATGCATGATGGAGCCTCAGATACTGCTGAAGCTTTGCCCCCAATCGCACCACCAGCTCATTCCGATCGAAATCCCTGCGCGCCTCGAGACACATGGACGTCCATTGCTGATCAACCTCGTCGGTCGATTGCATATTCACGTTGACTCCCACACCCAGGACAACGTGGCAGACGTCCGCCGGATCCCCTACCAACTCAAGTAAAATGCCAGCGATTTTTTTCTCACCAACCAGGACATCGTTAGGCCATTTCAGACCCGCCTTCGAGACCCCCATATCACGCAAGGCATGCATGACAGCAAGTCCGACAACCAGACTGAGCCCTTCGATCTGTCGCATGCCACCCTCAATGCGCAATACCACGCTGCAATAGAGGTTATCGGCAAACGGACTGACCCACTTGCGACCACGACGACCACGGCCGGCTATCTGTCGCTCGGCCAGCACCATGAATGGGGCCTCCACTCCGCGCTCTATAGAGCGCAGCGCTTCTGCATTAGTGGAGTCGATGGAATCAAATATGTGAACAGGCCACTCACAAAGCCCGCCTGCGCTGATCTCAGCCGCATCTAAAAGCAGCAGAGGCTTAGCCAACTGGTATCCCCTGCCTCGAACCTTATGAACAGACAGCCCCAATTCTGCCTCCAGATGCTGCAGCTGCTTCCATACGGCACTGCGGCTGATACCCAGCGCAACGCCCAGCGCCTGGCCCGAATGAAAGCGACCATCCTTTAGAAGTTTTAGCAACGTGAGCATGCGAACTGCGCCCTGACAATGAGGCCCGCATGATAGCTATGCGTAAGACAGTTGCATAGAAACACAAAATGTCTTTCTCGCGGGCAAAACAAAACCCCTACCTGCATCAGCAGATAGGGGTTTCGGAATTTAATCTTGACGATGACCTACTCTCACATGGGGAAACCCCACACTACCATCGGCGATGCATCGTTTCACTACTGAGTTCGGGATGGGATCAGGTGGTTCCAATGCTCTATGGTCGTCAAGAAATTCGGTAGCCGGTGCGTGCCTTGCGGTCACGTGCCAGCGAATGGGTATGCGATAGTTTGTGTGTTTGCTGCGAACTTTCGGTTCATATCGTCTTCACACACCGCAATCTGGTGCCCTTTCAGGTCAGCAAATTGCTTGGGTGTTATATGGTCAAGCCTCACGGGCAATTAGTACAGGTTAGCTCAACGCCTCACAGCGCTTACACACCCTGCCTATCAACGTCGTAGTCTTCGACGGCCCTTCAGGGGACTCAAGGTCCCAGTGAGATCTCATCTTGAGGCAAGTTTCCCGCTTAGATGCTTTCAGCGGTTATCTTTCCCGAACATAGCTACCCGGCAATGCCACTGGCGTGACAACCGGAACACCAGAGGTTCGTCCACTCCGGTCCTCTCGTACTAGGAGCAGCCCCTCTCAAATCTCAAACGTCCACGGCAGATAGGGACCGAACTGTCTCACGACGTTCTAAACCCAGCTCGCGTACCACTTTAAATGGCGAACAGCCATACCCTTGGGACCGGCTTCAGCCCCAGGATGTGATGAGCCGACATCGAGGTGCCAAACACCGCCGTCGATATGAACTCTTGGGCGGTATCAGCCTGTTATCCCCGGAGTACCTTTTATCCGTTGAGCGATGGCCCTTCCATACAGAACCACCGGATCACTAAGACCTACTTTCGTACCTGCTCGACGTGTCTGTCTCGCAGTCAAGCGCGCTTTTGCCTTTATACTCTACGACCGATTTCCGACCGGTCTGAGCGCACCTTCGTACTCCTCCGTTACTCTTTAGGAGGAGACCGCCCCAGTCAAACTACCCACCATACACTGTCCTCGATCCGGATAACGGACCTGAGTTAGAACCTCAAAGTTGCCAGGGTGGTATTTCAAGGATGGCTCCACGCGAACTGGCGTCCACGCTTCAAAGCCTCCCACCTATCCTACACAAGCAAATTCAAAGTCCAGTGCAAAGCTATAGTAAAGGTTCACGGGGTCTTTCCGTCTAGCCGCGGATACACTGCATCTTCACAGCGATTTCAATTTCACTGAGTCTCGGGTGGAGACAGCGCCGCCATCGTTACGCCATTCGTGCAGGTCGGAACTTACCCGACAAGGAATTTCGCTACCTTAGGACCGTTATAGTTACGGCCGCCGTTTACCGGGGCTTCGATCAAGAGCTTCGCGTTAGCTAACCCCATCAATTAACCTTCCGGCACCGGGCAGGCGTCACACCCTATACGTCCACTTTCGTGTTTGCAGAGTGCTGTGTTTTTAATAAACAGTCGCAGCGGCCTGGTATCTTCGACCGGCGTGGGCTTACGCAGCAAGTGCTTCACCCTCACCGGCGCACCTTCTCCCGAAGTTACGGTGCCATTTTGCCTAGTTCCTTCACCCGAGTTCTCTCAAGCGCCTTGGTATTCTCTACCCAACCACCTGTGTCGGTTTGGGGTACGGTTCCTGGTTACCTGAAGCTTAGAAGCTTTTCTTGGAAGCATGGCATCAACCACTTCGTCACCCAAAGGGTAACTCGTCATCAGCTCTCGGCCTTAAGATCCCGGATTTACCTAAGATCTCAGCCTACCACCTTAAACTTGGACAACCAACGCCAAGCTGGCCTAGCCTTCTCCGTCCCTCCATCGCAATAACCAGAAGTACAGGAATATTAACCTGTTTTCCATCGACTACGCTTTTCAGCCTCGCCTTAGGGACCGACTAACCCTGCGTCGATTAACGTTGCGCAGGAAACCTTGGTCTTTCGGCGTGGGTGTTTTTCACACCCATTGTCGTTACTCATGTCAGCATTCGCACTTCTGATACCTCCAGCAAGCTTCTCAACTCACCTTCACAGGCTTACAGAACGCTCCTCTACCGCATCACTTACGTGATACCCGTAGCTTCGGTGTATGGTTTGAGCCCCGTTACATCTTCCGCGCAGGCCGACTCGACTAGTGAGCTATTACGCTTTCTTTAAAGGGTGGCTGCTTCTAAGCCAACCTCCTAGCTGTCTAAGCCTTCCCACATCGTTTCCCACTTAACCATAACTTTGGGACCTTAGCTGACGGTCTGGGTTGTTTCCCTTTTCACGACGGACGTTAGCACCCGCCGTGTGTCTCCCATGCTCGGCACTTGTAGGTATTCGGAGTTTGCATCGGTTTGGTAAGTCGGGATGACCCCCTAGCCGAAACAGTGCTCTACCCCCTACAGTGATACATGAGGCGCTACCTAAATAGCTTTCGAGGAGAACCAGCTATCTCCGAGCTTGATTAGCCTTTCACTCCGATCCACAGGTCATCCGCTAACTTTTCAACGGTAGTCGGTTCGGTCCTCCAGTTAGTGTTACCCAACCTTCAACCTGCCCATGGATAGATCGCCCGGTTTCGGGTCTATTCCCAGCGACTAGACGCCCTATTAAGACTCGCTTTCGCTACGCCTCCCCTATTCGGTTAAGCTCGCCACTGAAAATAAGTCGCTGACCCATTATACAAAAGGTACGCAGTCACCCAACAAAGTGGGCTCCCACTGCTTGTACGCATACGGTTTCAGGATCTATTTCACTCCCCTCTCCGGGGTTCTTTTCGCCTTTCCCTCACGGTACTAGTTCACTATCGGTCAGTCAGTAGTATTTAGCCTTGGAGGATGGTCCCCCATATTCAGACAAAGTTTCTCGTGCTCCGTCCTACTCGATTTCACTTCTAAGATCCTTTCGCGTACAGGGCTATCACCCACTATGGCCGCACTTTCCAGAGCGTTCCGCTAAAATCAAAGAAGCTTAAGGGCTAGTCCCCGTTCGCTCGCCACTACTAAGGGAATCTCGGTTGATTTCTTTTCCTCAGGGTACTTAGATGTTTCAGTTCCCCTGGTTCGCCTCTTGCACCTATGTATTCAGTACAAGATAACCATCTTATGATGGCTGGGTTCCCCCATTCAGACATCTCCGGATCAAAGTCTGTTTGCCGACTCCCCGAAGCTTTTCGCAGGCTACCACGTCTTTCATCGCCTCTGACTGCCAAGGCATCCACCGTATGCGCTTCTTCACTTGACCATATAACCCCAAGCAATCTGGTTATACTGTGAAGACGACATTCGCCGAAAATTCGCATGCTCAAAGAGCAACTCACAAATTTTACCTTAGCCTGATCCGTTACCAGTGAAAGTAACGTCCAGTCTATCTTTCTATCACATACCCAAATTTTTAAAGAACGAACTAGTCAAAGACTAGAAATCAACATTCACCATCGAACCGATGGAATGCTCATTTCTAAGCTTTATACAATCGAAGCAGTAGTGGTGGAGCCAAGCGGGATCGAACCGCTGACCTCCTGCGTGCAAGGCAGGCGCTCTCCCAGCTGAGCTATGGCCCCGTATTTCTACAGGCGTTTCCCACACAAAATTGGTGGGTCTGGGCAGATTCGAACTGCCGACCTCACCCTTATCAGGGGTGCGCTCTAACCAACTGAGCTACAGACCCAATTTCGGGCTGCTTCTTTCGTCTTCTTCAATGAATCAAGCAATTCGTGTGGGAGCTCATGGAGCAGCTGCGGTCGTCGATTAAGGAGGTGATCCAGCCGCAGGTTCCCCTACGGCTACCTTGTTACGACTTCACCCCAGTCATGAATCACACCGTGGTAACCGTCCCCCCGAAGGTTAGACTAGCTACTTCTGGTGCAACCCACTCCCATGGTGTGACGGGCGGTGTGTACAAGGCCCGGGAACGTATTCACCGCGACATTCTGATTCGCGATTACTAGCGATTCCGACTTCACGCAGTCGAGTTGCAGACTGCGATCCGGACTACGATCGGTTTTGTGGGATTAGCTCCACCTCGCGGCTTGGCAACCCTCTGTACCGACCATTGTAGCACGTGTGTAGCCCAGGCCGTAAGGGCCATGATGACTTGACGTCATCCCCACCTTCCTCCGGTTTGTCACCGGCAGTCTCCTTAGAGTGCCCACCATTACGTGCTGGTAACTAAGGACAAGGGTTGCGCTCGTTACGGGACTTAACCCAACATCTCACGACACGAGCTGACGACAGCCATGCAGCACCTGTCTCAATGTTCCCGAAGGCACCAATCCATCTCTGGAAAGTTCATTGGATGTCAAGGCCTGGTAAGGTTCTTCGCGTTGCTTCGAATTAAACCACATGCTCCACCGCTTGTGCGGGCCCCCGTCAATTCATTTGAGTTTTAACCTTGCGGCCGTACTCCCCAGGCGGTCAACTTAATGCGTTAGCTGCGCCACTAAGAGCTCAAGGCTCCCAACGGCTAGTTGACATCGTTTACGGCGTGGACTACCAGGGTATCTAATCCTGTTTGCTCCCCACGCTTTCGCACCTCAGTGTCAGTATCAGTCCAGGTGGTCGCCTTCGCCACTGGTGTTCCTTCCTATATCTACGCATTTCACCGCTACACAGGAAATTCCACCACCCTCTACCATACTCTAGCTCGACAGTTTTGAATGCAGTTCCCAGGTTGAGCCCGGGGATTTCACATCCAACTTAACGAACCACCTACGCGCGCTTTACGCCCAGTAATTCCGATTAACGCTTGCACCCTCTGTATTACCGCGGCTGCTGGCACAGAGTTAGCCGGTGCTTATTCTGTCGGTAACGTCAAGACAGTCACGTATTAAGTAACTGCCCTTCCTCCCAACTTAAAGTGCTTTACAATCCGAAGACCTTCTTCACACACGCGGCATGGCTGGATCAGGCTTTCGCCCATTGTCCAATATTCCCCACTGCTGCCTCCCGTAGGAGTCTGGACCGTGTCTCAGTTCCAGTGTGACTGATCATCCTCTCAGACCAGTTACGGATCGTCGCCTTGGTGAGCCATTACCCCACCAACTAGCTAATCCGACCTAGGCTCATCTGATAGCGCAAGGCCCGAAGGTCCCCTGCTTTCTCCCGTAGGACGTATGCGGTATTAGCGTCCGTTTCCGAGCGTTATCCCCCACTACCAGGCAGATTCCTAGGCATTACTCACCCGTCCGCCGCTCTCAAGAGGTGCAAGCACCTCTCTACCGCTCGACTTGCATGTGTTAGGCCTGCCGCCAGCGTTCAATCTGAGCCATGATCAAACTCTTCAGTTCAAACATCTTTGGGTTTTGAGAAAACCCTAAACTTGGCTCAGCAATCGTTGGTTACATCTTTGATTTCTCGCGGAGTAACTTGTGATGCTGATAATCTGTTGACTAGCAGTCTGACTCCACAAGCACCCACACGAATTGCTTGATTCAGTTGTTAAAGAGCGGTTGGTTAAGATCTTTCGTCTCAACCGAGGCGCGCATTCTACAGCGCCCCGTGTATCTGTCAAGCGGTTATTTTAAGAAGTTTTCAAAGTTTCCTTTGCAACTTCAACCACTTGCGCTTCCGATCTCTCGTTAGCGGGAGGCGAATTCTACAGCGTTACTCGCTGCTGTCAACACCTCTTTTTCTCCGCTTTCGACCGAGACGATCGAACCGCTGACAAGGCCAAACAACACTGCCTTATCAACTCCTTCCTGGCTTCGATGAACTGAAGCCCGACACCTTCAAAACAATGGTAACTCATTGAAACTCAAGGAGTTTTCCGTTTCGACTGCGCCGGAAGTGGGGCGAATTATAGACGTCCAGAATTTGCCGTCAACACCTATTTTCAGCTTTATTCGGATTTCAGCGTAATCCGCGCGAAAGCCTTCTTGCCGGCCTGACATACATGAGTGGAACCCAGCTCATACATATAGGTGCGATCCACAACCTCACCATCTATACGCACACCGCCCGACCCAAGGAGATCTCGCGCCACTGCCGAATTCTTGACCAGACCTGCTTTATTAAGGACTGCCGCGATCGGCATATCCTCGACAGCAGTCAGCTCGATCTCCGGCAGATCATCCGGCAGCTCGCCATCCTTCATACGATTGCCCGCCGCACGGTGAGCGTTGGCCGCAGCCTCCTCACCATGGAAACGAGCAACGATTTCTTCGGCCAGCTTGATCTTGATGTCCCGCGGATTAGCCCCCGCCTCGACATCAGCGCGGAACGCATTGATCTCGTCCATGGAGCGGAAGCTCAACAACTCGAAGTAACGCCACATCAGCACATCCGGAATGGAGACCAGCTTGCTGTACATGACGCCTGGCGCTTCCTGGATGCCGACGTAGTTGCCCAACGACTTGGACATCTTCTTCACGCCATCCAGACCTTCCAGCAATGGCATGGTCAGGATGCACTGAGCCTCCTGACCATATCCGCGCTGCAACTCACGCCCCATTAACAGGTTGAACTTCTGGTCCGTACCACCGAGCTCAACGTCCGCTCGCAACGCGACGGAGTCGTAACCCTGTACAAGCGGATAGAGGAATTCATGAATGGCGATTGGCTGATTGGTTTTATAGCGCTTATCGAAGTCGTCGCGCTCGAGCATACGAGCTACGGTGTACTGGGAAGTCAGGCGAATGAAATCCGCCGGCCCCATCTGATCCATCCAAGTGGAGTTGAAAGCCACCTCGGTCTTGGCCGGATCAAGAATCTTGAAGACCTGAGTCTTGTAGGTCTCGGCGTTATCGAGAACCTGCTCGCGAGTCAGCGGAGGGCGCGTAGCACTCTTTCCACTCGGATCACCGATCATCCCGGTGAAGTCACCTATAAGGAAGATGACCTGGTGCCCCAGATCCTGGAACTGACGCAGCTTATTAATAAGCACGGTATGACCCAGGTGCAGATCAGGCGCCGTCGGATCGAAACCAGCCTTGATACGCAGCGGCTGCCCGCGCTTGAGCTTCTCGATCAGCTCGGACTCGACCAATAGTTCTTCCGCACCACGTTTGATCAGCGCTAGCTGCTCTTCAACCGACTTCATAACAGACCCGCAAGGCTCAGATTCAAAGGGCCCCAACCATACAAGATCGCGTACCAAATACAAGGTTTGCCCGGCACACGGACGCCAATCCACAGACAGAGCGTCTGCGGGCTTGCTTCGCAGGGGATTTGGTTATATTTTATACAGTTATTTCATCTTCATCATGTCATTCATCTTTTCCAATTCATCTTTTCAAAAGTCAAATTACTTATGACCACAGAACCGTCTAAAGCGCCGCCGCTTTACCCAAAGACCCACCTGCTTGCCGCAAGTGGCATCGCAGCTCTCCTTAGCCTGGCGCTCCTGGTGTTTCCTTCCAGCGATGTTGAAGCCAAAAAGACGACTCTGAGTCTTGAACTGGAAAGCCCTGCTGAACAACTGACACAAGATCAAGACGCTGCCGAAGCCGTCCAAGCCACAAACGAGCCGGCCGTGCCCCCCTTCGCGCAGATTGAAAACACCCCCGAAGACACCACCGAGGCCGCTCAGGCAGAGCCACCAGTTGTTGTAGAAGAAAAGAAAGGCCCGGACCACCGCGAAGTCATTGTCGCCAAGGGCGATACGCTCTCCACCCTCTTCGAAAAGGTTGGCCTGCCTTCGACTTCAGTTCACGAAATCCTGGCCAGCGACAAGCAAGCCAAACAGTTCACCCAACTGCAGCGCGGCCAGAAACTCGAATTCGAACTCACTCCAGACGGACAGCTGACCAATCTGCACACCAAGCTGAGCGACCTGGAAAGCATCACCCTGACCAAAAATGACAAGGGTTATGTATTCAACCGCGTTACCGCCAAGCCCACTGTGCGCTCGGCTTACGTCCATGGCGTCATCAACAGCTCACTGTCGCAGTCGGCCGCTCGCGCAGGCCTTTCCCATAGCCTGACGATGGACATGGCCAGCGTGTTTGGCTACGACATCGACTTCGCCCAGGATATTCGTCAGGGCGACGAATTCGATGTCATCTATGAGCAGAAAGTGGTCAATGGGAAGAGCGTCGGCAACGGTCCGATCCTTTCCGCGCGCTTCACCAACCGCGGCAAAACCTACACCGCAGTGCGCTACACCAACAAACAAGGCAACAGCAGCTATTACACCGCCGATGGCAACAGCATGCGCAAGGCATTCATCCGTACGCCGGTTGATTTTGCCCGCATCAGCTCAAGATTCTCCGCAGGCCGCAAACACCCGATCCTGAACAAGATCCGGGCGCACAAAGGCGTCGACTATGCAGCCCCCCGCGGCACGCCAATCAAGGCTGCCGGCGACGGCAAAGTATTGCTGGCCGGACGCCGTGGTGGCTATGGCAATACCGTGATCATCCAGCACGGCAACACCTACCGCACGCTGTACGGCCACATGCAGGGCTTCGCCAAAGGCGTGAAGACCGGTGGCAGCGTCAAGCAAGGCCAGGTTATCGGGTATATCGGCACTACCGGCCTGTCCACAGGACCGCACCTGCACTATGAGTTCCAGGTCAACGGCGTTCACGTCGATCCGCTTGGCCAGAAACTGCCGATGGCCGATCCGATTGCCAAAGCCGAGCGCGCTCGATTCCTGGCCCAAAGCCAACCATTGATGGCTCGCATGGATCAAGAGAAGGCCACGATGCTGGCTTCGAGCAAGCGCTAAGCCATGACGTTCTATATCGGTGTGATGTCCGGGACCAGCCTGGATGGCTTGGATATCGCACTGATCGAACTGACCCCGGCGATCAAACTGATCGCCACGCACTACATCCCCATGCCCGCCTCCCTGCGCACCGAATTGCTCGGCTTGTGCAGCAGTGGGCCCGATGAAATTGCCCGCTCCGCCATTGCCCAACAGAATTGGGTAACGCTGGCCGCCCAGGGCATCCACACCCTCCTCAATGAACAGAAGCTCAAGCCTGAAAACGTAGCGGCGATTGGCAGCCATGGCCAGACCATTCGTCACGAACCGGCCCGGGGCTTTACCGTGCAGATCGGCAATCCCGCACTGCTGAGCGAATTGACCGGCATCACCATCGTCAGCGACTTCCGCAGTCGTGACATAGCGGCGGGCGGGCAAGGTGCTCCTCTGGTTCCGGCGTTCCATGAGGCACTGTTCGAAGAACGAGCCGGCAATCGCGCCGTGCTGAATGTCGGCGGTTTCAGCAATCTGAGCCTGATAGAACCCGGAAAACCCGTGGCGGGTTTCGATTGTGGTCCCGGCAATGTACTGCTCGATGCCTGGATACACCAACAACAGGGCGAGCACTTCGATCGCGACGGCCAATGGGCTGCCAGCGGGCAAGTCGAACCGGCTTTGCTCAAGGAACTGCTCAGCGACCCCTTCTTTGTCACCAAGGGTCCGAAAAGTACCGGGCGCGAAGTATTCAACCTGCCTTGGCTGACCCAGCACTTGTCCCACCTGCCAGCTTTTGCCCCCGAAAACGTACAGGCAACGCTGCTCGAACTGACAGCGCTGACCATCGTCGAGTCGCTGCAGCATGCCCAGCCCGATACTCAGGAGTTGTTGGTTTGCGGTGGCGGCGCGCACAACCAGACACTGATGAGGCGTCTAGCCGAGTTGCTGCCAAACGCCAAAGTCAGCAGCACTGCGGTGTACGGCGTAGACCCGGACTGGGTTGAAGCCATGGCTTTCGCCTGGCTGGCCCACTGCTGCCTCGCCGGTATTCCAGCGAATCGCCCAAGTGTCACTGGCGCCCGGGGCTTGCGTGTACTCGGCGCCATCTATCCCGCCTGAATCAATAATCCCGGACAGCAAAACGCCGCAGAGCCGTAAGGCACTGCGGCGTTTTTTATTGAGGCTGTCAGATCGAGAAAGAAGAACCGCAGCCGCAGGTTGTGGTGGCATTCGGGTTCTTGATCACGAAACGCGACCCTTCCAAACCTTCCTGATAATCCACCTCGGCACCCGCCAGGTACTGGAAACTCATCGGATCGACTACCAGGCTGACCCCTTCGCGCTCGACGATGGTGTCATCTTCGGCCACTTCCTCATCGAAAGTGAAGCCGTATTGAAAACCCGAACAACCACCGCCCGTCACGAATACGCGCAGCTTCAAACGATCATTGCCCTCTTCATCGACCAGGCTCTTCACCTTGTGCGCGGCACCGTGGGTGAATTGCAAAGCCATGGGGGTGAAGGTTTCGACGCTCATGCTGAATATCTCCCGGCGCTAACGCCGCCATAATGCGTAATGGCGGGCATTATCCGCTTCTCCTACAAAATCGGTCAACTATTTAGAAGACCAGCGCCAAGCTCCACGCTTGAAGCTCCGGACTTGAAGCCGGTGGCTGCTGTTAAGGCAACATCCCCGCATGGGACAGGCCCAGACGCTCATCCAGCCCGAACAGGATGTTCAGGTTCTGCACCGCCTGGCCCGACGCGCCCTTGACCAGATTATCGATGACCGACAGCACCACTACCAGGTCACCATCCTGCGGACGATGCACCGCAATCCGGCAAACGTTCGCTCCGCGCACGCTACGGGTTTCCGGATGGCTGCCGGCCGGCATCACGTCGACGAACGGTTCGTTGGCATAACGCTTTTCAAACAACGCCTGCAGGTCCACCGAGCGATCGACAACCGTTGCGTAAAGAGTGGAGTGGATGCCACGAATCATCGGCGTCAGGTGCGGCACGAACGTCAGGCCGACGTCCTTGCCCGCTGCCCGACGCAACCCCTGGCGAATTTCCGGCAGGTGACGGTGCCCCTTGACCGCGTAGGCCTTCATGCTTTCCGAGGTCTCGGAGTACAGCGAACCGACACTGGCGCCACGTCCAGCACCACTGACACCGGATTTGCAGTCAGCGATCAGGCGCGAAGTATCGGCGAGGCCGGCCTCGAGCAGCGGCAGGAAACCCAACTGCGTTGCAGTCGGATAGCAACCAGGTACGGCGATCAGTCGGGCCTGCTTGATTTTCTCGCGGTTGACTTCCGGCAAGCCATAGACCGCCTCGTCCAGCAGCTCCGGTGCGCCGTGGGGCTGGCCGTACCATTTGGCCCATTCGTCTGCGTCCTGCAGGCGGAAGTCTGCCGACAGGTCGATGACCTTGGTCCCGGCGGCCAGCAGTTCACCCGCCAGGGCATGGGCGACACCGTGAGGCGTGGCGAAGAACACCACATCGCAAGCGCCGAGGGTCTTGACGTCCGGAACGCTGAACGCCAGGCCATCGTAATGACCGCGCAGGTTCGGATACATGTCGGCGACGGCCAGGCCGGCCTCGGATCGGGAGGTAATGACCACCACCTCAGCTTGCGGATGCTGTGCCAACAGACGCAGCAGTTCGACACCGGTGTAACCCGTGCCGCCGACGATACCGACCTTGACCATAAACCTGCCCTCAACGAACCCACTGGAAAGCCGTCGATAATAGGGGGACCACGGCGCGGCGACAACCGCCAAGGTGACGTGCGGCCGCTCTAACCTCTACTATCGGGCTACCGTGAATCTGGGAATAACTAAAAATGCTCTATCTGTGGCTCAAAGCACTTCACATTGTCAGCATGGTCTGCTGGTTCGCCGGGCTGTTCTACCTGCCCCGCCTGTTTGTCTATCACGCCCAAAGCGAAGACAGCGTCAGCAAGGAGCGCTTCAGCGTCATGGAGCGCAAGTTGTATCGCGGCATCATGGGCCCGGCGATGATCGCCACCCTGGTGTTCGGCATCTGGCTGCTCAGCCTCAACGCCGGCGCATACTTCACCCAAGGCGGCTGGATGCACGCCAAGCTGACCCTGGTGGTGCTACTGATCGGCTATCACCATATGTGCGGCGCCCAGGTGAAGCGCTTCGCCCGTGGCGAAAACACCCGCAGCCATGTCTTTTATCGCTGGTTCAATGAAGTTCCGGTTCTGATATTGCTGGCTATCGTAATTCTGGTTGTGGTTCGGCCGTTCTAACTTCCAATCGGCACTATTTATCCGGGGTACTTCCCATGTCGCTGCCCGCTCTGCTTGAACAACGTTTGCGCCTGCCCGTCGTGGCAGCGCCGATGTTCCTGATTTCCAACCCGCAACTGGTCCTGGCCTGCTGCCGCAACGGCATCGTCGGCAGCTTCCCGGCGTTGAACCAACGCGAAAGCAGTGGTTTCAAGGCTTGGCTTGAGGAAATCGAAGCAGGTCTGGCGGCACTGGAAAATCCGGCACCCTACGCCGTAAACCTGATTGTTCATCACAGCAATCCGCGGCTTCAGGCTGACCTGGCGATCTGCATCGAACATAAGGTGCCGATTGTCATCACCAGCCTGGGTGCGGTGAAAGAGCTGGTAGACGCTGTTCACAGCTATGGCGGCCTGGTGTTCCACGACGTAACCACGCGGCGTCATGCCGAGAAGGCCGCCGAGGCCGGTGTCGATGGTCTGATCGCCGTTGCCGCCGGCGCAGGGGGGCACGCCGGGACCTGGAGCCCGTTCTCGCTGGTTGCCGAGATCCGGCAGTTCTTCGACAAAACCGTGCTGCTTGCAGGATGCCTGAACCACGGCCATCAGATTCTTGCCGCACAGTTACTCGGCGCGGATTTGGCCTACTTCGGGACCCGCTTTATCGGTACGAGCGAAAGCCATGCGCCTGACGCTTATAAAGAGATGTTGCTCACATCCCAAGCCGCAGACATCGTGCATACTCCAGCTGTCTCCGGGGTACCGGCCAGTTTCATGCGCCAGAGCCTGGAAAACGCCGGTTTCGATCTGGCCGCCTTGCAGAACAAAGGCGAGGTGGATTTTGGCTCGAAACTCAAACCGCTTAACGATGAAGCCAAGGCCTGGAAAACCGTGTGGTCCGCAGGCCAGGGCGTGGGTGAAATCCACGATTTACCCAGCGTCGATCAATTGGTCGCACGCCTGGATGAAGAATACCGCCAGGCACAGGCGCGGGCGGTAGAGCTTGGCGGCCAATGGCCTCGCTGAACTAACCCAATAAATTTAACTTTCAGAGACAAGGATGCCGGGCATGAGTGAAACCCGTTTCAATATCGTATTCGACGGAGCCCTGATGCCGGGCGTCGATACCACCACCGCCAAACTCAACCTCGCCGAGCTGTTCAAAAGCGATATCAGCGCCATTGAACGACTGTTCAGTGGCCGCAAGGTGGCGCTTAAAAGCAACCTGTCCCAGAGTGAAGCGCAGAAGTACCTGGAAGCACTCAACAAGAGCGGGATTGATGCACGCATCGAAGCCGAACCCTCCTTGCAGCTGAACCTCGGTGAGGTCCAGGAATCCCCACTGCACCACTCGAACTCGATCGTCGACCCCGTATCACCCTATGCGCCTCCCCGGGCACAGGTCGGTGAAGCGCTTGCCGAGTACAGCACCCTCAAGCCTTTCAGCTTTGAGGGGCGAATCGGGCGCCTGCGATACCTGGCCTGGACCATGGTTTTGACACTGGCCATGATGCCTGTCATCGGCATAGCCTTCTGGTTCAGCCTGACATGGATCCTCGCCTCGAACTCACTGGCGGCAATGATCATCGGCGGACTGCTGGGGGTAGCCATCGCATTGGGCTTTGCCTTTGTGAGCATCCAGTTCAGCGTCCAGCGCCTGCATGACGTCGGCTGGTCCGGGTGGCTGTGGTTGCTCAACCTGGTGCCGTTCGTGGGCAGCATCTTTCCGCTCGTGCTCATATGCACGCCCGGCAATACCGGTGCGAATCGCTATGGTCCTCCACCGCCGCCCAACAGCACTGCGGTCAAGGTTCTTTCGTGGCTGTGGGTCGTCTTGATCGCACTGGTTCTGGTCGGTGCAGTGGCCGGTGCTTTCAGCGGCATCGGAGAAGAGTTGGGCAGCAGCTCCCTGAGTAGCTATGAAAGCAGCTATGAAAGCAGCGAGTCCACCGAAGATACTGCCGAAGAACCCGCCGTAGAGGCAGCCGAGCCCGCTCCGCCTTCTGTAGACTATGAAGAAGAAGAGGAACAATAAGCGCGCTTCATGCCGGTGACAGCCCAGTCCACTGGCGGCGGGCTGTTGCGATGGAGAACTGCATGACCCGTTACGCTCTGATCACTGGCGCCTCCAGCGGCATTGGCCTGGCCATGGCTGAGGCGCTGGCCCGGCGCGGTCGCAACCTGCTACTGGTGGCTCGACAGCGTGATCGGCTGGAAAGTATTGCAATCGAATTGACTCAGCGGTTTGGCGTGGAGGTGTTGTTCCGGGCTTGCGACCTGGGAGAACCGCTGAGACTTTCGGGCTTTCTTCTGGAACTGGAGGAAGGTGAGCGGCAGATCGATCTACTGGTCAATTGCGCCGGTATCGGTACCAGCGGCCCGTTCCTGGGCCAGGACTGGATGACCGAACAGGACCTGATCGAAGTCAACATCCTCGCCCTGACACGTCTTTGTCACGCGGTAGGCAATAGCATGGCACTGCATGGCGGTGGCCAGATCCTCAACGTTGCGTCGATCGCCGCATTCCAGCCTGGGCCCTGGATGAGCACCTATTACGCCAGCAAGGCTTATGTGCTGCACTTCTCCGAAGCCTTGCGGGTCGAACTGAAGAAGTGCGCGATCAAGGTATCGGTACTTTGCCCAGGCCCGACCCGGACAGGCTTTTTCGCCAAGGCACGATTGGATGAGCAAAAAATCAACGACAACAAGTCGACGATGAGTCCGGAGGAAGTTGCCCTATATGCTGTGCGCGCGCTGGACCGCAACCGCGCCATCATCATTCCCGGACGCCGCAATCGCTGGCTGGCCGCGCTACCGCGACTGGGATCGCGAGGACTGGTCCGGACCATCGCCGGCATGGTGAACAAGGCCCACTGCCCTCGCTGATACGCTGGTAGCTGAAAAACCAGGCTCGCCAATCGAACCTTCAGTACACTCGACCTCGACTAACCCAATGGAGAAACAGCTGTGGATACTCTGTTTACCAAGATCATCAACCGGGAGATTCCGGCGAAGATCATTTACGAGGATGACCAGGTCCTGGCCTTCCACGACATTGCCCCGCAAGCCCCCGTGCATTTTCTGGTCATTCCAAAGAAACCGATCCGCACCCTCAATGACCTGACCGAAGAAGACAAAGGTCTGACCGGACACATCCTGTTCACCGCCCAGCGCCTGGCACTCGAGCTGGGGTGCGAGGAAGGGTTTCGCGTGGTGATGAACTGCAATGAACTCGGCGGGCAGACCGTCTATCACATTCATATGCATGTGCTGGGGCAGCGCCAGATGAACTGGCCGCCGGGTTGATAGCCCTGACCCAACGCAAATCTTCAGCGGCCGACTGGGTTAAACTGGCCGCCGTGATTTTTCCCGGAGGTAAGCATGACTACTCAACGTCACTACTCGCCAATTGACCGCCTGCTGCTGCAAGCCGATACCGCGATGCGCACGCTGTTGCCTTTCAGTGGCCAGCCGTTTCGCCCATCACCGGCTATCGTGCAGCCGGACGTGCAACTCAGTGACGAGCAGAGCCGCCACGTCGCAGGCCTGATGCGCATCAACCACACCGGCGAAGTCTGTGCCCAGGCGCTGTATCAGGGCCAGGCGCTGACCGCCAAGCTGCCGAAGGTGCGTGAGGCGATGGAGCATGCCGCCGAGGAAGAAATCGACCATCTGGTCTGGTGCGAGCAGCGCATTCGCCAGCTGGGCAGTCATACCAGCGTCCTGAACCCGTTGTTCTATGGGATGTCATTCGGAATCGGCGCAGTGGCCGGATTGATCAGCGACAAAGTCAGCCTCGGCTTCGTTGCAGCGACCGAGCATCAGGTGTGCAAGCACTTGAATGAACATCTGGAACAACTGCCAGCCGAGGATGAGAAATCCCGGGCGATTCTGGAGCAGATGCGCGAGGACGAGGAACACCATGCCGAGAGTGCCCTTGAGGCCGGTGGTTTTCGTTTTCCGGCACCGGTGAAGTTCGGTATGAGCCTGTTGGCCAAGGTCATGACCAAGAGCACTTATCGGATCTGATCACGAAAGTGGAGTTAAACACCACGGGATCAAAGGCAATTTGGCATCCAAAAAAAAGGCGACTACCCACTGGGTAGTCGCCTTTTTTATGCTCGAAACTTCAGCGCGGCATGTTACGTGCGTAGAAGATTTCCAGCATTTCGTGTTTCACACGCTCTTCCACCTGGTCGCGCTGTTCAGTGGACAGGTTGCTGGTGGCATCGCCGAACAGATAGTTATCCAGTTCGAAGTCTTTGAGCAGCATTTTGGTGTGGAACAGGTTTTCCTGATACACGTTCACGTCGGTCATCTGGTACGCATCGCGCGTATCTTCAGACAGGTAGTTCTGGATCGAATTGATCTCGTGATCAATAAAATGCTTGTGGCCTTCAACGTCGCGGGTAAACCCACGCACGCGGTAATCCACAGTCACGATGTCCGACTCGAATTGGTGAATCAGGAAGTTGAGCGCCTTGAGCGGTGAAATAACACCACAGGTCGACACATCGATGTCCACACGGAACGTCGCAATGCCATCTACCGGGTGTATTTCCGGGTAGGTATGTACCGTGATGTGGCTCTTGTCGAGGTGGGCCAGGATGATTTCGGGCAACGGGCCCGGGGACTCTTCGATCTGGCTGTCGGTCGGCGTCACCGGCTCTTCCGAGATCAGAATGGTCACGCTGGCACCTTGGGGTTCATAGTCCTGACTGGCGATGTTCAGGATGTTGGCACCAATGATATCGACAACTTCCGTGAGGATCTGCGTGAGGCGCTTGGCGTTGTACTCTTTATTGATGTACTCGACGTAGGCCTGCTGGTCTTGCGGAGTCTCCGCATAGCAGATGTCATAGATGTTGAAGCTCAAGGTCTTTGTCAGGTTATTGAACCCATGGAGCTTGAGTTTGCTTTTCACCGTTTGAAAACTCTCTATGTATTGCGGCCTGGCCGCGTGATCAAGCATGCCCGTCAGATGCGAACGACGCACCTGCGTAGGACGGTTAACACCTCTTCGCGATGGCGATTTTGGTTGTCTGTCCAGACAAGGACCGGTCAAACGACCGATCTCTGCCCTGAAAAAAGTGGCGCATTATGCAGACGTCGGCTTCTGATCGCCAGAGCTTGCACTGCTTTTATGATGGTTGGATGTCGATTCAACCCAATTCGATGATTTCATAATCGTGGGTGATTTCAACGCCGGCAGCGCCGAGCATGATGGACGCCGAGCAATATTTTTCGGCGGACAGCTCAATGGCGCGCTTGACCTGGGCTTCCTTCAGCGCTCGTCCCTTCACCACGAAGTGCATGTGAATCTTGGTGAACACTTTCGGGTCTTCGGTGGCGCGCTCCGCCTCCAGGAAGGCTTCGCAGCTTTCGACGGCCTGGCGGGACTTCTTGAGAATGCTGACCACGTCGAAGTTACTGCAACCGCCCACGCCCAGCAGAAGCATTTCCATTGGCCGAACACCCAGGTTGCGACCACCGGCTTCCGGCGGACCGTCCATGACCACCACATGACCGCTGCCTGATTCACCGAGGAACATGGCTTCGCCAGCCCATTGGATGCGTGCCTTCATCGCCAAGACTCCACTGTTAAAAAGGGGGCGCCAGCTTAGCACAGCCCTCGTCGTGTCAGCCTCTGCAGTAGGGCCTCTGCAGTAGGACAGCCAGACACATGCATGTAGGTAAATTCTCAAATCAATTGGGGATGCCTCTGTTAAGCTGGCCCAGCTCGCTGGCGTATGGCCAGCTATTGCGATTGTCATCGCGCCCATAAGAAAACCAAACCACCACACCGCGCAGTCTTTCGGGATACAACCATGGTTGCCATTACTCCCACGCTCAAGATCAAGAATCTCGACAAGCTCCTGATGCATTGTCAGCGTCGTCGCTATCCCGCCAAGCACAATATCATTTGCGCAGGCGATCGCTCAGACGCGCTGTTCTTCATCATCAAGGGATCGGTCACTATCCTGATCGAGGATGACGATGGGCGGGAAATGATCATCGCCTATCTCAATTCGGGGGATTTTTTTGGCGAACTGGGGTTGTTCGAGCAGGCCGGCAAAGAGCAAGTACGCAGTGCCTGGGTACGCGCCAAGATCGAATGTGAGGTAGCGGAAATCAGCTACAGCAAATTCCGGGAACTGTCTGTGCAAGACCCGGACATTCTTTACGTCCTCAGCGGACAAATCGCACAGCGCCTGCGCAACACCACACGCAAGGTGGGCGACCTGGCCTTCTTCGACGTGACCGGTCGCGTCGCCCGCTGCCTGCTGGAACTGTGCAAGCAACCCGATGCCATGACCCACCCGGACGGCATGCAAATCAAAGTGACCCGCCAGGAAATCGGCCGGATTGTCGGTTGCTCTCGGGAAATGGTCGGTCGGGTGCTCAAGGACCTGGAGGAGCGCAACCTGGTCAGCGTCAAAGGCAAGACCATGGTGGTGTTCGGAACGCGTTAGGCCCCAGGTAACGTGGTCAGCAATTGCCGGTACAACGTCTCGAGCCGCACCAGCGCGTGCGGGGCCGGGAATTTTTCATGCAAGGCGATGTGGCTCTCGGCCCGCACGCGCTGCTCCAGACCACAGGCCTCATTGAAACGATTGACCGCAGCCACCATGGATTCGCGCTCGTTCTCCAGTAACAGCGCGCCATGTACCAGGCCCACCGGGCGTTGACCGCCCTTGCTCTGGCGCCAGCGCTGGGCGGTACCGACCATTTTCCGGCCGTCGAGATTGACGTTGAACCGCCCGTCGCAAAACGCGCCCTCCACCTCCCCCAACGAAGCGACTCCGCCCAACTCATCCAGCAACTGACAGATGGGATCACACAACCGGCGATACGCGGTTTCAATCCGTCCATGATCGCCTTCGCTGCGCGGTGGTGCGTAGACCAGGGCGATATTGACCGTGGCGGCGGACTGCGGCACCGGTTCGCCGCCTGTTTCGCGCAGCAGCACCGGCCAGCCATTGGCGGCCGAGACCTCACAGGCGTATTCGAACCCCGGCAAGCGACTTAAGCGGCGTGGCATGACCAGCGCACGGTCATTGGGCTGCCAGAACAACAAGCCGAATTCAGCCTCACCCGCACAGATGCTAGCCAGCAGATCCTGTTCGGCTTGCAGGCCGGCTTCGACGGTCAGGGCAATCACGGGCGGCATTTAATCAGTCCAGTGTCGAACCGCTTACCGGGAGGCCACGTTCAGGAAAGAACAATCGTTGCAGTTCCGTGCCCGGGCTTTCGGCTCGCATGAACGCTTCGCCCACCAGGAATGAGTACACGTCGCTGACTTCCATCAGCTCGACATCGGCCCGGTTGAGGATGCCACTTTCGGTGATGACCAGGCGATCACGTGGGATCCGCGGCAGCAGGTCCAGGGTGGTTTCCAGGTTGACTTCGAAGGTGTGCAGATTGCGGTTGTTCACACCGACCAGTGGGGTATCCAGGGTTTTCAAGGCCCGCTCCAACTCGTCGCCGTCATGGACTTCCACCAATACGTCCAGGCCCACGCCTTTGGCGACTGCCGCCAGCTCGGCCATTTTCACGTCGTCGAGGGCGGAAACGATCAACAACACGCAATCGGCACCGAGGGCGCGGGCCTCAATGATCTGATACGGGTCGATCATGAAATCCTTGCGGATCACCGGCAGCTTGCACGCCGCCCGCGCCTGCTTGAGGTAGTCGTCGGCGCCTTGGAAAAAGTCAATGTCGGTCAGCACCGAGAGGCAGGTCGCCCCACCCTTCTCGTAGCTTTTGGCGATGTCGGCCGGCACGAAGTGCTCACGAATCACACCTTTGCTGGGGGAGGCCTTTTTGATTTCGGCAATCACGGCCGGCTGTTTTTTCTTCGCCTGATCGATCAGCGCCTTGGCAAAGCCGCGGGGCGCATCCGCTGAACGCACGAGGTTTTCCAGCTCCGTCAGACTGACTCGAGCGCTGCGCTCGGCCACTTCCTCAGCCTTGCGAGCCAGAATTTTTTCCAGGACCGTTGGCACGCTCATCCTTCGTTCTCCACTTTGAATACGGCGGTAAATGCACCCAACTCTTCGAGTTTTTCCCTGGCCAAGCCAGTGTGCAACGCATCATGGGCCAGTTCCACGCCTTGCTTGAGGCTGCTGGCGTGGTCGGCGGCGTACAACGCAGCGCCGGCATTGAGCACGATCATCTCAGCGGCTTTCTGGCCATTCTCGGTCTTGCGGCGACCCAAGGCATCGCGAATCAGTTCCAGCGACTGGGCCGGACTGTCAACCGCCAGGCCGTGCAGGCTCTGGCTTTTCATGCCCAGGTCTTCTGGTTCGACCCAATACTCGCTGATCTGATCATTTTTTAATTCAGCCACGAATGTGGGTGCCGCCAGACTGAACTCATCCAAGCCGTCCTTCGAGTGGACCACCAGCACGTGCTTGCTGCCCAGACGTTGCAGGACTTCTGCCAACGGCCGGCACAGCGCCTGGCTGAACACGCCCACCACCTGATGTTTCACGCCAGCCGGATTCGTAAGCGGGCCGAGCATGTTGAACATCGTACGCAGGCCCAACTCACGACGCGGTGCCGCAGCGTGCTTCATGGCACTGTGATGGGTCTGGGCAAACATGAACCCGATGCCGACATTATCAATGCAGCGTGCTACCTGGACCGGGGTCAGGTTCAAGTAGATGCCGGCCGCCTCCAGCAAGTCGGCACTGCCACTCTTGCCCGAAACTGCGCGATTGCCGTGTTTGGCAACAGTGCAGCCGGCCGCCGCGACCACGAACGCCGACGCGGTGGAAACGTTGAAAATATTGGCGCCATCACCGCCGGTCCCGACCACATCCACCACGCCGTCCAGGGTCTTGAGCTCGACCTTGTCCGCCAGCTCGCGCATCGCCGAAACCGCACCGACGATTTCATCGATGCTCTCGCTCTTCATGCGCATGGCCATCATGAAAGCGCCAATCTGCGCATCCGTGCATTGTCCGGTCATGATTTCGCGCATCACGTCGCGCATCTCGTCAGTGCTCAGGTCGAGATGGCCGACGATACGGCTCAGGGCTGTCTTGATATCCATAAAAAGTCCTTAGCGCGTGCCGCCGGTTTGTTTGAGGAAGTTGGCGAACAGTTCGTGGCCCTGCTCGGTGAGAATAGACTCGGGATGGAATTGCACACCCTCGATATTCAGCGTCTTGTGGCGCAACCCCATGATCTCATCCACCGAACCGTCTTCAAGCTGAGTCCAGGCGGTTATCTCCAGGCAGTCGGGCAGGGTTTCGCGCTTGACGATCAAGGAGTGGTAGCGGGTGACGGTCAGCGGAAGATTCAGCCCTTCGAACACGCCCTTGTCCTCGTGGAACACCGGGCTGGTTTTACCGTGCATGACTTGACGGGCACGCACCACATCGCCACCAAACGCTTGGCCAATCGACTGATGCCCCAGGCAAACGCCCAGAATTGGCAGTTTACCGGCGAAATATTTGATGGCTTCGATGGAGATGCCCGCTTCGGTCGGCGTGCAAGGCCCCGGCGAGACGACGATGCGCTCAGGCTTGAGGGCTTCAATTTCAGCGATGGTCAGTTCGTCGTTGCGCACGACTTTGACCTCGGAGCCCAACTCCCCGAGGTATTGCACAACGTTGTAGGTAAAAGAGTCGTAGTTATCGATCATCAGCAACATGGCGTAGCAACCTTTGGATTCACTGACTTTAAATACGGCCTTCGGAGCAAAACAGCCCCTGGCCACAGGTTGTTGTGGAGGACTTCAGTCGCCTGAAGTCTGCTCCGCCAACGCCACGGCGCGGAACATCGCCCGACGCTTGTTCAGGGTTTCTTCCCATTCCAACGCTGGCACCGAGTCGGCGACGATGCCGCCGCCGGCCTGGACGTGCAGTTCACCGTTCTTGATCACCGCGGTACGGATGGCAATGGCGGTGTCCATGTTGCCGTTCCAGGCGAAGTAACCCACGGCCCCGCCGTACACCCCACGCTTGACCGGTTCCAGTTCGTCGATGATCTCCATCGCGCGGATTTTCGGCGCGCCGGACAAGGTGCCCGCCGGCAGGATCGCCCGCAAGGCGTCCATCGCCGTCAGCCCGGCTTTCAACTGGCCGGTGACATTGGAGACGATGTGCATCACGTTGGAATAGCGCTCAATGACCATCTTCTCGGTGAGCTTTACCGAACCGACTTCCGAGACGCGCCCGGTGTCGTTGCGCCCCAGGTCGATCAGCATCAGGTGCTCGGCGATTTCCTTGTCGTCAGACAGCAGGTCCTCTTCCAGCGCCCGGTCAGCCTCCTCCGTGGCGCCACGGGGACGAGTACCAGCAATCGGGCGCACGGTGATCAGGTTGTCTTCGACCCGTACCAGTACTTCCGGCGAGCTGCCCACGACGTGGAAGTCGCCAAAGTTGAAGAAGTACATATAAGGCGTCGGGTTGAAGCAGCGCAGTGCCCGGTACAGGTCAATGGGCGCCGCCTTGAAGTCGATGGACATCCGTTGCGACGGCACTACCTGCATGCAGTCGCCAGCCAGGATGTATTCCTTGATGGTATCGACGGCTCTTTCGTAATCGTCCTGGGTGAAACTGGAGCGGAACACCGGGTCGGCTGCCGACTGTTTGCTGAAATCCAGGCCGGGGCGTGGCGTGATCGGCTGACGGAGTTTTTCCAACAGTGCCTGCAGGCTTTGTTGGCCTTGCTCGTAGGCGTCCTCCTGGGACGGGTCAGCCAGGACAATGGCGTGCATCTTTCCCGCGAGGTTGTCGAAGACGACAACGGCGTCGGACACCATCAGCAAAATGTCCGGAACGCCCAGTGGATCGGGGTTCGGACAGGTGCCCAGGCGTTTTTCCACGTAGCGCACGCAGTCGTAGCCGAAATACCCCACCAGGCCACCGTTGAAACGTGGCAGGCCAGGGATGGTCGGCACGTTGTAACGGGCCTTGAAGGTTTCGACGAACGCCAGCGGGTCTTCAACGTCCAGGCTTTCGATCTCGACGCCGTCGTGGGTCACGCTGATGCGATGGTCATGAACCCGTAGCACGGTACGGCACGGCAGGCCGATGATGGAGTAACGGCCCCATTTCTCGCCGCCCTGTACCGATTCGAGCAGGTAGGAGTTGGGCTGGTCGGCCAGTTTCAAGTAGATCGACAGTGGCGTGTCGAAGTCGGCCAGGGTTTCGCAGGCAAGCGGGATGCGGTTGTAGCCGGCAGCGGCTAGACGCAGGAATTCTTCACGGATCATGGGGTGCCTCGTGGCAAGAGAAGCTGACAGTCAGGTATGCAAACGCGCCGGATAACCGGCCAGGATCACGTCAGGCGCGCCAACGCCAGCGGGCCAGGGCCTTGATGACTTTCATCCAGAGTTTGCGAGTGACCACCACGATGGCGTTTCCAGAAGAGGATTGAACAGCGTCGGGCAACGTTATCTCAGCGGCCGGGTCCAGGCAACCGGGAATTAACAGACGCAAATCGTCGATCACCAGCGTGGGAAACTCTTCGGCGATCGGCCGACCATGGTTATAGCCGTAACTCAGCGCCACACATTTGACCCCAGCCGCTTTCGCCGCCAGCACATCACTGCGCGAGTCGCCGACGAACAACGATTGGGAGGCCGGGATGTTCGCCATTTTCATCACGAAGAACAGTGCGGCCGGGTCAGGCTTTTTCTGCGGCAAGGTGTCGCCGCCGATGATCCAGCGGAAATAACGGCCGATTTTCATCTGATCCAGCAACGGCGCGACGAAGCGCTCCGGCTTGTTGGTGATCAGCGCCATTTCCACGCCCTGCTTTTTCAGCCATTTGAGGGTCGAGCGCACGCCGGGGTAGACCACCGTCAGTTCGTGATTGCCCTCGTAAGCTTCGTTGAACAGCTCCAGCGCCCGCTCGGCCTCGGCCTCATCGACACCCTGGGCATCGATGTGGTTGGCCAGGGCCCGGCGCACCAGCATGGGCGCGCCATTGCCGACCCATTGACGCACAGCGTCGAGGCCGGCGGGCGGGCGGTCGAGCTTGAGCAGCATGTGGTCCACGGCGACAGCGAGGTCTGGAACCGAATCGACCAGAGTGCCATCGAGGTCGAACATCACCAGACGCGGCAGACTGCCGGGGAACAACTGCTCGAAACCGCTCATGGACGGGCCAGAGCCAATTCGGCGCGCATCTTTTCAATGACCTCTTTGTAGTCCGGTGCATTGAAGATCGCCGAGCCGGCAACGAAAGTGTCGGCACCCGCGGCGGCGATTTCGCGGATGTTGTTCACATTCACGCCACCGTCGATTTCCAGGCGGATGTCACGGCCCGACGCATCGATCAGCGCGCGGGCCTTGCGCAGCTTATCGAGGGTGCCAGGAATGAATTTCTGCCCACCGAAACCCGGGTTGACACTCATCAGCAGGATCATGTCGACCTTGTCCATCACGTACTCGAGCACGTCCAACGGTGTCGCCGGGTTGAACACCAGGCCGGACTTGCAACCGCCTTCGCGGATCAACTGCAAGGAGCGGTCGACGTGCAGCGTGGCTTCAGGGTGGAAGGTGATATAGGTGGCACCGGCCTCGATGAAGTCACCAACGATGCGGTCCACCGGGCTGACCATCAGGTGCGCGTCGATCGGCGCGGTGACGCCGTACTTGCGCAACGCCGCGCAGACCATCGGGCCGATGGTCAGGTTGGGTACATAGTGGTTGTCCATGACATCGAAGTGCACGAAGTCGGCGCCGGCGGCCAGAACGTTGTCCACTTCCTCGCCCAGGCGGGCGAAATCGGCGGAGAGAATCGACGGAGCAATAACGAAGGGCTGCATGACGCACCTGTTTTGAGCGAAATCACGATGGCGCGCATTGTATACCTCAAGATTTGGCGCGCCCACCGTGACAGTCGATCAATACGCCGCGCGGTAGATCTCCTCGATATCACCGGCGCTCAGTTGGCGCGGATTATTGCGCATCAGCCGCTCTATTCCCGCTGCTTCTACCGCCATCGAGGGAATCACGTCCTCGGTCACGCCCAGACCGCTCAGGCCCTTGGGTATTTCCACGGCAGCACACAGCGCGGTCATCGCCTCCACGGCTTCGTCGGCAGCCTCCAGGTCACTCAGGTGCGCGGTCTTGATACCCATGGCTTCGGCAATATCGCGCATGCGCTCGACGCAGGCCATCTTGTTCCACGCCATGACATACGGCAGCAACAAGGCGTTGGCGACGCCATGGGAGACGTGAAAACGCCCGCCCAAGGGATAGGCCAGCGCATGCACTGCCCCGACCCCGGCGTTACCAAACGCCATGCCGGCCATCAGGCTGGCGGTGGCCATATCCTCGCGGGCTTGCAGGTGAGCGGGGTTGGCGTAGGCCTTGGGCAAGGCGCGAGTGATCAGCTTGATTGCGCCGATGGCCAGGGCATCGGTGATCGGCGAAGCATTGAGCGACAGGTAGGCCTCGATGGCGTGCACCAACGCATCGACGCCACTGGCCGCCGTTACGCTGCGCGGGCAAGTGAGGGTCATCTGCGGACTGACCAGCGCCACATCCGGCAGCAGAAAATCGCTGACGATGCCTTTCTTCAACTGCGCGGCCTTGTCGGAGAGGATCGCCACATTGGTGACTTCCGAGCCGGTCCCGGCTGTGGTGGGGATGGCGATCATGGGGGCGCCTTTGCGCGGTACCTGGTCGACCCCGAACATATCCTGCAACTCGCCGTGGTAACCGGCGTAGACCCCCACGCATTTGGCGATGTCGATGGCACTGCCGCCACCCAGGCCGATCAGGCCATCATGGCCGCCGTCTCGGTAGGCCTGCATGCAGTCTTCGACGATGGCGATTTCCGGGTCCGGCATGACCCGGTCGAAAATTTCGTAGTCGCGCCCGCCCAGGTGTTGCAAGGCCAGCTCCACGGTACCGGACTTGACCAGCGCGGCGTCAGTCACGATCAGCGGGTTGTCGACGTCCAGCCGCGTCAGCTCGGCCGCCAGTTGCTCGATGGCAGCGGCACCGGTGATCAGTTTGTGGGCGATCTTGAATGAGGAAAGACTCATGTGCGCGGCCTCTTATTCGAGTATGGGCTGGCACAAGGATAGCTCGGTATTGCGGGTTGTCTGCTATTCAGCTCATGAATCCATCGCAAATCCACTGTAGGAGCGGGCTTGCTCGCGAATGCGGCGCAACATTCAATAGATATGTCGACTGATACACCGCTTTCGCGAGCAAGCCCGCTCCCACAATGGTTTTACATTGGGCCTCAGACTTGAGTAGTACGCAGTTTCTCGCTGCGCCCACGCAACCACTCCAGGGTCAGCAGCAGGATCACCGAGAAGGCAATCAACAGCGTCGCCGCGGCGGCGATGGTCGGGCTGAGGTTTTCGCGGATACCGCTGAACATCTGCCGTGGCAGGGTCGCCTGCTCGGGACCTGCCAGAAACAAAGTCACCACCACTTCATCGAACGATGTCGCGAAGGCGAACAACGCGCCGGAGATCACACCGGGGGCGATCAACGGCAGGGTCACCCGACGAAACGCGGTCAATGGCGAAGCCCCAAGACTGGCGGCGGCCCGAACCAGGTTGTGGTTGAACCCCTGCAAGGTCGCCGACACCGTGATGATCACGAACGGCACGCCCAGCACGGCGTGGACCACAATCAGCGAGAGGAAGCTGTTGCCCATCCCCAGCGGCGCGAAGAACAGGTAGCTGGCCACACCGATGATCACCACCGGCACCACCATGGGCGAAATCACCAGGGCCATCACCAGCGCCTTGCCCGGGAAGTCACCCCGGGTCAGGCCGATGGCCGCCAGCGTGCCGAAAATCATCGCCAGCAAGGTCGCTGCCGGGGCCACGATAATGCTGTTTTTCAGCGCCCGCATCCATTCGGCCGAGGCGAAGAAATCGTGGTACCACTGCAGAGAGAAACCTTGCAGCGGGTACACCAGGAAGCTGCCGGAGTTGAACGACAGCGGAATGATCACCAGTACCGGCAGGATCAGGAACAACAGGATCAGCCCGCAGAGTATGCGCAAGCTGTAGAACCACACCCGTTCAACGGGGGACATGTAAGGACTCAGCATTTCGATCTCCCCTTAGCTCAGGCGCAGGCGACTGGCGCCCACCAGCCAGCTGTAAATCAGATAAAGCACGATGGTCGCCAGCAACAGCAGCCCGCCGAGCGCCGTGGCCATGCCCCAGTTGATACTGGTGTTGGTGTAGAACGCGACGAAGTAGCTGACCATCTGATCGTTCGGGCTGCCCAGCAGCGCCGGGGTGATGTAGTAGCCGATGGCAAGGATGAACACCAACAGGCAGCCAGCGCCGACACCGGCATAGGTCTGCGGGAAATACACCCGCCAGAAACTGGCGAACGGATGGCAGCCCAGGGAAATCGCCGCACGCATGTAGGTTGGCGAGATGCCCTTCATCACGCTGTAGATCGGCAGGATCATGAACGGCAGCAGGATATGGACCATGGAGATGTAGACACCGGTGCGGTTGAACACCAGCTCCAGGGGTTTATCGATGATGCCCATGGCCATCAGGCCGCTGTTGATCAGGCCGCCCGACTGCAGCAGCACGATCCATGCGGCAACCCGCACCAGGATCGAAGTCCAGAATGGCAGCAGCACCAGGATCATCAGCAGGTTGCTCTGGCGCGATGGCAGGTTCGCCAGCAGGTAGGCCAACGGATAAGCGAGCACCAGGCAAATCGCGGTGATCACCAGGCCCATCCAGAACGTGCGAGTGAAAATGTCGAGGTAGATCGCCTGGTCGGGAGTGGCTGGGGCCAGTTCGCCGAGGTCGTCGATTCGATGATCGACGGCCGCCAGCAAGTAATACGGGGTGACGTCGCTGGTGTTGCGACGGATCACCTGCCAGTACGCGGGATCGCCCCAGCGCTCGTCGAGGTTTTCCAACGCTTCTTTATAGGAGGCCGGCTCGGTGGCAAACGGCAGCGCTCGAGCGGTCTTGGTCAGCAGGCTACGATAGCCGGCCAGTTCCATGTTCAGGCGCTTGGACAGATCGCCCAGGGTCTGATTCTTGCGGGCTTCGGCCAGGTCTTCACTGGCTGCCTTGTACACCGGCTCACCCGGCAACCCACGCCCGTCCCACGTAGCGACCGCCGCCACGGTGCGCGGCATGGCGCTGACGACTTCCGGGTTGCTGACGCTTTTGAACAGCAGCGCCACGATCGGCACCAGGAACACCAGCAACAGAAACAGTACCAGCGGCGCGATCAAGGCCTGGGCCTTCCAGCGGTTGACCCGCTCGGCGCGCTTGAGCCGCTGCTTCAGGGTGGGGCTGGTGCCCGCGTTCAGTGGAACGGCGATGGCCATGGCGAACTCCGCAAATCTTTTTGATCGTTACAGGGGCGGCGTGCCGCCTCTGTTCTTTTGAAACACCCGAGTTGATGCAGGAACCTGTGGGAGCGAGCTTGCTCGCGATGGCTGCGGCACATTCAATACTGAGGTGCCTGACAGACCGCTATCGCGAGCAAGCTCGCTCCCACATGGATCTCATCCGGTTTCAGACCGTCGGGTTACTTGGCCGCCCAGGAATTGAAGCGCTGCTCCAGTTGCTCACCGTTGTCAGCCCAGAAGCTGACGTCGATCTGCACCTGGTTGGCGATGTTTTCCGGGGTGGTCGGCATGTTGGTCAGGACATCCTTGGCCAGCAACGGGACTGCCTGGGTGTTGGCCGGGCCGTACGCGATGTTTTCCGAGTAGGTCTTCTGCTGCTGCGGTGCTACGGAGAAGGCGATGAATTTCTTCGCCGCTTCTGCGCGGGTCTTGTCCAGGCCGCGCGGAATGGCCCAAGCGTCGAAGTCGTAGATGCCGCCGTTCCACACCACTTTCAGGTTGCTTTCTTTCTGGACCGCAGCGATCCGGCCGTTGTAGGCCGAGCTCATGACCACGTCACCGGAGGCCAGGTACTGCGGCGGCTGGGCGCCGGCCTCCCACCACTGGATGTTCGGCTTGAGTTCGTCGAGTTTCTTGAAGGCACGATCCTGACCGTCTTTGCCGGCCAGCACTTTGTAGACGTCTTTCGGCGCCACGCCGTCGGCCATCAAGGCGAATTCCAGGGTGTACTTGGCGCCCTTGCGCAGACCGCGCTTGCCCGGAAATTGCTTGGTGTCCCAGAAGTCCGCCCAACTGGTCGGCGCGGTTTTCAGTTTGTCGGCGTTGTAGGCCAGCACGGTCGACCACACGAAGAAACCGACACCGCACGGCTGGATGGCGCCCTTGACGTAGTCTTCGGCCTTGCCGAACAGCGCTGGGTCCAGTTGCTCGAACATGTCTTCATCACAACCACGGGACAATTCCGGGGACTCGACTTCCACCAGGTCCCACGAAACGCTCTTGGTGTCGACCATGGCCTTGACCTTGGCCATTTCGCCGTTGTACTCGCCAGCCACGATCTTGCCGTTGCCGGCCGCTTCCCACGGTGCGTAGAAGGCTTTGACCTGCGCCGCCTTGTTCGCCCCGCCGAAAGACACCACGGTCAGGTCCGGGCCCGCCGCCATTGCGCTTGCCGCACCCATCATGCCCAGAGTCAGGGCGGTGAACTTAAGGGATCTCAACATTTATTGTTCTCTCCACGTGCAGGGTTGGTGTTGGTACAGCTGGGGCGATCAATTCGCCTCTAGAAGGGGATCGAGCGCACGCACATGCTCGACTTGCCAGCCAAGCGGAACCACGTCCCCAACGGCGAGCCCGGGATCGAGCTCGGCAATCGGTTGTTTCACGAAGAAGTCATTCTTGCCGCAGACTTCCAGGCGAACCCGGACGTGGTCGCCCAGATAGATAAATTCCGCCACCCTCCCTGAGAAGCGGTTGACACATTGTTCGCTTGCGCCGTTGAGGCTCACCCGCTCCGGGCGAATCGACAGCGTCACCGGCTCGCCGGGCTTGCCAACATTCACCGCCAGCGCCTCGACCTTCTCGCCGCGCCCCAGCTCCACCAGGCAACGGTCACCGGTGTGGCTGTGCAGACGGCCGTTGAGACGATTGTTCTCGCCGATGAAGTTGGCGACGAAGGTGTTTTTCGGCTCTTCATAGAGCGTGCGCGGCGGGGCGATCTGCTGGATCTCACCCTGGTGGAACACCGCCACGCGGTCGGACATGGTCAAGGCTTCGCCCTGGTCGTGGGTCACGTAGACCACGGTCACGCCCAGACGCTGGTGCAGGTGTTTGATTTCCATCTGCATGTGTTCACGCAATTGCTTGTCCAGCGCGCCGAGGGGTTCGTCCATCAGCACCAATTGCGGCTCGAACACCAGCGCACGCGCCAAAGCCACGCGCTGTTGTTGGCCGCCGGACAATTGCGCCGGGTAGCGTTGGGCGAAAGTGTCCAGCTGGACCATGCTCAAGACGCGCTTGACCCGGTCGCCCACGTCGCTCTTGTTCAGGCCGCGCACGGTCAGCGGGAACGCCAGGTTCTCGGCGACGGTCATGTGCGGGAACAAGGCATAGTTCTGGAACACCATGCCGATGTCGCGCTTGTGAGGTGGCACGTTGTTGATGGCGCGCCCGGCCAGTTGGATCTCACCGGCGGTAGGGGTTTCAAACCCGGCGAGCATCATCAGGCTGGTGGTCTTGCCGGAACCTGACGGCCCGAGCAGGGTCAGGAATTCGCCTTTGCGAATATCCAGGTTGAGGTCTTTGACGATCAGGTTCTCGCCGTCGTAGCTCTTTTGCACACCACGAAAGCTGACCAGCACATCACTGGCCCCCGCGCTTGAATCGACCTGGCTCATACCCGCACCTTTTTGTATTGATGACTGCTTGTGAATCAAGCCTAGTGGACCCTGGGGCCTGCGCAAATCGGGGCGCAGGAGAGAATCGCCTCAGCCGGATGGAAGAGTCGGGGTAGGGATTGCCCTACAGCGATGGCGGGATTGGATAAGGGCAGCGGCGAGTTTGAAGCGGCGAACTGCAAGTGTTGGGTAAAAGCGGTGTTGGGGCGTGTCGCAAATAGGTATGTCGACACTATCCCCTGTGGGAGCGAGCTTGCTCGCGATAGCGGTGTGTCAGCCAACATCGATGCTGAATGGTCCGACGCCATCGCGAGCAAGCTCGCTCCCACAAGGGCTTAGAGCAGCTTGTGCTCCATCGCGTACTTCACCAGTTCCGCCAATGAGGTGATGTTGAGCTTCTGCATCAGCCGCGCCTTGTGGGTGCTGATGGTCTTGCTGCTCAGGGCCAGTTGCTGGGCGATGTCGTTGACGTTGGCGCCTTGGGCCAGGCGCTCGAAGACCGAGAACTCGCGCTCGGACAGCAGCGAGTGCAGCGGACGGGTGTCGGTCAGGCCGACTTCGAAGACCATGCGGTCGGCCAGGTCAGGGTCGATGTAACGCCCGCCGGCCGCGACCTTGCGAATCGCCATGAGCAGCAAGGCCGGGTCGCTGTCCTTGGTCGCATAGCCAGCGGCGCCGACCTTCAGGGCACGGGCGGCCATTTGCGCCTCGTCGTGCATCGACAACACCAGAATGGCGGGTGGATTGTTCAATGCACGGATCCGCGGGATCGCCTCCAGGCCATTGACCCCCGGCATGGAAATATCCAGCAGCACCACTTCGCACGGCACATGCCGCAGGGTTTCGAGCAACTGTTCGCCGTTGCTCGCCTCCCCCACCACCAGCAAGTCCTTCGCCAGGCCGATCAACTGCTTGATGCCTTCGCGCACGATGGTGTGGTCTTCGGCTACCAGTACACGGATCACATTCTTCTCCAGATTCAGGATCTCATCGCGAGCAAACTTGCTCCCACAGGGTTTGTGCAGGCCTCAATCAATGTGGGAGCGAACCTGCTCGCGATAGCGCCAGCCCAGGCAACAGCAAGCCATCAAGCCTCATTCAACGGTACCCGCACCGACAGGGTCGTACCCTCCCCTGGCTCGCTTTCCAGGGACAATTGCCCGCCCATGATCAACACCCGCTCACGCATGCCGACCAGGCCAAAGGACGTTGGCCGCCCCGTACTGGCAATAAAGCCTACACCGTCATCGCTGACTGTCAGACACAATTCGTCGCCTTCCTGAACCAGCGTCAGTTCCACAGTATGCGCCTGGGCATGACGCATCACATTGGTCAGTGCTTCCTGGAGGATCCGGAACAGGCCGATGGCCTTGGCGTCACTCAAGGGCGGCAGATTGTCCGGCACCTGCACCAGGCACGGGATCTGTGTACGCGCTTCAAAGCGCCGGGCCTGCCATTCGATGGCCGAGGCGATACCGGCATCGAGGATCGGCGGACGCAGCGCCGTCGCCACGTCCCGCACCAACTGGAACAACTGGGCGATCAGGCGCTTCATGCTGTTGAGGCGTTCATGCAGGCCAGGATCCAGTTGCGCGTAGGCCAGTTCACACATGGACGTTTCCAGCTTCAACACCGTCAGCATTTGGCCCAGCTCGTCGTGCACTTCCCGGGCAATGCGCGCCTTTTCCTCTTCCCGCACGCTTTCCAGGTGCGCCGACAACTCGCGCAGCTGCTCCCGGGAACTGGCCAGTTCCAGTTCAATACGCTTGCTTTCGGTGATATCCCAGACGATACCGTCCCAGACATAAGCGCCATCTTCAAGACGACGGGTTATCGCCTTGATCTCGGCCCAACGCTCCCGGCCTTCGCGGGTCAGGATGCGGCCTTGCCACGACCAGTCACTGTCGCTGTCCAGCGCCTGGTCCTGGGTGCGGTGGTAACTGGCCTTGTCGTCCGGATGCACCAGGCTGCGCAAGCCAGTGTCGCTGCGCGCCAGCGTCGCCGGGGAATACCCCACCAGGCTTTCGCTGCCTTCGCTGATGTAGGCAAAGTCGATCTGGCCGGTCACCGGCGCCCGCTCCAGGCGAAAGACCAGGCCCGGCACGTTGGCGGCGATGCCTTGCAAGCGCGCTTCGCTCTCGCGCAACGCCGCCAGCGCACGACGGCGCTCGGTCACATCATTGAGGTAAACCACCAGGTATTCGGCGTCGCGAAAACGCAGGAAGCTCAGGGAGACGTCGGCCGGCAGGATGCTTCCATCGGCCCGCACGCATTCGGTTTCGAAACTCTGCGGTCCGTCTTCACTGGCCCTGGCGCGCTTCCACAGGTTCAGCCAACGATCCATGTGCAGACCCGGCTCGAAATCGATCAAGGGCCGTTCAATGATGGCCCCCGGCTCATACCCCAGCATGGTTTCGGCAGCGCGGTTGGCATAGCGCACGTGGCTGTCCCAGTTAACCCAGAGAATGCCAACGGTGCTCTGATCAATGGAAAACTGCGTCAGGCGCAAAGCCTCTTCACTGGCCGCGCGCTGGGCGATGTCTTCACGCGCGGAACGCAGGCGACGCTCCAGCGCCCGTTGCTGGCGGCGCTGCCAGAACACGATGGACACGCTGCTCAATAGCAAGGCCAACATCAACAGGGTCAGGTTTTGCCAGAAACCCGGGGTCTCGGTCAGGCGCGGATATTTGGGCTTGAGCCAGCGACTGTGCAGTTGCTCCAGCTCCTTGGCCGGGATCGCCTGTAAACCGGCGTCGACGATTTCAGCCAGCTGTGGCCAGTCCCGGCGCGTGGCGACCCGTAGCAGTTGCGGCAGACCAATGTCGCCCACCACCACCAACCCGGAAAACTCGGGCTCGACCATCAACCGTCCCAGCTGCGCCTCGTCGACCACGGCGTAACGAGCCTGCTGGCTCAGCAGCAATTGCAGGGCCTGGCGCTCCAGCGGCACGCCCTGCAGATTCAGCGTCGGGTAATTGCCACGCAGATAATCGGCCGTGGCACTGGGCATGCGCACCGCAACACGGGTCTGGGCATCGAGCTTTTCCAGCTCCACGCCCTCGGCGCCCTTCTGCTCGCCGACGATCAGTTGCGGCACGCGCATGTAAGGGTCGGAAAACTGCCAGAGCCTGAGCCCGCCCGGCGTCTGGTTCAGGCCCGGCGCGATATCCACCTCACCGTCGCGCAGTGCGGTTTCCAGTTGCCCCAAGTCCTGGAAGTTGCGCCAGGTCAGCTCGACATTCAACGCCTTGCCCAGCCATTGCATCAGCTCGACATTGGTGCCCGACAAACGCTGCAAGCGCCGGTCGTATTGCGCATAGGGCGCCTGCAATACCAGACCGACCCGCAATTGCGGATGTTGCGCAAGCCACTCGCGCTGCTCCGCATTCAATTGCACCCCATGCGCCGATGGCGCGGGCGCGGCCCACGCCATCAAGGGAAGCCATAAACAGCCGATAACCCACAGGCAGCAAAAACGCATCATCGAAGTCTCATGCACTGACAAATACTGACCAACCCATTAGGCTGCCGGAAATACTTCTGGTCATGGAATATCCGATGCCCTCTGTTTACCGCCTGGCATTGCCAGCATTGTGCCTGTCGCTGATCCTGCCGAGTGCCTTTTCTGCACACGCCAGCGAACCGGCACCCGCCGCGACGGAGCAACCTGCCGAGGAAAAACCGGCCGAACGCCAGCCCTTGCTTGAGCGTAGCCAGGAAGAAGCCACGGCACTCGAACGACAAGTCCCGGTTCAGGAACAACAACAGCTACAGACCGGCAGCGATACGTTCCTGGCGCTCTGGAAACCGGCCAACACCAGCGAACCCAAAGGCGCGGTCATCATAATTCCCGGCGCAGGCGAAACCGCTGACTGGCCTCAAGTGATCGGCCCGTTGCGTAAAAAATTGCCTGACGTCGAATGGAGCAGTCTGAGTATCACCCTGCCAGACCTGCAAAGCGACGTCATCGCACCGCGCGTGGTGCAAGCACCGCCCGAGACCAAGGCGGCCGACACGGCTGCCGCGGCGCCAGACGCCACTACTGCAGCGCCGATCGAACAGGTTGCAGGGGGCGAAGCCGACGCGGCAGACCCGGCCGTTGCCGAAACGAGCGAGGAACACGCCAAGGCCGATGCCGAGCGAATCTTCGCCCGCATCGATGCGGCGCTGGCGTATGCCGAACAGCAGAGTGCCCGCAGCATTGTCCTGTTGGGCCATGGCACGGGCGCCTATTGGGCGGCGCGCTACCTGAATGAAAAACAACCCTCGCAAATCGAACGCTTCGTGATGGTCGCCGCCCAGACCCCAGTCACCGCCAAACCCGGCTTGGCCGAACTGACGCCAACCCTGAAACTGGCAACCGCCGACATTTTCTACTCGGAAAAACCGCTGGACCGCAACGCGGCACTGGAACGCTTGCAAGCGAGCAAACGCTTGAAAGGCTCGACCTTCAGCCAGGTTTCCCTCAACGCCCTGCCGAACCCTTCGGCGGAGCAGGAACAGTTGTTCCGCCGGGTTCGGGGCTGGTTGAGCCCGCAGAAGCCGGGAGAATAAGGGTCACTACAGACATCAGGTCGGAGACATAATGTGGCGAGGGGATAAATCCCCTCGCCACAATTGTGCGGATGATTACCGGAAATCGCGCCGCTCGCGAATCAACCGATAGGCGTTATGCAACTCCCGGGTTTTATCGGTGGCTTCCCGCACCTGCACGGGTGTCGCCCCACTGCCGGCAATCTTGTCCGGGTGGTGACGGCTGAGCAGGCGGCGGTAGGCGCGCTTGATCTGCGAGGGTTCACTGGTTGCAGAAACCCCCAACAAACGCATCGCCTCCTGATACGTCACGCCACTGTTGGGCGGCGACAGTTTCTGTGGTTCGTAATCCGTCGCCAACGCCTGGACCTGCTGCCGTGTCCAGCCCAGCCACTTGCCCCACCGGGCAATCAATTCACGTTCGCCTACACCGGCCCGCCCGTCGGCCCAGACCATCCGCCAACAGGCCCGCAGGACACCTTCAGCCGCATGCGGCTGAGTGCTGAGGCGACGCAAATAACCGCGCAAGCGGTCGTTTCCAGACTTGCCTCGGTTGAACGCAGCGATGGCCCGGCGCTGGGCCGCTTCACTCAGGTCCAGGGCGCGCATTTCCTGGCGAGCCTGCTGGATGTGGCCATCAACCACGCGCCCATCGCTTTTCGCCAAACGCCCCAATAACACAAACAACAATTCATCGTTGCGCAGCGCTGGACGACCGCCCAGTCGCTCCCGTACCTGCGCCCAGCTCTGCAGGTTCAGGCGTCGATCCAACGCCTGCCCCAACAACGCACCCAGCATGGCCCCCGGAATGCTGGCTATTGCAAAGCCCGCTCCGGCTCCGATCAGAGTCCCTGGCCACCACATATCAACGGCTCGCTTTTATCAAGGTTTCGACCTGCGCCAAACGTTCATGGGTTCCGACATCCACCCAGTGTCCTTTCAGGTGCTCTCCACTGACGCGCCCCTCGGCCATGGCCTTGCGCAGCAGCGGTGCAAGCCTGAACGCACCGTCCGGGCAGCCGTCGAACAGCTGCGGGTGCAGGACGGCGATGCCGCTATAAGTCAGTTTGTCGGCAGCAGGCTCGCCATCGTGAACCTTTCCGTCGGCCAGGATGAAATCGCCGTCCGGGTGGTGCTCGGGATTATCCACCAGCACCAGATGCGCCAGCCCTTCGAGGGGTTGGCGCAAAGCGCTAAAATCGTAATCGGTCCAGATATCGCCATTGACCACCACGAACGCTTCGTCGCCCAGCAGCGGCAAGGCCCGGAAAATTCCGCCGCCGGTTTCCAGCGGCTCACCTTCTGGCGAGAAATGAATGCTCACGCCAAAGCGCGAACCGTCCCCCAGATGGTCTTCGATCTGCTGACCGAGCCAGGCATGATTGATCACGATCTCGGTAAAACCAGCCCTGGCCAGGGCCCGCAGGTGGTATTCAATCAAGGGCACGCCGCCGGCTCGAACCAGCGGCTTGGGCGTGGTGAGCGTCAGGGGGCGCATCCGCTCGCCCTTGCCCGCCGCCAGGATCATCGCCTTCATGCCGTCGCTCCGGCCGATTGACGCAAGCTGCAAAGCAGTTCATCCAGCGGCGCCAGTTCAGGGCGACGAGCGATGACCGCGTCTATATATGCAAAGAAGCGCGGTACATCGGTCAGATAACGCGGCTTGCCGTCGCGGTGGCAAATGCGCGCGAAAATCCCGATGACTTTGAGATGGCGCTGTACGCCCATCAAGTCGCTGGCCCGCAGGAAATCTTCGACATCCGGCTGAACCGCAATGCCGAGGGCGCCGGCCTGTTGCCAGTAATCCACCAGCCAACCGCGCACGCGCTCCTCGGGCCAACTGAGGAAGGCGTCCTTGAACAGGCAGGTCACGTCGTAGGTGACGGGGCCATAGACCGCGTCCTGAAAGTCCAGTACGCCAGGGTTCGGCTCGCTGAGCATCAGGTTGCGCGGCATGTAGTCGCGGTGCACCAGCACCTTTGGCTGGGCCAGGGCACTGTTGATCAAAAGATCCGAGGCCTGATCCCAGAGTTGCTGCTGGGTCGAATCGAATTCGATACCCAGCTCACGCTTGACGTACCACTCGGGGAACAGCTCCAGCTCCCGACGCAGCAAGGCAACATCGTAGCTGGGCAGCGGCGCCACCATCGGCAGTTGCTGGAAAGCCAGCAACGCTTGCAGGGCATCGCGGAATAAATCATCGGCATTGTCGCCGTTGATCACATCCAGATAGGTCTGGTTACCCAGGTCATTGAGCAAAAGAAACCCGCGTTCAAGGTCCTCGGCGTAAATTTTCGGCACGTTGATGCCGGATTTCGCCAGCAAAAACGCGATATCCACGAAAGGTTTGCAGTTTTCCTGGGGCGGTGGCGCATCCATCACGATGAAACTGCGGCCCTCGCCTTTCCAACGGAAATAACGACGGAAACTCGCGTCGCTGCTGGCCGCGGTCAACGTGGCCGGGGGTACGGCGCCCCAACCCTGTTGAGTAAAGAGGATCGGCAGCTGTTCATCGAGCCAAACTTTCAGGTGTTGCAGACGTACATCTTGGTCGGGCATTGCAAGGGTCTCCGACGGCGCTAGCCGTCAAGCGGGTCATGCTTTATTATCCAGCATCTTTTTCAGACCATCGAGAGGCGTGCGGCCCACACCGCGGGCAGATGGCACGCAGGAAGCCCGGACTAATAAGATGGCATTGAAATCCCCCGCGTTTCGTAAAAAATTTCCGTTGCTGGTTACCGGCAGTCTGCTGGCCCTGCAACCCCTGGCTTCTTCATTCGTCGTCGCGGCGCAGCAGTATGACTGCTCTGTGTCCGCTTCGGGTGCCTGGGACTGTGCGCCCAAGACACCTGCCGCTGCGTTGCCGCCGCGCCCGGTGCATGAAGGCAGCGCGGTTGCCGACAGCGGCGACGCTGCGGCCGACAGCAGCTCGGGCGAACAAGCCGGCGACAAGCCGATGCTGGTCACCGAAGCCAAGGGCCGTGGCCTGAAGTCGCGAAGTGCAGACTACAGTCACCTGGACTGGGTTCCGCGCGAGAACCTCACGCCGGCACAATTGGCTGAGACCGGCCCTTACTGCTCGGGTGCCTATATCGAGCCGACGCGTCCTGGCATGAATGACAAGACGGCCAAAAGTGACGCCCCTACTTTCCTCGGCGCCAAGGCTTCACGCTACGAGCAGGAAGAACAGGTGGCGACCCTCGCTGGCGACGTGGTCATGCGTCAGGGCAGCATGCAGGTCGAGGCCGACGAGGCCAGCCTGTACCAGGCCGAGAACCGCGGCGAGCTCAACGGCAACGTGCGGGTTCGCGACAACGGTGCACTGATCGTCGGCGACCACGCCGATGTACAACTGGACACCGGCGAAGCCAAGGTCGACAACGCCGAATACGTGATGCACAAATCGCGCATCCGCGGTAACGCGCTGTACGCCAAGCGCGCCGAGAACGCGATCATCCGTCTCAAGGACGGTACGTACACCACGTGCGAACCGAACAGCAACGCCTGGACGCTCAAGGGCAACAACATCACCCTGAACCCGGCCACCGGCTTCGGCACCGCCACCAACGTGACACTGCGGGTCAAGGACTTCCCGGTCCTGTACACGCCGTACATC
Organism: Pseudomonas viciae; assembly: GCF_004786035.1. NCBI lineage: Bacteria > Pseudomonadati > Pseudomonadota > Gammaproteobacteria > Pseudomonadales > Pseudomonadaceae > Pseudomonas > Pseudomonas viciae. The sequence continues at coordinate 6,076,114 of NZ_CP035088.1, forward strand.
TATTTCCCGATCGACGACCGTCGCCAGTCCGGCTTCCTGCCGCCGACCATCGGCAGCGGCAGCGACACCGGCTTCCTGCTGGTCACCCCGTACTACTTCAACCTGGCGCCCAACTACGATGCCACGTTGTATCCGCGCTACATGAGCAAGCGCGGCATGCTGATGGAAGGCGAGTTCCGCTACCTGACCAAGTCCAGCGAAGGTCAGTTCGGCGCTGCGTACCTCAACGATGAAGAAGACGAGCGCGCCAAGCAGTCCGACTACAGCAAGACCCGCTACATGTACAACTGGCAGCACAAGGGCGGACTGGATTCGCGCGTGCTGACGGAAGTCGACTACACCAAGATCAGCGACCCGTACTATTTCCAGGATTTGCAGACCGACCAGATCGGTGTCGAGTCCAAGGACTATGTGAACCAGCAAGGAGCCGTCAGCTATCGGGGCGACACCTACATTGCCCGCGTGAATGCCCAGGCTTATCAGATGGCGACGATTTCAAAGATCACGCCGTATAACCGCCTGCCTCAGATCACCTTCAATGGCGCCCTTCCACAGCACCCCTATGGTCTGGATTTCGCTTACAAGACGGAGCTGGTGCGCTTTGATCGAGATTTGCGAACGGGTAATTACACCGACGAAAACGGTAACTCTGACGAGGCGTGGCTGGACGAAAACGTCAGTGGCCTGGCACGGGCGAACGGCAATCGCTTGAACTTGGCGCCGGTCATGAGCCTGCCTATGGAAGCGAGCTATGGTTACATCAAGCCATCGCTCAAATATCAATACACTCAATATGATCTGGATCTGGATAGTCAAGGCAAGCTCGACATCTCGAACCAAAACGCCGAGGCTGATCGCCTGCGGGGCACTTACAGTGGCAGCCAGAGCCGCGGCGTTCCAATCGCCAGCATCGACAGCGGCCTCTACTTTGACCGGGACACCCAGTGGTTCGGCACCAACTACCGTCAAACCCTGGAACCACGCCTGTTCTACCTCTATGTACCTGAGAAAGACCAGAGCGATATCCCGGTTTTCGACACCGGCGAGTCCACCTTCAGCTACGCCTCGCTGTTCCGCGACAACCGTTTCTCTGGCTCCGACCGTGTCGGCGATGAGAACAAACTGTCCTTGGGCGTAACCAGCCGCTGGATCCAGGAGAACGGTTTCGAGCGCCAACGCGTCAGTGTCGGCCAGGCCTTTTACTTCAAGGATCGCGAAGTCCAACTGCCAGGTATCGACTTCAAAACTCGTGAAGACGCCAAGTCGGACGTATCCCCATACGCATTGGAATACGAATTCCGCTGGAACCGCGATTGGCGTACCACAGCCACCTACAACTGGGACCCGGATACCCGCAGCCCTCGCTCGGGCAGCGCGATGTTCCATTACCAGCCTGAAGACAATCCGAACAAAGTCATCAATGCCGGCTACCGTTATCGCAACGACCAGGTCCGCTACGACCAGACCACTGGCCAATGGTCCGTGGGCGGCGGCGACTACGGCACCCCGGGTACTCCTGGCTACGTGAAGGACTACTACAAGATCCAACAGCACGACTTCTCGGTCATCTGGCCAGTCGTGCCGCAGTGGAACGTGATCAGCCGCTGGCAGTATGACTACAACCGCAACCGCACCCTGGAAGCCTTCGGTGGTTTCGAATACGACAACTGCTGCTGGAAACTGCGCCTGATCAACCGCTACTGGGTCGACTATGAAGAATTCAGTCAAGCCGCCCCGGAAAACGAGAAAGGCGACCACGGCATCTTCCTCCAAATTGTTCTGAAGGGACTCGGCGGCCTCACTGGCGCCAAGGTAGAGAGCTTCCTCGACAAAGGCATCCAAGGTTATCGTGAACGTGAAGACCAAGCTTTCTGATTGTCTGCGCCCGCTGATGCTGGGCGCGCTGTTCCTGGGTACCGCGGCCAACGCCGCAGTACAGTCCATCGATAAAGTGGTGGCCATCGTCGACAATGACGTGGTCATGCAGAGCCAGCTGGACCAGCGCGTCCATGAAGTGCAGCAAACCATCGCCAAGCGCGGCGGTGGCCTGCCGCCTCCGGGCGTGCTGGACCAGCAAGTGCTCGAGCGCCTGATCGTCGAAAACCTGCAACTGCAGATTGGCGAGCGTTCCGGCATTCGCATCACCGATGAAGAGCTGAACCAGGCCGTCGGCACCATTGCCCAGCGCAACAACATGAGCATCGACCAGTTCCGCGCCGCCCTGGCTCGCGACGGTCTCTCCTACGATGACGCCCGCGATCAGATCCGCCGCGAGATGGTCATCAGCCGCGTGCGCCAGCGCCGTGTCGCCGAACGTATCCAGGTGTCCGAGCAAGAAGTGAAGAACTTCCTCGCCTCCGACCTGGGCAAGATGCAGCTTTCCGAAGAACTGCACTTGGCGAACATCCTGATCCCGACCCCGGAAAGCGCCAACTCCGAAGCGATCCAGAGCGCTTATCGCCAGGCGATGGATGTCTACCAGCAGCTCAAGCAAGGTGCTGATTTCGGCCAGATGGCCATTGCCAAGTCAGGCAGCGACAACGCCCTGGAAGGCGGCGATATGGGCTGGCGTAAACCGGCTCAACTGCCGCCTCCGTTCGACCGCGAACTGAGTGCCATGGCGGTAGGTGACATCACCCAGCCAGCGCGTACGCCCGGTGGTTTCATCATCCTGAAAGTGCTGGAAAAGCGCGGCGGTGGAAGCCAGGTGCGTGACGAAGTGCATGTTCGCCACATCCTGATCAAGCCCAGCGAAATCCGCAGCGAAGCCGAGACCAAGCGCCTGGCGGAGAAGCTCTACGAGCGCATCGAAGCAGGCGAAGACTTCGCCGAACTGGCCAAGAGCTTCTCGGAAGATCCGGGCTCGGCGCTCAACGGTGGCGACCTGAACTGGATTGACCCGAACGCGCTGGTCCCCGAGTTCCGCCAAGTGATGGCCGATACACCGCAAGGCCAGCTGTCCAAGCCGTTCAAAAGCCCTTATGGCTGGCACGTATTGGAAGTCCTTGGCCGCCGCGCCACCGACAGCACCACCCAGGCTCGTGAACAGCAGGCAATGACGGTACTGCGCAACCGCAAATACGACGAAGAGCTGCAAACCTGGCTGCGTCAGATTCGCGACGAAGCCTATGTCGAAATCAAACTCCCTGGTGCAGACCAGGCAGCGCAGTGAAACCCAAGCGTTTCGCGCTGACACCCGGCGAGCCCGCTGGCATCGGTCCTGACCTGTGCCTGCTGCTCGCCTCGCAACCCCAGCCACATCCTCTGATTGCCATCACCAGCCGCGACCTGCTCCTTGAGCGGGCCGCGCAACTGGGGGTGGTCGTCAACCTGCTGCCGGTATCGCCGAACGCCTGGCCGGATGCGCCGGCGCCCGCCAACAGCCTGTATGTCTGGGATACGCCATTGGGCGCCCCGGTGGTCACCGGTCAACTGGACAAAGCCAACGCCGCGTTCGTCCTCGAAACCCTGACCCGCGCAGGCGAAGGCTGCCTGGACGGGACTTTCGCGGGCATGATCACCGCTCCGGTGCACAAGGGCGTGATCAACGAATCCGGGATTGCCTTCTCCGGGCACACTGAATTCCTGGCGGATCTGACCCACACCGCACAAGTGGTGATGATGCTCGCCACCCATGGCCTGCGCGTGGCCCTGGTGACCACTCACCTGCCCCTGCGGGACATCGCCGACGCCATCACCCCGGAACGCCTGGAGCGGGTCACGCGGATCCTGCACGCCGATCTGCAGGAAAAATTCGGTATCGCCCGGCCACGCATCCTGGTGTGTGGGCTCAATCCCCATGCCGGTGAAGGCGGACATCTGGGCCGCGAAGAAATCGACATCATAGAACCCACATTGGAGCGCTTGCGCAGCGAGGGCATGGACCTGCGTGGCCCGCTGCCTGCCGACACTCTGTTTACCCCCAAATATCTGGAGCACTGCGACGCGGTGCTGGCGATGTACCACGACCAGGGCCTGCCCGTGCTGAAGTACAAAGGCTTCGGCGCGGCCGTCAACGTGACGTTGGGCCTGCCGATCATCCGCACGTCGGTGGACCATGGCACCGCCCTGGACCTCGCTGGCAGCGGCAAGATCGATACCGGCAGCCTGCGAGTCGCACTGGAAACCGCCTACCAGATGGCCGAGACCCATTTATGACCGAGCAATACCAACACCGCGCGCGCAAGCGTTTCGGCCAGAACTTCCTGCATGACGCTGGCGTAATCGATCGCATCCTGCGCTCCATCAATGCCAAGCCCGACGATCGCCTGCTGGAAATCGGCCCGGGCCAGGGCGCCCTGACCGAGGGCCTGCTGGACAGCGGCGCACAACTGGACGTGGTGGAACTGGACAAGGATCTGGTCCCGATCCTCAACCAACAGTTCGCCGGCAAGAGCAACTTCAACCTGCACCAGGGCGACGCGCTGAAGTTTGACTTCAATAGCCTGAACGCCGCGCCGAATAGCCTGCGGGTGGTCGGAAACCTGCCCTACAACATTTCCACGCCGCTGATCTTCCACCTGCTGAGCAACGCGGGCCTGATCCGCGACATGCATTTCATGCTGCAAAAAGAGGTGGTCGAACGCCTCGCTGCCGGCCCTGGCGGCGGTGATTGGGGCCGCCTGTCGATCATGGTTCAGTATCACTGCCGGGTCGAACACCTGTTCAACGTAGGCCCGGGGGCATTCAACCCGCCGCCGAAAGTCGATTCGGCCATTGTCCGCCTGGTGCCCCACGCGGTCCTGCCGCACCCGGCCAAGGATCATCGGTTGCTGGAGCGGGTGGTACGTGAAGCGTTCAACCAACGCCGCAAAACCCTGCGCAACACCCTGAAACTACTGCTCAGCAGTGCCGAAATCGAAGCCGCCGGCGTCGATGGCAGCCTGCGCCCCGAGCAGTTGGACCTGGCGGCTTTCGTGCGCCTGGCCGACAAGCTCAGCGAACAGGTCGTACCAAAAGCCGATGCCAACTGACAGGCGATGAACGCTATCGGGCGGGACGCCACTCTGGTCTACTACCCGATACTTGGCCTAGACTGATCTCATCAGCCACGCCCGCGTCCCGCTTCGTTTTTAAGGCCTTTTTGCATGCCCGATCCTCGCTACCAGGTCGACGTCAGCGTCACCACCCGTTTTCTGGCAGAACAGTCGCAACCCGAGCACAACCGTTTCGCCTTCGCCTACAGCATTACCGTGCGCAATAACGGCTCTTTGCCAGCCAGGCTGCTGTCGCGGCACTGGGTCATCACCGACGGCGATGGGCATGTCGAAGAAGTGCGCGGTGAAGGTGTGGTGGGTCAGCAACCGTTGATCGAGGCCGGCAAAAGCCACAGCTATAGCAGCGGGACGGTGATGACGACCAAGGTCGGCACCATGCAGGGCACCTACCAGATGCTGTCCGAGGACGGCAAACGCTTCGACGCCATCATCAAGCCCTTTCGCCTGGCGGTGCCCGGAGCCTTGCACTGATGGCCACGTATGCGGTCGGCGACCTGCAAGGTTGCCTCGACCCGCTCAAATGCCTGCTGGAGCGCGTCGCCTTTGACCCGCAGAAAGACACGCTGTGGCTGGTGGGTGACCTGGTCAACCGTGGCCCGCAATCCCTTGAGACCTTGCGCTTCCTCTATAGCATCCGCCAATCGCTGGTCTGCGTGCTCGGCAACCACGACCTGCACTTGCTGGCCGTCTGGCAGAACATCGAGCGCCTGAAGAAATCCGACACCTTGAGCGAAATCCTCGACGCCCCCGATTGCGTTGAACTGCTGGAATGGTTGCGCCAGCAAAAACTCATGCACTACGACGAACAGCGCCACGTGGCGCTGGTTCATGCAGGCATCCCGCCCCAATGGTCCCTGCGCAAGGCACTCAAATGCGCCGGCGAGGTCGAACAGGCGTTGCGCGACGACAACCTGTTCACCCCGTATCTGGATGGCATGTACGGCAACGAACCGGTCAAGTGGAGCAACGACCTCACCGGCGTGGCCCGTCTTCGCGTCATCACCAATTATTTCACCCGGATGCGCTTCTGCACCCGCGAGGGCAAGCTTGATCTCAAGAGCAAGGAAGGTATCGAGACTGCCCTGCCCGGCTACGCCCCTTGGTTCAAGCACAAAGAGCGCAAGACCCGTAACCTGAAAGTCATTTTCGGTCACTGGGCGGCGCTGGAAGGCCAATCCGACGAGCCCGGAGTGATCGCCCTCGATACCGGCTGCGTATGGGGCAGCGCAATGACGCTGATGAACGTCGACACCGGTGAGCAACTGCGTTGCGATTGCGACGAGCAGGGCCATGCAACTCCCCATCACCCGACCACCGCACCACTGCCGGCGAGCACCACCGTTTAGTTGGCGCCGCGCTGCAGGCTACAGGAGCTTTATATGAGCGAATTCAAGCGTATCCCCCCGGAACAGGCCCAGGCTCTGCGTGAACAAGGCGCCGTCGTCGTCGATGTACGCGATCCCCAGACCTATGCGGCTAACCATATCCCGGGCTCGACACACCTGGATAATCTTTCCATCGCCGACTTCATCCGTGCCGCCGATCTCGATGCGCCTACCGTCGTGGTCTGCTATCACGGCAACTCCAGCCAGAGCGCCGCCGGCTATCTGATCAGCCAAGGCTTCAGCGACGTCTACAGCATGGACGGCGGTTTTGAGTTGTGGCGCACGCTTTATCCTGCAGAAATAGCCCAAGGCAATCAGGAATAATTTTTTATGTCGCCCAAGCCCGCGTGAACCGTGGGCTTGGGCGCTGGCAGACGAACGGTCTGCCACAACTAATTACGCATTCCACCTTTACCTCTCCGATTCCGAACTATCCTTAGCCTCAGGCCATCCAAAACAGGGGAGAGCCGGTACACCGGCGCACGGGTCATCGGGAGTAAGCTTTCAGGAGCCTGCATTCTTGAAAGCATTCTGGGGGGTAAACGGCAGTTGGGTTCCCAGCGGCTGTCCAGCATCGACTGATTGATCCGCCACCGGCTCCACGTATCGAGCGAGGTGACGTCATGAGTATTTTTAGCCACTTCCAGCAACGTTTCGAGTCCACGCGGCAGGAGGAGTACTCGCTGCAGGAATACCTCGAACTCTGCAAGCAGGACCGCAGTGCCTACGCATCGGCTGCAGAGCGTCTGTTGCTGGCAATCGGAGAACCGGAACTGCTGGATACCTCAGCCAACTCGAGGCTTTCGCGGATTTTCTCCAACAAGGTGATTCGCCGCTATCCGGCCTTTGAGGACTTCCACGGGATGGAGGAATGCATCGACCAGATCGTGTCCTATTTCCGCCACGCCGCCCAAGGCCTGGAAGAGAAGAAGCAAATCCTCTATCTGCTCGGCCCCGTAGGTGGCGGTAAATCGTCCCTGGCCGAAAAGCTCAAGCAACTGATCGAAAAAGTGCCCTTCTATGCAATCAAGGGCTCTCCGGTATTCGAATCGCCCTTGGGGCTGTTCAATGCCACCGAGGACGGGGCGATCCTCGAGGAAGACTTCGGCATCCCACGCCGCTACCTCAGTACCATCATGTCGCCATGGGCCACCAAGCGCCTGGCCGAGTTCGGCGGTGACATCAGTCAGTTCCGGGTGGTCAAGCTCTACCCGTCGATTCTTAACCAGATCGCGGTGGCCAAGACCGAACCGGGGGATGAAAACAACCAGGATATTTCGGCCCTGGTGGGCAAGGTCGATATCCGCAAGCTGGAAGAGTTCCCGCAGAACGACGCCGACGCCTACAGCTATTCGGGCGCACTGTGCCGGGCCAACCAAGGCTTGATGGAATTCGTCGAGATGTTCAAGGCGCCCATCAAAGTCCTGCACCCCTTGCTGACCGCCACCCAGGAAGGCAACTACAACAGCACCGAGGGCCTGGGGGCCATCCCGTTCACCGGTATCCTGCTGGCGCACTCCAACGAGTCGGAATGGCATACCTTCCGCAACAACAAGAACAACGAAGCCTTCATCGACCGGATCTACATCGTCAAGGTGCCGTACTGCCTGCGCGTTACCGACGAGGTGAAGATCTACGACAAGCTGCTGTTCAACAGCTCGCTGTCCAAGGCTCACTGCGCGCCTGACACGCTGAAGATGCTCGCCCAGTTCACCGTGTTGTCGCGCCTCAAGGAGCCGGAAAACTCCAACATCTATTCGAAGATGCGGGTGTATGACGGCGAAAACCTCAAGGACACCGATCCGAAGGCCAAATCGATCCAGGAATACCGCGACAACGCGGGGGTCGACGAAGGAATGAACGGCCTGTCTACACGTTTTGCGTTCAAGATCCTTTCCAAGGTCTTCAACTTCGACCCCCACGAGATCGCCGCCAACCCGGTTCATCTGCTGTATGTGCTGGAGCAGCAGATCGAGCAGGAACAGTTCCAGGCGGAAACCCGCGAGCGCTATCTGCGATTCCTCAAGGAATACCTGGCCCCGCGCTACATCGAATTCATCGGCAAGGAAATCCAGACTGCCTACCTGGAGTCCTACAGCGAGTACGGCCAGAACATCTTCGACCGCTACGTGCTGTACGCGGACTTCTGGATCCAGGACCAGGAATACCGCGACCCGGAAACCGGCGAAATCCTCAACCGCGTGGCGTTGAACGAGGAGCTGGAAAAAATCGAGAAACCGGCCGGGATCAGCAATCCGAAGGATTTCCGTAACGAAATCGTCAATTTCGTGTTGCGCGCCCGGGCTAACAACAACGGCAAGAACCCAACCTGGCTCAGCTATGAAAAGCTGCGGGTGGTGATCGAGAAGAAAATGTTCTCCAACACCGAAGACCTGCTGCCCGTCATCAGCTTCAACGCCAAGGCCAGCAAGGAGGACCAGCAAAAACACAACGACTTCGTCACACGCATGGTCGAACGTGGCTACACCGACAAACAGGTACGGCTGCTCTCCGAGTGGTATCTGCGGGTCCGCAAATCGCAATAAGCAGCGGCAGGTTTCTAGCGACAGGCTGCAGGGGACAGCCGTTGAGCCAAGGCTCGACAGCGCATCCCTTGTGGCTTGGAGCTGACGACTTGAAGCTTCCCCGGAGGGGCCTATGAGCTATGTGATCGACCGACGCCTTAATGGCAAGAACAAGAGCACGGTAAACCGCCAGCGGTTTCTGCGGCGTTACCGTGATCACATCAAGAAGGCCGTCGAAGAGGCGGTCAGCCGGCGTTCCATTACCGACATGGAACATGGCGAACAGATCAGTATTCCTGGCCGCGACATCGACGAGCCGGTGCTTCACCATGGCCGCGGCGGCAAACAGACCGTGGTGCATCCGGGCAACAAGGAATTCACCAGCGGCGAGCACATTCCCCGCCCGCAAGGCGGCGGTGGTGGCAAGGGGCCCGGCAAGGCCGGCAACTCCGGCGAAGGCATGGACGAGTTCGTCTTCCAGATCACCCAGGAGGAGTTCCTCGAGTTCATGTTCGAGGACCTGGAGCTGCCGAACCTGGTCAAGCGCAACCTGACCGGCACCGACACCTTCAAGACCGTGCGCGCCGGTATCAGCAATGAAGGCAATCCTTCGCGCATCAATATCATCCGTACGCTTCGTTCGGCCCACGCCCGGCGTATTGCGCTATCGGGCAGCAGTCGGGCCAAACTGCGCGAGGTCAAGGAAGAGCTGGCACGCCTCAAGCGCGAAGAACCCGACAATTTCGGCGACATTCAAGACCTCGAAGCGGAAATCGAGAAACTCAGCGCGCGCATTCATCGCGTGCCGTTCCTCGATACCTTTGACCTCAAGTACAACCTGCTGGTGAAACAGCCCAACCCCAGTTCCAAGGCCGTGATGTTCTGCCTGATGGACGTGTCCGGCTCCATGACCCAGGCCACCAAGGACATCGCCAAGCGGTTCTTCATCCTGCTGTACCTGTTCCTCAAGCGGAACTACGACAAGATTGATGTGGTGTTCATCCGCCATCACACCAGCGCAAGGGAAGTGGACGAAGAAGAGTTCTTCTACTCCAGGGAAACCGGCGGCACTATCGTTTCCAGCGCCCTGAAACTGATGCAGGAAATCATGGCTGAACGCTATCCAGCCAACGAATGGAACATCTACGCGGCCCAGGCGTCCGACGGTGACAACTGGAACGACGATTCGCCAATCTGCCGTGACATCCTGATCAACCAGATCATGCCGTTCGTCCAGTACTACACCTACGTGGAAATTACTCCACGCGAACATCAGGCGTTGTGGTACGAATACGAACGCATTGCCGAAGCTTTTTCCGACACATTTGCCCAACAGCAACTGGTCTCGGCCGGGGATATCTACCCGGTCTTCCGTGAACTCTTCCAGCGCAGGTTAGTGACATGACCGCCAAAAAAGAGCAGAAGCGCCAGCCCATCTCCACCGGCTCCGAATGGACGTTCGAGCTGATCCAGGCCTACGACCGCGAAATCAGCCGTATCGCGGACCGTTATGCCCTCGACACCTACCCGAACCAGATCGAGGTGATTACCGCCGAGCAAATGATGGACGCCTACGCGTCGGTCGGCATGCCGCTGGGGTATCACCACTGGTCCTACGGCAAGCACTTCCTCAGCACCGAAAAATCCTACAGCCGCGGCCAGATGGGGCTGGCCTACGAGATCGTGATCAACTCCGACCCGTGCATCGCCTACCTGATGGAAGAAAACACCATCTGCATGCAGGCCCTGGTGGTGGCGCATGCCTGCTACGGCCACAACAGTTTCTTCAAAGGCAACTACCTGTTCCGCACCTGGACCGATGCCAGTTCGATCATCGATTACCTGGTGTTCGCCAAGCAGTACATCATGCAATGCGAAGAACGCCACGGCATCGACGCGGTGGAGGATCTGCTGGATTCCTGTCACGCCCTGATGAACTACGGCGTGGACCGTTACAAACGGCCTTATCCAATTTCTGCCGAAGAAGAACGCCGGCGCCAAAAGGACCGTGAAGAGCACCTGCAAAAGCAGATCAACGATTTGTGGCGCACCATTCCAAAAGGCGCCGACAAGTACAGCGAAAAAGACAACGCGCGCTTCCCTGCCGAACCGCAGGAAAACATCCTCTACTTCATCGAGAAACATGCGCCGCTGCTGGAGCCATGGCAACGGGAAATCGTGCGCATCGTGCGCAAGATTGCCCAGTATTTCTATCCGCAACGCCAGACCCAGGTCATGAACGAGGGCTGGGCCACGTTCTGGCATTACACGCTGATGAACGACCTGTACGACGAGGGCCTGGTGACCGACGGCTTCATGATGGAGTTTCTCACCTCCCACACCAGCGTGGTGTTCCAGCCCGGCTTCGACAGCCCGTACTACAGCGGCATCAACCCTTACGCATTGGGTTTTGCCATGTACCGCGACATCCGGCGCATGTGTGAACACCCCACCGAAGAGGATCGCCGCTGGTTCCCGGACATCGCCGGTTCGGATTGGTTATCGGCCATCAAATTCGCCATGAGCAGCTTCAAGGACGAGAGCTTCATCCTGCAGTACCTCTCGCCCAAGGTGATCCGCGACCTGAAACTGTTCAGCATTCTCGATGACGACCAGAAAGATGACCTGCTGGTGCCTGCCATCCATGACGAAAGCGGTTATCGCGTCATCCGCGAAACCCTGGCTGCGCAATACAACCTGGGCAATCGCGAACCCAACGTGCAGATCTACAGCATCGACCGTCGGGGAGATCGCTCGCTGACCCTGCGCCATCAGGCCCACGACCGAAAACCGCTGGGTGACTCCACCGATGAAGTGCTCAAGCACCTACATCGTCTCTGGGGCTTCGACATCCACCTGGAGACCTTGCAGGGTGACCAAGTGATGAAGACTCATCATGTGCCGCCCCGAACCGAACAAGCCGAAGGAGACTATGGCCGCCTGGACTTGGCCGTCATTCACCTTTGATCCCGTTTTCACCTCCGAACGTCCGGCGCAAAGGTTATCCTGTCGGACCAACGGAGGTTTTTTATGCAGATTTATAAAGTCGGCGGTGCCGTTCGCGATCGCCTGCTGGGCATCCCTGTCACCGATATAGATCGGGTTGTGGTGGGTGCCACCGCCGAGGAAATGCTCGCCAACGGGTTTCGCCCCGTGGGGGCTGATTTCCCGGTGTTCCTCGACCCGAAGACCGGTGAGGAGTACGCCCTGGCTCGTACCGAACGCAAAAGCGGTCGTGGCTACGGCGGCTTCGTGTTTCATGCCAGCCCTGAAGTGACCCTCGAAGAAGACCTGATCCGCAGGGACTTGACGATCAACGCCATGGCCGAAGACGACCACGGCAATCTGACCGATCCCTATCATGGCCAGCGCGACCTCGAAGCCCGCATACTCCGCCACGTTTCTCCCGCTTTCGCCGAAGATCCACTCCGAGTCTTGCGAGTTGCCCGTTTTGCCGCGCGCTATGCTCCGCTGGGTTTCAAAGTCGCGGACGAAACCCTTGAACTGATGGGCCAACTCAGCGATTCCGGCGAATTGGAAGCATTGACGGCCGAACGCAGCTGGAAAGAAATCTCCCGCGCACTCATGGAAAACCAGCCGCAAGTGTTTATTCAGGTCTTGCGCGACTGCTCGGCCCTGAAGGTCTTGATGCCCGAGGTCGATGCGCTGTTCGGCGTACCGCAGCCTGAAGCCCATCACCCGGAAATCGACACGGGCTTGCACACCCTGAGCGTGCTGGAACAGGCAGCGTTGCACCAACAGCCCCTGACGGTCCGCTGGGCTTGCCTGCTGCATGATGTGGGGAAAGGCCTGACACCCGAACACGAATGGCCGCGCCACATCGCTCACGAGCACAAGGGATTGAAACCGATCAAGGCGGTCAATGAGCGCTTCAAGGTGCCGCGTGACTGCCAGGAGTTGGCGTTATTGGTCGGCCAGTACCACACCCATGGTCATCGTGCGCTTGAGCTAAAGGCTTCTACCTTGCTTGAGCTGCTGCAGAGCTTTGATGTGTACCGTCGACCTCAGCGCTTCGAGGAGTTCATCGCGGCCTGCGAGATGGACGCACGGGGACGCAAGGGGCTTGAAGAGAGAAGTTATCCACAGGCTGATTATCTGCGCGGTGCGGCAGCAGCGGCTCGGGGGGTGGCGGTGCAGCCCTTGCTGGAGAAAGGCTTCAAGGGGCCGGAACTGGGCGAGGCGATCAAGCGTGAGCGCCTCAGGGCATTGAAAGCGTACAAGGACGCGGCAAACTGACGGAAGTCATGGGGCGGCTTGCATCTTCGCTGGATGTGCCACCGCCATCGCGAGCAAGCTCGCTCCCACAGAGGGCTTCAGTCGAACACAAGGCATGTGTCCGCTGATAATCAATGCGGGAGCGAGCAAGCTCGCGATGGCGGCCGACGCCTCACAGATTCGACGGCGTAAGCTGCTGGCCTCGCCACTCAAAAGCCACCGGCGCCAGCACCTGATCAATCTGCGACTCATCCCACAAAGCGGCAAAACTTTTGCCTACGCCAGGATGAATCCGATCCGGCGCGATCAACGACAGCGGCCACAGCACAAAGGCGTTCTTGAGGATTTCGGCGCGAGGCAGAATCAGTCCGTCGAAGTTGCCCACCTGCTCGCCATACAACAACACGTCGATATCCAACGGCAAACCTTTGCGGTCCGGCGCATAACGACCGTTGTCCGCCTCGATGAACTTGAGGCGACGGTCCAGCTCCATCAGCGGCAGATCCGTGAAGGCCGATACGACAAAATTGAAGAATGGACCGCTCTTGATCCCCACCGGCTGGCTCTCGAACACGGCCGAACAGCGTATGTCCACGAGGAAACCAGCAAGGGCTTCAAGACCTGCACGCAAATGGGTCTCGCGCTCGATATTACTGCCGAGCCCGAGAAAAACCTGAGTCAGCGACATCCGCGCTCAATCTCCACGCCAACACCGCTGGCCGCCGGCACGGCACCGGGCTTGGTCACTTTCAGACGCAGCCAGGTGATCTTGAATTCATCCATCAGCTCTTGGGCCAGTCGTTCGGCAAAGGTCTCGACCAATTGGAACTGCGCCTGCTCGGCAAAGGCCTGGATACGCGACGATACGCTGGCATAGTCGAGCGCCAGGGTCAGGTCATCGCCTGCGGCGGCCGGGCGGTTATCCCAAGCGAAACTCAGATCAAGCCGCAGACACTGTCGGATGCCTCGTTCCCAGTCGTAGGCACCAATTACCGTGTCGACTTCCAGGCCCTCGATAAACACTCTGTCCAAGCACTCTTCTCCGCAGCACGACAAGGGCGCAATGCGCCGTTAGAATCAGGGCGTCCTCGCCCGGAATAGTTAGCATGTTTTGGTTACTGGCGATTCTCGCCTACCTGCTCGGCTCGCTGTCCTTTGCCATTTTGCTCAGCCGCCTGACCGGTCGCCCGGATCCGCGAATGAGTGGCTCAGGCAATGCCGGCGCCACCAACATGCTGCGCCTGGCCGGCCGCAAACTCGCCGTCCTGACCCTGCTTGGCGACCTCTGCAAAGGTCTTTTCCCGGTATTGATCGCCAGCCTTGCAGGGCTCTCGTTGCAGCAACAGGCCTGGATCGGCGTGTGCGCCGTTATCGGCCACCTGTTTCCGCTGTACTTTCGCTTTCGCGGCGGCAAGGGTGTCGCCACCGCTGCCGGCATGCTGCTGGGCCTGTATCCGCCCGCCGCCCTGCTGGCTGTCTGTGCCTGGCTGCTGACGTTCTACCTGACCCGCACCAGCTCGCTGGCCGCACTGATTGCCACACCGCTGACCCTACCGCTACTGGCCTGGCAGGAACCGGCGGCGTTGCTACCGATGTCAGCACTGGTTGCACTGATCGTCTGGCGCCACCGGGGCAATCTACGCGACCTGTTCGCCGGGCGCGAACGGCATTTTTAAAAGACGCTTCACAGCGGCGACAACTGCTCCATGGGCCAGCGCGCCTGCACGCTGATCGCCAGGCTTTCATGCTGGCCAGCCTGCAGGCGCTGACAGCCGGCAAAAGCAATCATCGCGCCGTTATCGGTACAGAACTCCGGCCGGGCGTAGTAAACGTCGCCCTTCATGTCGCCGAGCACTTTCTCCAGCGATACCCGCAAGGCCTTGTTCGCACTCACGCCACCCGCGATCACCAGGCGCTTGAGACCGGCCTGCTTCAGGGCGCGCTTGCACTTGATGGTCAAAGTCTCCACCACGGCCTGTTGGAACGCCAGCGAGATGTCGCAACGGGCTTGCTCACTGTCGTCCCCGGCGCTTACACATCGCTGCCAAGTGTTCAGGGCAAAGGTTTTCAGGCCGCTGAAACTGAAATCAAGACCCGGCCGGTCGCACATCGGACGCGGAAACACGAAACGTCCTTCAACACCTTGAGCTGCAAGCCGCGCGATTTCCGGTCCGCCAGGATAATTGAGGCCCATCATTTTCGCGGTTTTGTCGAAAGCTTCACCGGCGGCATCATCAAGGGTTTCGCCCAGGAGCTCGTATTGACCGATTCCATCGACCCGAACCAACTGCGTATGGCCGCCAGACACCAACAAAGCGACGAACGGAAATTGCGGTGGTTGTGGCTCCAGCATGGGCGCCAGCAAGTGGCCTTCCATGTGATGCACGCCAAGGGCCGGGATGTCCCAGGCAAAGGCCAGCGCCTGGGCGCAGGAAGCGCCTACCAGCAGCGCACCCACCAGCCCCGGACCCGCAGTGTAGGCGATGGCATCGATCTCTGTCGGCACACTGCCGGCCTCGGCCAGGACCTGGCGGATCAAGGGCAGCATACGCTTGACGTGATCGCGGGAGGCAAGCTCGGGCACCACGCCACCGTAGGCGCGATGCAGATCGATCTGGCTAAACAGCGCATCGGCCAGAAGACCGCGCTCACTGTCGTAAAGTGCAACGCCGGTTTCGTCGCAGGAGGTTTCTAATCCCAGTACTAGCATGGGTTTGCGCCTTGTAGAGGCTGAATTCGAAGGCGCGCATAATAGTCGCCGCGTTGTGCCCCGACCAGCGGTTTTCGATCAGAGGCTTTGCATTCCGAGCGATGAGGGGTTAACATCCGCAACCCTTAAAAACCGACGTCTTCAAGTGCTCTTTTGCCGCGAGGATGTTGACCCCGGTAATGAATGAAGGTAGCTCTGGATGCCAGCCGTCAAAGTAAAAGAGAACGAACCCTTCGACGTAGCTCTGCGTCGTTTCAAGCGCTCCTGCGAAAAAGCCGGTGTTCTGGCTGAAGTTCGTAGCCGCGAATTCTACGAGAAGCCGACTTCCGAGCGTAAGCGTAAAGCAGCAGCCGCTGTTAAGCGTCACGCCAAGAAAGTTCAGCGCGAACAGCGCCGCGCCGTACGTCTGTACTAATACACAGACGTCCGTAGCAAGCTTCTGCCAAGCCCGGCCCTCAAGCCGGGCTTATGGCATTTGCGGAATAACGCTTGATGCTTCACCGTCAAAGCCGCAGACGCGACCGAGACAACCTGCTTCACCACGTCAGACCTGGCTCTTTTGCCAGCGGTGCACGTCTCTTCTGACGAGCCTTCCAAGGCTACTGACGAGCACACCCCTGATTCCTCTAACGACGATCAGCCCAAGGCACCTGCTTGCGTGCCCGCTTTATGAGCTATCCGAGGCCTGACCGGCCGTTACCGGACTCAGCGCAACACATTCAAACAGTCGAATACTGGTCGAATACTGATAGTTACTAACGTCAGTGGATTATCGGCAGATACACTTCCCGACAGCGATGATGCAGACGACCCGGTCGAGCCACCGTTTTACCGTGCCTCAAGACCTAGAGTCGGTTACGCCTGCTGATTTCGGGTCCATATTTCGCGCAGTGATGATGAGAACGCCATGGCCGGGCTGATTCCCCAGAGCTTTATTGACGACCTCCTGAACCGCACCGACATCGTCGACGTGGTCAGCTCTCGCCTGCAAATGAAGAAAGCGGGCAAGAACTACACCGCCTGCTGCCCGTTTCACAAAGAGAAAACCCCCTCCTTCAGCGTCAGCCCCGACAAACAGTTCTACTACTGTTTCGGCTGTGGCGCTGGCGGCAACGCCCTCGGCTTCATCATGGACCACGACAACCTGGACTTTCCCCAGGCCGTCGAAGAACTGGCCAAAGCCGCCGGCATGGAAATTCCCCGAGAGGAAAGCGGTCGACAGCACAAACCGCGTCAACCAACCGACTCGCCGCTCTATCCGCTATTGACCGCGGCGGCCGACTTTTATCGCCAGGCCCTCAAAAGCCATCCGGCACGCAAAGCGGCGGTGGACTACCTCAAGGGCCGTGGCCTGACCGGCGAAATCGCCCGGGACTTCGGTCTCGGCTTCGCCCCGCCCGGCTGGGACAATCTTTATAAGCATCTAAGCAGCGACACGCTGCAGCAACGCGCCATGATCGACGCTGGCCTGCTGGTCGAGAATGCCGAAACCGGCAAACGCTACGACCGCTTCCGCGACCGGGTGATGTTCCCGATCCGCGACACCCGCGGGCGAATCATTGCCTTTGGTGGCCGGGTACTGGGCGACGACAAGCCCAAGTACCTGAACTCCCCGGAGACCCCGGTATTTCATAAAGGCCAGGAACTCTACGGCCTGTACGAGGCGCGCAAAAACAACCGCAACCTCGACGAAATCATTGTCGTCGAAGGCTACATGGACGTTATCGCCCTGGCCCAGCAAGGGCTGCGCAACGCCGTCGCGACCCTGGGCACGGCCACCAGCGAAGAACACATGAAGCGCCTGTTCCGCGTGGTGCCCAACGTATTGTTTTGCTTTGACGGCGACCAGGCCGGCCGCAATGCCGCCTGGCGCGCACTGGAAGCCACCTTGCCGTGCCTGCAGGATGGGCGCAGGGCACGTTTTCTGTTCCTGCCCGAGGGCGAAGACCCGGACACCCTGGTGCGTTCCGAGGGCACCGATGCGTTCCGTGCGCGGATCAACCAGCATGCGCAACCGTTGGCCGACTATTTTTTCCAGCAGTTGACCGAAGAAGCCGATCCGCGCTCCCTCGAGGGCAAGGCCCACATGGCCACCCTCGCGGCACCGCTGATCGACAAGGTACCCGGTGCCAACCTGCGCACATTGATGCGCCAGCGCCTGAGCGAAATCACCGGCCTGAACAGCGAAGCGGTCAATCAATTGGTCCACAGCGCCCCCCAAGAGGCGCCGCCGGCTTACGACCCGGGCATCGACTACGACGCGATGCCAGATTTCGCCGACTATCATCAACCCCAGCAGGACTATGCGCCGCAGCAGGAATGGACGCCGAAAAAACCCGGCAGCGGCGGCAAGAAATGGGACAAAAAACCCTGGGACAAGAACGGCAAGCGCGGCGATCGTGACCAGCCACGTGCCCCGCGCGTGCCGGCCGCCGTCGAACCACCAACACTGGCCGCCCTGCGCACTTTACTGCATCACCCGCAACTGGCTGGAAAAGTCGAGGACGCCGGGCACTTCGCCGCCGAGGACCACAGCAATACGCAATTGCTGGTCGCACTCCTTGAAGCCGTGCAGAAGAACCCCAAGCTAAACTCCTTCCAGTTGATCGCGCGCTGGCACGGCACCGAGCAGGGACGCCTGTTGAAGGCCCTGGCCGAGAAGGAATGGCTGATTGAAGGAGACAACCTTGAACAACAGTTTTTCGACACCATTACTAGCTTGTCCGCCCGCCAACGCGAGCGAAATCTGGAACAACTTCTGCGAAAAGCTCGCCAGAGCGAGTTGACCAGCGAAGAGAAAAACCAATTGCGCGACTTACTCAGCCGCAATGTTTGCGCATCAAACCCGACCTCAACTGGCGCGTGAGGTCACAGCTCAGGTATAATCCTCGGCTTGTTTTTTGCCCGCCAAGACCTTCAGTGGATAGGGTGTTATGTCCGGAAAAGCGCAACAGCAGTCTCGTATCAAAGAGTTGATCCTATTGGGTCGTGAGCAGGGCTACCTGACTTACGCGGAGGTCAACGACCACCTGCCGGAGGATATTTCAGATCCGGAACAGGTGGAAGACATCATCCGCATGATCAACGACATGGGGATCAACGTATTCGAGGTTGCTCCAGATAAGGATGCCCTTATGCTGGCCGACGCCGATACCGACGAGGCGGCCGCTGAAGAAGCGGCCGCAGCGTTGGCAGCGGTCGAGACCGACATTGGTCGCACCACCGACCCCGTGCGCATGTACATGCGTGAAATGGGTACGGTAGAGCTCCTCACACGCGAAGGCGAAATCGAAATCGCCAAGCGTATTGAAGAAGGCATCCGTGAAGTGATGGGCGCAATCGCGCACTTCCCTGGCACGGTTGACCATATTCTCTCCGAGTACACCCGCGTCACCACCGAAGGTGGCCGCCTGTCCGACGTCCTGAGCGGTTACATCGACCCGGACGACGGCATTGCGCCGCCTGCCGCCGAAGTGCCGCCGCCGATCGATGCGAAAGCCGTCAAGGCCGACGACGACACCGATGACGACGACGCCGAAGCCAGCGACGACGAGGAAGAAGCCGAAAGCGGTCCGGACCCGGTCATCGCTGCACAGCGTTTCGGTGCTGTGGCCGACCAGATGGAAATCACCCGCAAGGCGCTGAAAAAGCACGGTCGCAACAACAAGCAGGCGATT
Organism: Pseudomonas viciae; assembly: GCF_004786035.1. NCBI lineage: Bacteria > Pseudomonadati > Pseudomonadota > Gammaproteobacteria > Pseudomonadales > Pseudomonadaceae > Pseudomonas > Pseudomonas viciae. The sequence continues at coordinate 6,095,644 of NZ_CP035088.1, forward strand.
GCCGAGCTGTTGGCACTGGCCGAGCTGTTCATGCCAATCAAGCTGGTGCCCAAGCAGTTCGAAGGCTTGGTGGAGCGTGTTCGTAGCGCCCTGGATCGCCTGCGTCAGCAAGAGCGCGCGATCATGCAACTGTGCGTGCGTGATGCCCGCATGCCGCGTGCCGATTTCCTGCGTCAGTTCCCTGGCCACGAAGTCGACGAGAGCTGGACCGATGCACTGGCCAAAGGCAAAAGCAAATACGCTGAAGCCATTGGTCGCCTGCAACCGGACATCATTCGTTGCCAGCAGAAACTGAGCGCACTGGAAACCGAAACCGGCCTGAGCATCGCCGAGATCAAGGACATCAACCGTCGCATGTCGATCGGCGAGGCCAAGGCCCGCCGCGCGAAGAAAGAGATGGTTGAAGCGAACTTGCGTCTGGTGATCTCTATCGCCAAGAAGTACACCAACCGCGGCCTGCAATTCCTCGATCTGATCCAGGAAGGCAACATCGGCCTGATGAAGGCGGTGGATAAGTTCGAATACCGTCGCGGCTACAAGTTCTCGACTTATGCCACCTGGTGGATCCGTCAGGCGATCACTCGCTCGATCGCCGACCAGGCCCGCACCATCCGTATTCCGGTGCACATGATCGAGACGATCAACAAGCTCAACCGTATTTCCCGGCAGATGTTGCAGGAAATGGGTCGTGAACCGACTCCGGAAGAGCTGGGCGAACGCATGGAAATGCCTGAGGACAAGATCCGCAAGGTACTGAAGATCGCCAAAGAGCCGATCTCCATGGAAACCCCGATCGGTGATGACGAAGACTCCCATCTGGGTGACTTCATCGAAGACTCCACCATGCAGTCTCCGATCGATGTCGCCACCGTTGAGAGCCTCAAGGAAGCGACTCGCGAAGTACTCTCCGGCCTCACCGCTCGTGAAGCCAAGGTACTGCGCATGCGCTTTGGCATCGACATGAATACCGACCACACCCTTGAGGAAGTTGGTAAACAGTTCGATGTCACCCGTGAGCGAATTCGTCAGATCGAAGCCAAGGCGTTGCGCAAATTGCGCCACCCGACGCGAAGCGAGCATCTGCGCTCCTTCCTCGACGAGTGACCCTCAAACCCCCGGCCCTGCCGGGGGTTTTGTTATCTACAGATAAAATCCCCCCGTGCTGTCCCCCCGCCCTATTGCCCGTCTACACTCGAAACATCCTCCCCAAGCCATGATGAGACACTGATGCCCAGACTGACGGCCGCGCTTTTGCTGTCATTAATAACCTGGACCGCAACAGCTGGCGCGTTGACGCTCACTGAAGAGGAGCTCCGCTGGCTCAAGGACCACCCCGACTTGCGCCTGGGTGTCGATGCCTCATGGCCACCGTTTGAATTTCGTGACGATCAGGGCCGCTATCAGGGCCTGGCCGCCGATTACGTCGATATCATCCGTGAGCGGCTGGCCATCAAGCTCACCCCCATCGAGCCGGTCAGTTGGACTGTAGTGCTGGAGCAGGCCGCACAGGGCAAGATCGACCTTTTGCCGGGCATCATGTCCACCCCCGAACGGCAGAATTACCTGGCGTTTACCCGCCCGTATCTCGATTTCCCAATCGTCATCCTGGCCCATCATGGCGGCGCACAGCCTCACAACCTCAAAGATCTCTACGGGCTGAAAATCGCCGTGGTGGAGAACTACGCACCCCACGAACTGCTGCGCAACCACCATCCCGACCTGAACCTGGTGGCGCTACCCAATGTCAGTTCAGCCCTGCAAGCGCTGGCAACCGATGAAGTGGACGCCGTGGTGGGCGATCTGGCCTCCAGTGTCTGGAGCCTGCGCCAGCTCAAGCTCGACGGCCTTTATGTCAGCGGGGAAACACCTTATCGCTATCAACTGGCAATGGGCGTCCCTCGGGACAACAAGATCCTGGTGGGCATCCTGGACAAGGTCCTGGCAGACATGAGCCCGGCCGAGATCACCGAAATCCAGGAGAAGTGGGTCGGCAATGTCCACGATTACCGCCAACTCTGGTCAGACTTGCTGCTTTACGGCCTGCCCGCGCTGCTCCTCTTGATCGGCGTGCTCGCAGTAGTGATTCGCATCAACCGTCGGCTCAGCTCGGAAATCGCCAGGCGAGTCGAGCTTGAACAGGAACTGCGCAGCAGCGAATACCACTACCGTGGGCTGGTGGAAAGTCTGTCGGCGATTGCCTGGGAAGCAAGGGTTAGCGATTTCACCTACAGCTACGTCTCCCCCCACGCCGAAGCGTTGCTCGGCTATCCCCTTGCCCATTGGCTGATTCCGGGGTTCTGGCGCAACATCATTCATCCAGCCGACCTGATCCGCGCCCAGACCTATTGCGACCATGAAGTGGCGGCGGGCCGAGACCACTGCATCGACTACCGCGTCATCACCGCCGACGGCCGCTGCCTATGGGTGCGTGACATTGTCAGCCTGATCGAGCACGGCCACGAACCCGTGATGCGCGGACTGATGATCGACATCAGTGAAGCCAAGCGCACCGAGGAAGCACTGCGCCTCTCGGAGCAGAAATTCGCCTCGGTGTTCCGCCAGTGCCCGGACATCCTGGTGATAGCGCGCCTGATGGACGGCTGCCTGCTGGAGGTCAACAAAGCCTTCGAAGAACAGATTGGCCTGGGTGCCGCAGAGGTGGTGGGCCAGACCGCGACCGAACTGAATATCTGGGGCATCCAGGGCGTTGGTCCAAGCCTGTTGCAGCGTTTGCAGGCCGGGAGCATTCGCAATCTGGAAATGCCCTTTCGTCGCAGCAACGGCCAGGAATTCACCGGACTGATCTCCGCCGAACCCTTCGACCTCGACACGACGCCCGCCTTGGTCGTGGTGGTGCGTGACATCAGCCAGCTCAAGGAAACCCAGCAGCAATTGCAGACGTCCGAGGAGAAGTTCGCCAAGGCCTTCCACGCCTCCCCCGACGGCTTGCTGCTGTCACGGCAAAGCGACGGCCTGCTGATTGAAGTCAACGAAGGCTTCAGCCGTATCACCGGCTTCAACAGCGCCCTGTCGGTGGATCGCTCCACCCTGGACCTGGGCATCTGGGTCAATCTCAACGAACGCAAACAGATGCTCGATCTGCTCAACCGCGACGGTTTCGTGAGGGATTTCAGCTGCCATATCCGCCGCAATGACGGGCAGATACGGCTCTGCGAAGTGTCCAGCCGTCCGCTGCCCATCGGTAATGACGACTGCATGCTGACCATCGCCCGGGACATCACCGAACGTCATCTGATGCAGGAAAAACTGCAACAGGCCGCCACGGTGTTCGAAAGCACCGCCGAGGGCGTCCTGATCACCGATACGCAGCAACACATCAGCGCCGTGAATCGCGCCTTCACTGAAATCACCGGCTACAGCGAAACCGAAGCCTTGGGGCATACGCCACGGCTATTGGCTTCCGGCCTGCATGACAGCGCCTTCTACGCCGCGATGTGGCACCAGTTGACGGCTGAGGGGCATTGGCAGGGGGAGATTTCCAATCGGCGCAAAAACGGCGAGCTGTACCCCAGTTGGCTGACCATCAGCGCGGTGCGTAATCGGGACCAACAAATCACCCATTTCGTCGCAGTCTTCGCCGACATCTCCAGCCTCAAGCACGCCCAGGCCCGGCTCGACTACCAGGCTCACCACGACCCGCTCACCGGCCTGCCGAATCGCACGCTGTTCGAAAGCCGCTTGCTGACGGCCCTGAACAGCCAGCAGGAAAATGGCGGCCAGGGGGCGGTGCTGTTCCTGGACCTGGACCGCTTCAAGCACATCAACGACAGCCTCGGGCACCCGGTCGGCGACCTGCTGCTCAAAGGCATTGCCGTGCGCCTGCGCGAACAGTTGCGCGACATTGACACCGTGGCGCGTCTGGGCGGCGATGAGTTCATCATCCTACTGCCAGGCCTGCAGCAGCCCAGCGATGCCGAGCATATTGCGCAGAAACTGTTGAGCTGTTTCGCCGCACCGTTCCAGGCCGGCGAACACGAATTTTTCATCAGCGCCAGCATCGGCACCAGCCTCTACCCCCAGGATGGCTGCGACGTCGCCACGCTGGTCAAGAATGCCGACGCGGCGATGTACCGCTCCAAGGCCAAGGGCCGCAACCGGGTGGAAAGCTACACCCGCGACCTCACCGCCCAGGCCAGCGAGCGCGTGGCGCTGGAACACGAGCTGCGGCGAGCGATTGAACGCAACGAGTTGTCACTGTCTTTCCAACCGAAAATCAGCCTTGCCGACAACCGACTGGTAGGGGCCGAAGCGCTGATTCGCTGGACTCATCCCACGTTTGGCGACGTGCCGCCTGAGCATTTCATCCCCCTGGCGGAAGAAAACGGCATGATTCTGCAAATCGGCGATTGGGTACTGGAGCGCGCCTGCCGGCAACTGTGCGAATGGAACGACGCTTACGACAGCCTTGGCCCCCTTTCGGTCAACCTGGCCGGAGCCCAGCTGCGCCAACCCAACCTACTGGGGCGTATCGAACAACTGCTGCGCGAGCACCAACTTGAACCTGGCCTATTGCAACTGGAAATTACCGAAAACTTCATCATGAGCCAGGCCGAAGAAGCCCTGACGGTACTGCACCAACTGAAAAAACTCGGCGTGCAACTGGCCATTGACGACTTCGGTACAGGCTATTCATCCCTGAGCTACCTCAAGCGCCTGCCACTGGACATCCTCAAGATCGATCAGTCCTTCGTCCGCGGCCTGCCCGACGACCCCCACGACGCGGCCATCGTGCGGGCAATCATCGCCCTGGGCCGCAGCATGCAATTCACCATCATCGCCGAAGGCGTCGAAACCTTGGCCCAGCAACAATTCCTGACCGAGGAAGGTTGCGAACAGATCCAGGGCTACATCGTCAGCCTGCCTCTGTGTGCCGAAGAGTTTGCCGCAACGTTTCTTCGTATGACCGTATCGGATTTTTCGGATAGCACAGCCGAGAAACCGTCGCTATAATCCGCGACCTACTGAGGGCCTATAGCTCAGTTGGTTAGAGCAGAGGACTCATAATCCTTTGGTCCACGGTTCGAGTCCGTGTGGGCCCACCATCTTGAAAGCCGCGCATTGCGCGGCTTTTGTGTTTTCGAGACGGCGGACTTTGCACGCCCGGACGTCATGCACAGAGCAGACAGACAACCAAGGCTGATACTGTTGGAAAAGTAGCCCACGCGCGGCAACCGGCAGCACAAACACTGCGCATCCCAAGTACTTTGAAGGCAGCGACCCGAGTGAACATCGACACACGCATCAAATTCCGTCATCTGGTGTGTTTTCTCGAAGTGGCGCGTCAGGGAAGCCTGGCCCGTGCGGCAGACAAATTGGCAATCAGCCAACCGGCGCTTTCCAAGACGCTCAAGGAGCTGGAAACGTTGCTGGCTGCCGTGTTGTTCGAGCGAAGCAAGAAAGGGGCGACGCTGACGGAAGCCGGTGTAGCTTTTCTGCGATATGCGGGGCCGAGCGTGCAAGCGCTGCGCGAGGGGGTCAATAGCTTGCGCGCAGGTGTCCACGAACCTGTTGTCCTTAGCGTTGGCGTGCTCTCCACGGTTGAAAGCCTGTTGATTCCGGAGGTTGTCTGTCGATTGCATGCTCGACATCCGGCCCTGGTGGTCAGTGTGGTGACCGGCCCCAGTGCGTACTTGCTATCGCAACTGCGCGTCGGGGAGCTGGACCTGGTGGTAGGCAGAATGACCGATAGTCCATTGATTCATGGGCTGGCGTTCGAACACCTCTACAGCGAATCCATGACCCTGGTGGTGTGTAACAACCATCCCGTGCTCGCAAATCCACAGGGGCAAAAGAGCCTCGAAGACTATCCATGGGTACTTCCATTGGCGGGGACGACGATCCGTAAATTCGCCGACGCCCTGTTTGTGCAGCACGGTATCACCCCATCACGCCAGCGCCTGGAAACCCTGTCGGTCGCGTTGAGTCGACGCTACGTACAATGCAGCCAGGCCATCTGGGTAGCGCCTTTCGACGCTGTCCGGCAGGACTTGAGACAAGGCGCATTGGTGGAGCTGGAATTAGGGACGCGCGAACCAGGCGGTTCCGTGGGGCTATGCACAAATCCCGCGTTGCCGGTCACACCCCAGGCGCAGTGGTGCATGGAGGCCCTTCGCGAAGTCGGGAAGGAATACCTCGAAGGAAAATATCCATAACCATCCGGTTATGGATCAAGTCGGTTTTTTCAATTTTGGATTAGGTCGCGCAAGAGGAAACTGGGCTACCAGTCGCTGCCAACGCAGCACTTGCCTCTGACGATCCATAACAATAGGAAAAATCGACATGTCTGATGCGCATGACAGCCGCTTCGTCATTCGTGACCGTAATTGGCACCCCAAAGCCCTGACACCTGACTACAAGACTTCGATCCTGCGCTCACCACGCCAGGCCCTGGTGAGCATTCCCCAGTCTTTGTCGGAAACCAGCGGCCCGGATTTTTCCCACCTGAAAATGGGCCCGCACGATAACGATCTGCTGCTCAATTTCAATCACGGAGGCCTGCCCATCGGCGAACGCATCATCGTCGCGGGCCGGGTCTGTGACCAGTTCGGTAAGCCAATTCCCCATACGTTGGTGGAAATGTGGCAAGCCAATGCGGGTGGCCGTTACCGGCATAAGAAAGACAGTTATCTGGCACCGCTTGATCCCAATTTCGGCGGGGTCGGCCGCGCGCTGACTGACCGTGACGGCCACTACAGCTTCCGCACGGTCAAACCGGGTCCCTACCCATGGCGCAACGGCCCCAATGACTGGCGACCGGCCCACATCCACGTATCCATCAGCGGCCCATCCATTTCCACACGTTTGATTACTCAGCTGTATTTCGAAGGTGATCCGCTCATTCCCATGTGCCCGATCGTCAAGACGATCGCGAATCAGGAGGCGGTGCAAAGTTTGATCGCCAAGCTTGATATGAGCATGGCCAATCCGATGGATTGCCTGGCTTATCGCTTTGATATTGTTCTGCGCGGACAGCGCAAGACCCACTTCGAAAACCGCTGAGGAGGCATGCGAATGTCCGTTCAACTTCTGCCTGAAACCCCTTCGCAAACGGCCGGCCCTTATGTGCATATCGGTTTGGCACTGCAGGCGGCAGGCAATCCGCCGCGAGAACAGGAAGTCTGGAATGAAATGGCCAAGCGTGGCGCACCAGGTGAACACATCGTACTGATGGGCCACGTTTATGACGGTAACGGCCATTTGATTCGTGATGCGTTTCTGGAGTTCTGGCAGGCGAATCCAGAAGGCGTCTACGACACCGAATACAATCTGGAAAAGTCCTTCAACTGTTTTGGCCGGACGGCCACCGCCGATGATGGAGAGTGGATAATCAAGACCGTAAAACCCGGCACAGTGAAAAACGCCGCAGGTTTGCCCATGGCCCCGCATATCAACGTTGCCCTGTTTGCTCGCGGGATCAACATTCACTTGCAGACCCGCCTGTATTTCGACGACGAAGCCGAGGCGAACGCCGTGGACCCCATCCTGGGTCTGATCGAGCAGCCGCCACGTCGCGAATCCCTGATTGCCAGGCGCTCCACGCTGGATGGCACGTTGGTTTATCGGTTCGACATTCATGTGCAGGGTGAATCAGAAACGGTGTTCTTCGATTTTTAATCGCTACTTGCACCGTGCTGGAACGTGAGCACTCGATATTGAGGAAGTTGTCTAGACGCCGGCGGCCCCTACAACCAGACCCATCCGGGTCTGGTTTTTTTGTCGAATTGAGCTTTAACTTTGATGCCCATAACAACTCTGGTAACCAGCCGCTGCCCCGCCCTTGTCCCTCTACTCACCTGCAGTAATACTCTGTGAAGTTCACAATCCTCACACCCAAGACCGCTCCGCTTCCTCACCGAGACGCCCATCATCGCCAGCCCCAGCCTCTCTAGACTGTTTCTTGACCTGTTCTGGCAACTCAGCATCCTGCTGGTGCCGGCCTTTTTCGTCACGCTGCTGCCACCTGTGCTGGCTTTATTGGTGGTGCTGTTCTTCGGCCTGCTGATGGGACTTGCCGCGCGTTTCGGCTTTTTATCGACGGCGCGAGGCGTTGCCCGGCTGATGATCGGCGCCGTGTTCGGCCTGGGCTTCAGCCTGGGCAGGGCCCTGCCCGAGTGGTGGGGGATTCTGGTGGCCATCGTCGGCATCATCGGCGGGCTCGCGTGCGTCAGTGCCTGGGAGCGGCGTCTGGGCTTGGTCGTGGTTTGCGCCAAAGGACCGAGTGCCTGGGGAGGCAACGAGCCGCTGCTGACCCCGGAAGGCGAGCCGATCCGGGTGTTCAACCACAGTGAAATCGCAATGGGCGGCCCCACCTATTGCGATTATCTGTTCCCCGACGGTGTGCTCCTGCAAGGCATTGGCTCCTCGGCAGTGTTCTCCAGCGATGGACGTTATTTTGCTGCGCCAATACCGTCCCGGCAGAGCTGGGGCCTGGTGGTCCTTGATCGTCAGCAGCGCCAGCTGTACCGCTGTGCCGATAGCGAGCTCTGGGAGCTGGACACGTTTGATCTCGACGTATTGCGCGGTCGCCACAGTCCATTGGTGGACGACAGCGTTCGCGAAACCCGCCTCGATGAGCTGCTGCAAACGGCCAGCGTCACCCCTCTGGTGCCTGTCGCCGACCTATGGCTGGAATCCGATTGGCATCCTGAGCAGACCTTTGAACGGCGCTCCGCTGATGGCCAGCAATGCCTGCAGGGCGATATCTCATTACCCTCGACCTTTCGTGACTTGGCCCAGCCACTGGATCCCCTGCTTTCGCCGCGCTATACCGTCAGCGTCAACGGGCAACCGTCCGACCTGCTGATGGCGGCAGACGCACCGCTGATATGGAGCACCGATCAACGCGCCCTGGTGTGCCTGGCCCAGGAGCAAGGCAGTCAAACGGAGGGCGACCAGTATTGGTTGTGGCAGCTCGACACCGGCTGGCGCGTCCTGCCCTCGCCTTGGGTGAAGAGCGCCGCGGAACCGTCCTTCTACTGGCATGAACTGCTGGGCCTCGACGCCGACCATGTGCGTATCGGCGCGTACCTCGACTATCCGCGCCCAGGATCCGGCCGTTATGGCTATCGCCTGGACAGTATCCATGGCGATACCGAAACCCAGACCGGTCATGACGCCCAGGGGCGCGTGCAGGTCGGTGAGTTCAAGCTGACCCGCATGGCGATTGTGATGCCGCTGGACAGCAAGGGCCGGCGAGGCGATTCCTGTATCGAGACGCAACAACCGTTGCAGGGCGACGTGCGCGCTGTCCTGACCTGGCTCGGTGACAATCGCGAAGGCTTGGGTGGCTATCGCTGCAGGATCGGCGACTGGTCCTTGCCTGGAACCTGGTTGCTGGATCATCGAGTCTCCGAATGTGGGCGCTACCTGGCGCTGCTGCCCTTCGACGGTTCAACCACTGTTACTACCCACGCGGTGGTAGCAGACTTGCAGGAGCAATGCTTGCTGGAAGGACCTGCAATGTGGATAGAGCGAATACTCGACTTTCGCGATGGCCGGCTGAGCCTGGCGGTCGTTCAAGGTCGGCTGGATAACAATAGGGAAAGCAACCCATTGCAGCGATTCAACGTCGCCGCGCCGGAGGTTGGCAGTGACTCGCCCTTTTTTCGTCCAAACGAACAATCCCGACTGTTCTACAACACGGTGCAGTTGCAACCGACAGCGTCACAGCTCAGCACCGTCGAGCCTTGGCGCCTGGTGGACCGCCCACAAGCGGCCACCGCCGAGGGTGATTTCATCCAGCCTGCGCCGAATGATCAGGATGCCGCCTGGCTGTTCGGCAGCGAGACGGAATACGCCGACAGCTGGGTACGTGCCGGTACACCCCGTCTCGGCGGACACCTGCTAACGGCCTCGGGTTGCGCATTGGTTGATCTGGCACCCTCGATGACCTGGTCACCAAACGGCCGCTATCTGGCGCTGACCTGTATGGCAACCGATGTGGCAGAACAGTGTGGAAGCTACCGGGGCTGGCAATTGCTGTTCCTCGATGTCCAAGCGCATACGCTGCGGATACATCCGCAATGGTTGGGCAATCGGCCTCAGTTCGAAAGCTTCGACGAAGAACAAGTGCAGATACGGTGTTTCGAGCACGATTGGGAAACCGAAAGCAGCGAGGATCAAGGCTCGGTGCAGTCGTTCTTGCTGGACGCTCTGTTGCAATTGCCCGCTGAACAACTGATTTACCAGGAAGGTATCTGGCTCAGGTCGTCCCAGGCGGACCTCGCCTTTGCGTGGCACGCACTGGCGTTACCCGCCATTGGCTATTTCGAGCGCGTGAGCCTGTAACATGCTCGCCATCGATGCCTGCGCCGGAGCCCCCCTTTGACTGACACCCGCCCCCCCGTCCTCGACGAAATCGACCGGCAACTGATCGCGGCGCTGCAAATCAACGCCCGAGAGAGCGTCGCCATGCTTGCCCGGCAACTGGGTATCGCCCGCACGACCGTGACCTCGCGGCTGGCGCGCCTGGAAAAGACCAAGGTGATTACCGGATATGGCGTGCGCCTGGGCCAACGGGTGATTGACGGTGGCTTGCAGGCTTATGTCGGCATCAAGGTCCAGCCGCGCTCGGGCAAGGACGTGCTGCGACGCTTGAGCGCCATGGCCCAAGTGCAACAGCTGTGCGCGGTCAGCGGTGAGTTCGACTATGTCGCCTGGTTGCGCACGGACTCGCCGGAGCAACTGGACCAGTTGCTGGACCAGATCGGCAGCGTGGACGGCGTGGAAAAGACCACTACTTCGATCATCCTCAGCAGCAAGATTGATCGGGGCCAGCCCGTCTAGGCCCTACATAACTTAACCTGCGGGGGACGGGTTTCGTCATTACGCTTGATGAACAGATCAAAATGACTGGATTGCACTCAAAACGACGACATATTGTGTCTTATTAACGTGTCCCACCCTCCCTAGAATGGCTGGCATCTTTCCTATACTCAGACGCGAACACCGCGTCGAGTCGCCCATCAAGGTCAGTCATGAACAAGCACAATCGCCACCCAGCAGACGGTAAGAAGCCCATCACCATTTTTGGGCCGGACTTTCCCTTCGCCTTTGACGACTGGATCGAGCATCCGGCGGGCCTGGGCAGTATCCCGGCCCATAACCACGGTGCGGAAGTGGCGATTGTCGGTGCCGGGATTGCCGGCCTGGTGGCGGCGTACGAGTTGATGAAGCTGGGCCTAAAGCCCGTGGTCTACGAGGCCTCGAAAATGGGTGGGCGCCTGCGCTCACAGGCGTTCAATGGCGCCGAAGGGGTGATTGCCGAGTTGGGCGGCATGCGTTTTCCGGTGTCCTCCACCGCGTTCTATCACTATGTCGACAAGCTGGGCCTGGAGACAAAACCGTTCCCCAACCCCCTGACTCCCGCCTCGGGCAGTACCGTCATCGATCTGGAAGGCCAGACCTACTACGCACAGAAATTGGCCGACCTTCCAGCCCTGTTCCAGGAAGTCGCCGACGCCTGGGCCGACGCGCTGGAGGACGGCTCGCGCTTCGGTGACATCCAGCAGGCGATCCGCGACCGCGACGTGCCACGTCTCAAGGCACTGTGGAACACCCTGGTGCCACTGTGGGACGACCGCACGTTCTACGACTTCGTCGCCACCTCCAAGGCGTTCGCCAAACTCTCGTTCCAGCACCGCGAAGTGTTCGGCCAGGTCGGTTTCGGCACTGGCGGCTGGGACTCGGACTTCCCCAATTCGATGCTGGAAATCTTCCGCGTCGTGATGACCAACTGTGACGACCACCAGCACCTGGTGGTCGGCGGTGTCGAACAGGTGCCCCACGGCATCTGGAGCCACGTGCCGGAGCGCTGCGTGCACTGGCCGGAAGGTACCAGCCTGAGTTCGTTGCACCTGGGCGCCCCGCGCAGCGGGGTGAAGCGCATCGCCCGCGCCGCCGAGGGCCGGTTCAGCGTGACGGACGTCTGGGATAACACCCGCGAGTACGCCGCAGTGCTGGTCACCTGCCAGAGCTGGCTGCTGACCACCCAGATCGAATGTGAAGAGGCGCTGTTCTCGCAAAAAATGTGGATGGCCCTGGACCGCACCCGCTACATGCAATCGTCGAAGACCTTCGTGATGGTCGACCGGCCATTCTGGAAGGACAAGGACCCGGAGACCGGCCGCGACCTGATGAGCATGACCCTCACCGACCGTCTTACCCGCGGCACGTACCTGTTCGACAATGGCGATGACAAGCCGGGGGTGATTTGCCTGTCGTACTCCTGGATGAGCGATGCCCTGAAAATGCTGCCGCATCCAGTGGAAAAACGCGTGAAGCTGGCCCTCGATGCCCTGAAAAAGATCTACCCCAAGGTGGATATCGCCGCCCGGATCATCGGCGACCCAATCACCGTGTCGTGGGAAGCCGACCCGCACTTCCTCGGTGCATTCAAAGGCGCCCTGCCCGGCCACTATCGCTACAACCAGCGCATGTACGCGCATTTCATGCAGGACGACATGCCGGCCGAACAGCGCGGGATCTTTATAGCTGGCGATGACGTCTCATGGACACCGGCCTGGGTCGAAGGCGCGGTACAGACCTCGCTCAATGCCGTGTGGGGAATCATGAAGCACTTCGGCGGTGAAACTCACGCCGAGAACCCGGGTCCAGGTGATGTGTTCCACGAGATCGGTCCGATCGCCCTGCCCGAATAAAAGGAGTTTTTGATGCGTGTAGCCCTTTACCAATGCCCACCGCTGCCACTGGATCCAGCCGGCAACCTGCAACGCCTGCACCGAGTGGCGCTGGAGGCCAGGGGCGCCGATGTGCTGGTGCTGCCGGAGATGTTCATGACCGGCTATAACATCGGCGTCGACGCGGTGAATGTATTGGCCGAGGTCTACAACGGCGAATGGGCGCAGCAGATCGCCCGCATTGCCAAGGCGGCAAACCTGGCGATTGTCTATGGCTACCCCGAGCGCAGTGAAGACGGGCAGATCTACAACTCGGTGCAACTGATCGACGCCCAGGGTGAACGCCTCGCCAACTACCGCAAGAGCCACCTGTTCGGCGACCTTGATCACGCCATGTTCAGCGCCGGCGACGCCGCATTGCCCATCGTCGAACTCAACGGCTGGAAACTCGGCTTCCTGATCTGCTACGACCTGGAATTCCCGGAAAACGCCCGACGCCTGGCCCTGGCCGGTGCCGAACTGATCCTGGTGCCGACCGCCAACATGCAGCCCTACGAGTTCATCGCCGACGTCACCGTGCGCGCCCGAGCCATCGAAAACCAGTGTTTCGTGGCTTACGCCAACTACTGCGGTCACGAAGGTGAGTTGCAGTATTGCGGGCAAAGCAGCATCGCCGCGCCGGATGGCAGCCGTCCCGCATTGGCCGGACTGGACGAGGCGTTAATCGTCGGTGAGCTGGATCGCCAATTGATCGAAGATTCCCGTGCGGCCTACAACTACCTGCACGACCGCCGCCCTGCTCTTTACAGTGACTTGCACAAGCACTGACCCGAGCTAATCCGCTAGCATGAGCGCATCTCTATTCTGGAAGCGCTCATGCCGGCCCCCGATTCCCTCCGCCCTCATACTGAAACCCTGGCCAACGGCTTGCGGGTGACAGTGCGTCATGTCCCTGGCCTCAAGCGCAGCGCAGCAGTGCTGCGGGTGGCGGCCGGCAGCCATGATGTGCCTCTGGCCTGGCCGGGATTGGCGCACTTTCTCGAGCATCTGTTCTTCCTCGGTAGCGAACGCTTTCCCACAGGCGAGAATCTGATGGCCTACGTACAGCGGCACGGCGGCCAGATCAATGCGCGCACCAGCGAACGCACCACGGATTTCTTTTTCGAATTGCCACCCGAGGCTTTCGTCGGCGGGTTGGAGCGGCTCTGGGACATGCTCACTCATCCACGCCTGGATGAAGCTGACCAGTTGCGGGAACGGGAAGTGCTGCACGCAGAGTACGTCGCCTGGTCCCAAGACGTGGCAGCCCAACGCCAAGTTGCCTTGCATGACGGACTGTCAGCGACACATCCGCTACGGGGCTTTCATGCCGGCAATCGCGACAGCCTCGCGGTCACGCAGCCTGAGTTCCAAGCGGCACTGCAGGGTTTCTATCGAAGATTTTATCAGAGCGGTCAAATGACCCTGAGCCTCGCCGGCCCGCAGAGCGTCGACGCGTTGAAAGCACTGGCCGAGCAGTTCGGCGATCACGTGCCAGTGGGCAACGCGGCTGTCAGGCATTTACCTGTGAAGCTGATGGAATCGTCCCAGAGCAGTTATCAACAGGCCAATGAAAGCGGTCTCGATTTGCTGTTCACCTTTGAAGACTTACCCGCCGCCTCGCCCCAAGCCTTGGACTTTCTCTGTGCGTGGCTGAACTCCAGCAAGCCGGGGGGCCTGCTCGCCACGTTGTGCCAGCGCGGCCTGGCGGACAGCCTCAAGGCCACGCCACTGTACGAGTTTGCCGGACAAGCGCTGCTGCACATCGAATTCAAGCTCGACAACGCTAAAGCGTCGGACGAGATCCAGTCATTGCTGCGCGATTGGTTGGGGTTCTTTGCAGCCCAGGATGACTGGGCGCCATTACGCGGAGAATTCTGCGCGCTGCTGCACCGTCGACATGAAATAGGAACAGCGCTGCAACTGGCTCGTTGGGACAGTGAGAAACGCGACGGTCCCTTGTCGGAAAACGATCTGGCAAGACTCAGGGAAATCCTCAAGCAATTGCACCCTGTGGATAACGTCACCGGGAAATGGCAACTGCCCGCGCCCAACCCGTTCCTGCAAACGCCAAGCGAACCACCCCGCGCCGGGTTGATACGCGGCCAGACCAGCGCCCACCGCGGTTTACGAACCTTCGCCCAAGACCGCTCCCGAGGCCGGCGGGAGCGCTCGCCGATGCAATTTAGCCAGGCGCTGGCAGACACCACCCCGCAAGGCGCGGTATACCTGCGCTGGCGGTTGGCGGCGCCAGCACCGCTCGACCTTCAACCCAGGCTCGACCGGCATCTGCAGGATCTGCGTGAAGAGGCGCGTCAGGCCGGCGTAGACGTCACTTTCGAGCCCTCCGGCAATCATCAATGGCTGCTGAGGCTGGTCGGCTTGCAGGCACCGATGCCGCTGGTGCTCGAGCACATCCTGACGAAGCTGGGCCAACCGCTGCCAACGGTCCAGGCCAGGAACGAAGCCCCATTGACGCCGATTCGATACCTGTTGAAGGAATTGCCGAATTATCGTCAGCAACACTTGCAGCCTTCGGCGTTGCCACTGCCCGACAGCCTGTGGACGACAGCTCGGTGGGACGGCCTGGCGACCGGCCTCTCGCCGGCCACCCAGGCCGCTATGGGCCCGGCACTGGCCCGGGTACCCGGCATCGCCAGCCAGGAAACCGAGCCGACGCCGCCTTCCGGGCAGCGCCTCTGGCGCACGCTTCAGACCCACGGCGATGAACAGGCCGTGCTGTTGTTTTGCCCCACACCCACCCAGTCCTTGCCCGACGAAGCCGCCTGGCGGCTGCTGGCGCAACTCTGCCAGGCACCGTTTTATCAGCGTCTGCGGGTCGAGCTGCAGTTGGGCTATGCGGTATTCAGCGGATCGAGGCAGATCGATGGGCTGACCGGTGTGTTGTTTGGCGCCCAATCACCCAGCACCTCGGCGGCGGGGCTGATCACCCACATTGAACAGTTCCTGAGCGGCCTGCCTCAGCGAATCCAGCAAATTGATGATTCGTCCTTGATCGCTCAGCAGCAGACCCTTGCTGCCCAACTCCAAAGCAGCGCCCTGCCCTGCGCCCAAGCAGCCGAACTGCTCTGGCACGGTAAGCTGGCTGGCCGCCCGTCGGATTATCTTGAGCAACTATCCGAGGCCATCGTGCTTGTGGAGCGCGAGCAACTGTTGGATGCCGCACGGCGTTTGATCGATGCTGAAGGTGGCCAGTATTGCCTGGCCAACGAGGCCTGCCCGGGATCGCCCTGGCAAGCGGCAGGGTGATCATTGCAGCCGCTGCAATGAGCTTTCTTTGAGAATCGCGGCGAACGAACAGGTCAGATTTAGTAACATAGCCGCCTAAGCATCTGAACATCTCCGAACGGAGGTGGACTATATGTATAGATCTCAACCGTTCCACCCCAACCAAAGGAGTATTTCCATGTCCTGGTCCAAACCCGCATATATCGACCTGCGTATCGGTTTCGAAGTCACCATGTACTTCGCCAGCCGTTGATTGCTGCAGGCACTTAAACATGCAGCACAACGCCTCGGTCAACCGGGGCGTTTTTTATTACGGTTTGCAGAGGGAGCGGCCATGTTTGTCCAGATTCTAGGTTCCGCCGCCGGCGGCGGTTTCCCACAGTGGAACTGCAACTGCGCCAATTGCGCAGGTTTTCGCAACGGCAGCCTGCGGGCCGAGGCGCGCACCCAATCGTCCATCGCCATTTCCGATGACGGCGTGAACTGGGTCTTGTGCAACGCTTCTCCGGACATTCGTGCCCAACTCCAGGGCTTCGCCCCGATGCAGCCTGGCCGAGCCCTGCGCGACACCGGCATTGGCGCCATCATCCTGATGGACAGCCAGATCGACCACACCACCGGCCTGCTCAGCTTGCGTGAGGGTTGCCCCCACCAAGTCTGGTGCACCGACATGGTCCATGAAGACCTGAGCACCGGTTTCCCGCTGTTCAACATGCTGACCCATTGGAACGGCGGGCTGAGCTGGAACCGCATCGAGCTCGACCAGAGTTTCACCATCCCGGCCTGCCCGAACCTGCGTTTCACCCCGTTGCCATTGCGCAGCGCCGCCCCACCCTATTCACCGCACCGCTTCGATCCGCATCCGGGCGACAACATCGGCCTGATCGTCGAAGACCTGCGCACCGGCGGTAAACTGTTCTACGCCCCTGGCCTGGGCCAGGTTGATGGGGCGTTGCTGGAGATCATGGCCGACAGCGATTGCCTGTTGGTGGACGGCACGATGTGGGACGACGATGAAATGCAGCGCCGTGGCGTCGGCACGCGCACCGGTCGGGAAATGGGCCACCTGGCACAGAACGGTCCCGGCGGGATGATCGAAGTGCTGGAGCAGTTGCCCTTGCCGCGCAAGATCCTTATTCATATCAACAACACCAACCCGATTCTCGACGAAGACTCGCCCGAACGGGCTGAACTGGTACGCCGAAAGATTGAAGTGTCTTACGACGGAATGAGTATTGAGTTGTAGCAAGGGCGGAACGATTGTGGGGGTGAACTTGCGGTGTGTCAGCCAGGACTGATCTGGCTGTCCTGGCCTCATCGCGAGCAAGCTCGCTCCCGCAATAGTTCGAGTCTGGATATCTGACTCACAGTAAAAACAGTGTGGGAGCGAGCTTGCTCGCGATGGGGCCTGCCCTGACACCACAGACCCCACGGGCATTTCCCGGAGAACCTAAATGACTGACACCCCCCTGTCCCCCACCGAGTTCGAAGCCGCCCTGCGCGCCAAGGGCGCGTATTACCACATCCATCACCCCTATCACGTGGCGATGTATGAAGGCCGCGCCACTCGCGAACAGATTCAGGGTTGGGTCGCGAACCGCTTTTACTATCAGGTGAACATCCCGCTCAAGGATGCCGCGATCCTGGCCAACTGCCCGGATCGGGCGATCCGCCGTGAGTGGATCCAGCGCCTGCTCGACCATGACGGTGCTCCCGGCGAGGACGGCGGTATCGAAGCCTGGCTGCGGCTGGGCCAGGCGGTGGGCCTGGATCCCGATCAACTGCGCTCCCAGGAATTGGTGCTGCCAGGGGTTCGTTTTGCGGTGGATGCCTACGTCAACTTTGCCCGCCGGGCCAGTTGGCAGGAAGCCGCCAGCAGCTCGCTGACCGAGCTGTTCGCCCCGCAGATCCACCAGTCGCGCCTGGACAGCTGGCCACAGCATTACCCTTGGATCGACCCGACCGGCTACGAGTATTTCCGTACGCGTCTTGGTCAAGCACGGCGCGACGTGGAACACGGCTTGGCCATCACCTTGCAGCACTACACGACACGGCAAGGCCAGGAGCGCATGCTGGAAATTCTCCAGTTCAAACTGGACATCCTCTGGAGCATGCTCGACGCCATGAGCATGGCCTACGAATTGAACCGTCCGCCCTATCACAGCGTGACCGGGCAACGGGTGTGGCACAAAGGGATCACCTTATGAGTTTCGACCGCAGCAAGACCCCGCGCTGGCGCCCCGGCTATCGCTTCCAGTACGAACCGGCACAGAAGGGCCATGTGCTGCTCTATCCTGAAGGCATGATCAAGCTCAACGACAGCGCGTCGCTGATCGGCGGCCTGATCGACGGCGAACGGGATGTCGCGGCCATCGTCGACGAGTTGGCGAAGCAGTTTCCCGACGTGCCGGAACTCGGTGACGACATCGAGCAATTCATGGAGGTCGCCCGTGCACAGCACTGGATCGAACTTGTCTGAGCCCACCGGGCTGCCGCCCAAGCCTGAAGTCGGCTTGCCGCTGTGGCTGCTGGCGGAGCTGACCTATCGGTGCCCGCTGCAATGCCCGTATTGCTCCAACCCGTTGGATTTTGCCGAGCAAGGCAAGGAGCTGAGCACCGAGCAGTGGATCAAGGTGTTTCGCGAAGCCCGGGAAATGGGCGCCGCGCAATTGGGCTTTTCCGGCGGTGAGCCGCTGGTGCGCCAGGACCTGGCCGAACTGATTGGCGAGGCGCGCAAGTTGGGTTTCTATACCAACCTGATCACCTCCGGCATCGGCTTGACCGAACAGAAAATCAGCGACTTCAAAAAGGCTGGCCTGGATCATATCCAGATCAGCTTCCAGGCCAGCGACGAGCAGGTGAACAACCTCTTGGCCGGCTCGAAGAAAGCCTTCGCGCAAAAGCTGGAAATGGCCCGGGCGGTCAAAGCCCACGGCTATCCGATGGTGCTGAACTTCGTCACCCATCGGCACAACATCGACAAGATCGACCGCATCATCGAGTTGTGCATCGCCCTTGAGGCGGATTTCGTCGAACTTGCCACCTGCCAGTTTTACGGCTGGGCGCAACTCAATCGAGTGGGTCTGCTGCCGACCAAGGAACAACTGGTCCGCGCCGAGCGTGTCACCAACGAATACCGCGCCAAGCTGGAAGCCGCCGGCAATCCGTGCAAGCTGATCTTTGTCACGCCGGACTACTATGAAGAACGCCCCAAGGGCTGCATGAACGGTTGGGGGAGCATTTTCCTCACCGTCACGCCGGACGGCACCGCGCTGCCCTGTCACGGCGCCCGTCAGTTGCCGGTGCAATTTCCCAATGTGCGCGACCACAGCATGCAGCACATCTGGTACGACTCGTTTGGCTTCAACCGCTTTCGCGGCTATGACTGGATGCCCGAGCCATGCCGCTCCTGCGATGAAAAAGAAAAGGACTTCGGCGGCTGTCGCTGCCAGGCGTTCATGCTCACGGGAGACGCCAGCAATGCCGACCCGGTGTGCAGCAAGTCCGAACATCACGGTGTGATTCTCAAGGCGCGTGAAGACGCCGAGCACGCGACGCAAACCATTGAGCAACTGGCCTTTCGCAATGAACGAAACTCACGCCTCATCGCCAAAAGCTGAGCCTTTCAGCGCCACCCAGGCCGTTGCAGCCGGTACCGACTTCGCCGAACTGCAGGTCGGGCCCCTCGGCTTGTTCTGGAATGAATACCGTCCCGAAGACGGCGCCTGCCGGATCTGGCATTGGCAGGATGCGAAGGCCCGTTGTCTGACCCCGGATGGGTTCAGCGCCCGCAGCCGGGTCTACGAGTACGGCGGCGGATCGTTCTGCCTGAGCGCTGACGGTGTGCTGTTCGTCAATGAGAGCGACCAGCAGGTGTATCACCAGTCGTTGGCCGATGAGCGGCCCGTGGCGCTGACTTCGGGTGATTGTCGCTATGGTGATCTCAATTTCGCCTCCGGCCAGGTGTTGGCGGTGGAGGAACAGGCCAATCAGCATCGCCTGGTGTCGATCGGACTGGCAGACCATCAACGGCATCTGCTGGCTGAAGGCGCAGACTTTTATGCTTCGCCGACCGTGAGCCCCAATGGCCAGCGGCTCGCCTGGATTGAGTGGAGCCGGCCGCACCAACCATGGACCGCAACACGGCTGATGCTGGCCGAGCGCCAAGCGTCGGGGTGGGGTGAGCCGCGCTGTGTGGCGGGCAACGCTGAAGAGGAGTCCATCCAACAGCCGCGCTTCGATGACGCCGATCGCCTTTATTGCCTGACTGATCGCGGTGGTTATTGGCAGCCTTGGGTTGAGTCGGTCCGGGGCCTGGAACCACTGCCCGCCGCCGCAGCCGATCACGCCCCGGCGCCATGGCAACTGGGGGGCTGCACCTGGCTGCCGTTGGACGAGCGCACGTACCTGGCGAGCTGGACTGAAACGGGTTTCGGGCGCCTGGGCCTGTGCCGCCGTGACGATGCTGATGAGGATTTCACCGGTACCTACAGCCGTTTTCGTAGCCTGGCACTGGATGAGCAGTTCATTTACGCAATCGCCGCCTCGCCGACCAGGCCGTCGGCGGTGATTGCGATTGAACGGCAAAGTCGTGAAGTGATGGTGCTGGCCGGTGGTGTTGCGCCGCTGCCCGTCGAACAGATCAGCCGTCCCCGAACCCTGCGCTACCCCTCTGTTTCAGGTCAAGCCCATGGCTTTTTCTATCCAGCCATGAATGCTGGGCAGAAACCGCCGCTAGTGGTGTTCATTCACGGCGGCCCCACCTCGGCCTGCTATCCCTTGTTTGATCCGCGTATCCAGTACTGGACCCAGCGCGGCTTTGCCGTCGCCGACCTCAACTACCGTGGCAGCAGCGGCTATGGCCGGGCCTATCGGCAAGCACTGCATTTGAACTGGGGTGTGGTGGATGTCGAAGACGCCTGCGCGGTGGTTGCGTACCTGGATGAACAAGGCCTGATCGATGGCCGCAGTGCCTTCATTCGTGGCGGCAGTGCCGGTGGCTATACCACCCTGTGCGTCCTGGCGTTCCAGAACGTGTTCCGCGCCGGCGCCAGCCTCTACGGCGTCAGCGACCCTGTCGCCCTGAGCCGCTCGACGCACAAATTCGAAGCGGATTATCTGGACTGGCTGATCGGCGACCCGCAACACGATGCCGAACGCTACCGTGCCCGTACGCCGCTGCTGCATGCCGATCAAATCCGCGCACCGGTGATCTTTTTCCAGGGCGAACTGGATGCCGTGGTCGTCCCGCAGCAGACTCGCGATATGGTCGCCGCTTTAGAGGACAACGGGGTGGCGGTCCAAGCGCACTATTACCCGGATGAGCGCCACGGCTTTCGCAAGGCTGCGAACCAGGCGCATGCGCTGGAGCATGAGTGGTTGTTTTATCGCAGGGTGATGGATAGCGATCTGTAGAAGCCGCAAAAACGGTGGGAGCGAGCTTGCTCGCTCCCACCGGGTTTTGATCATTCAACTGATCTTGCACCAGGCCCTCAGCGCTTGGCGATGATGTACACCGCATGCACGATGCCCGGGATGTACCCCAGCAGGGTCAGCAGGATATTCAGCCAGAAAGCCCCGCCAAAACCGACTTGCAGGAACACACCCAACGGCGGCAGCAGAATGGCGATGATGATTCGAATGATATCCATGGATGACTCC
Organism: Pseudomonas viciae; assembly: GCF_004786035.1. Lineage (NCBI taxonomy): Bacteria > Pseudomonadati > Pseudomonadota > Gammaproteobacteria > Pseudomonadales > Pseudomonadaceae > Pseudomonas > Pseudomonas viciae. The sequence goes on from NZ_CP035088.1 coordinate 6,117,252, forward strand.
TGATTGGCGATGGCTACATTGCCATATAGCTCATTGACCCACGACCGCTCATCAGGGTTCAGTGAAAAACAATCAGGATAGGCGGCCGAACGGCCAAATCCACTCACGACAAAAAACGCAGGCAAAAGAAAACCCCGCCGAAGCGGGGCTTTGCAGACTGTTTCCCTGACATCCATTTCACTCCGCCTTCCTGGCAGAATCCTACGTGTCCGTGTTGTTGCTTTGCGCATCCTGCGCGACGTCCATGTGAAGTAGATTAGCCCTGGATCCAATCTGCCGATAGAGGGAAAACGCCAGCACATTGTGTAAGCGTTTGCTTACACAGTGTCAGCTTTTTAGAACTGTCCGGGCTCCAACAGGAACAGCGACTCACTGCCCGCCTTCACCGAAGCACTCAGGGAGTGAATGCGCGGCAGCAGGCGGGCAAAGTAGAACCGTGCCGTGCCCAGTTTGCTCGCGTAGAAATCATCCTGCTTTTCTTTACCCAAGGCCGCCTTGGCCATCAGCGCCCACATGTAGGCGTAAGCGGTGTAACCAAACGCCTGGAGGTACTCCACCGACGCCGCACCAATTTCGTTCGGGTTGTTCTTCGCCCGATCCAGCAGCCACTCAGTGAGCTCATCCAACGTACCGACCGCATCGTTCAGCGGCTTGGTGAACTCCGTCAGGTCGCTGCTTGCGGTCGCGGTGAAATGGCGGATTTCATCGGCGAACAGTTTGTAGAACGCACCGCCGCTGCCAACGATCTTGCGCCCCACCAGGTCCAGCGCCTGGATGCCATTGGTGCCTTCGTAGATCTGGGTGATGCGCACATCACGCACCAGTTGCTCCTGGCCCCATTCGCGAATGTATCCGTGGCCGCCGAAAATCTGCTGGCCATGAACGGTGGTTTCCAGGCCCAGGTCGGTCAGGAAGGCCTTCGCCACCGGGGTCAGCAGTGCCACCAGATCTTCGGCGCGCTTGCGGGTGGTCGGGTCTTCGCTGAACTTGGCGGTGTCCAGTTGCATCGCCACGTAGGTGGAAAAGGCCCGGCCGCCCTCGTTCGAGGCTTTCATGGTCAGCAACATCCGGCGTACGTCCGGGTGGACGATGATTGGGTCGGCAACCTTGTCCTTGTTCTGCGCGCCGGTTGGCGAACGGCTTTGCAGGCGGTCACGGGCGTATTCGATGGCGTTCTGGTAGGAACGCTCACCGGTGGCCAGGCCTTGGATACCGACGCCCAGACGCTCGTAGTTCATCATGGTGAACATTGCCGCCAGGCCTTTGTTCGGCTCGCCGACCAGGTAACCCACGGCTTCGTCGAAGTTCATCACGCAGGTAGCGGACGCCTGGATACCCATCTTGTGCTCAATCGAGCCGCAATTGGCCGGGTTGCGCGCGCCCAGGCTGCCGTCGGCATTGACCATGAACTTGGGCACCAGAAACAACGAAATGCCTTTCGGACCAGCCGGTGCATCCGGCAGTTTCGCCAATACGAGGTGAATGATGTTCTCGGTAAGGTCGTGTTCGCCACCGGTGATGAAGATCTTGGTGCCACTGACCTTGTAGGAACCGTCGGCCTGGGGCTCGGCCTTGGTGCGAATGATCCCCAGGTCCGTACCGGCATGCGGCTCGGTCAGGCACATGGAGCCGGCCCAGACGCCGGCGTACATGTTCGGCAGGTACGCCGCTTTCAGTTCTTCGCTGGCGTGAGCGTTGATCGACAGGCAAGCGCCGGCGGTCAACATCGGGTACAGACCGAAGGACAGGCTGGCGGAGTTGACCATTTCCTCGACCTGGGCCGAAACGGCCTTGGGCATGCCCATGCCGCCGTACGTCGGATCACCACCGACACCGACCCAACCGCCTTCAGCGTAAGTCTTGTAGGCCTGTGGAAAACCTGCCGGCGTGGTGACGGCGCCGTCGGCCCAGTGGCAACCTTCTTCATCAGCGGCACGGCTGAGGGGGGCGATGCTTTTGCTGGTGACTTTGCCGGCTTCCTCAAGAATCGCTTCGACGGTTTCAGCGTCGACGGTCTCGGCCAGGGCCGGCAGCTCGGCCCAGAGTTTCGTGACCTCGAACACTTCATTGAGGACGAAGCGCATATCGCGCAGGGGCGCTTTGTAGTCAGCCATGGCAAACCTCGCAGGATCTAAACAGTTGGTTCGTAAGAAAACGGTTTTTGCAGTGGTCGGAGTGTACCTCAACAACTTTTGCGACACATAGGGTCAAGCAATGACTGTTTTGTTATTTTTAGTCACACACAAAAGATCGCAGGCTTCGCCAGCTCCTACAGGAATATGCGCGCTTCTGTAGGAGCTGGCGAAGCCTGCGATCTTTGTCCTCCTCCATATCAGAGCGCAAACAACTCCGCCGGCAGCTTCATCAGACAATCGCTCCCCGCCTCGACAGCGGCCCGATGAGCGGCGGTGCGCGGTAGCAGACGCTTGAAGTAGAACTCACAGGTTGCCAGTTTGCCCCGGCAGAAATCCCCGTCACCGTTACCGCTGTCGAGTTGCGCCTGAGCCACCAACGCCATGCGCAACCACAGGTAGGCCAGGATGATGTAACCGCTGTACATCAGGTAATCCACCGAGGCGGCACCCACTTCATCCGGATTCTTCATGGCAGCCATGCCGACCCGGGTGGTCAGTTCGCCCCATTGCTGGTTGAGCCCGTTAAGTTGCGCGACATAATCCTTGAGCTGCGGATGTTCCGCGTTGGCAGCACAGAATTTATGGACGATTTTGGTGAACCCGCGCAACAGCTTGCCTTGGCTGCCCAACACCTTGCGCCCCAGCAGGTCCAGGGCCTGAATACCGTTGGTACCTTCGTAGATCGGCGCGATGCGGCAGTCTCGTACCAGCTGTTCCATGCCCCATTCGCGAATGAAACCATGGCCGCCGAACACCTGCATGCCGTGGTTGGTCACTTCCAGGCCGGTGTCGGTCATGAAGGCTTTGCAGATCGGGGTGAGAAACGCCAGCAAGTCTTCGGCGTCCTGGCGGGCGCTCTCGTCTTGGCTCAGGTGCGCGGTATCCAGCAACTGCGCGGTGAAATACGTCAGTGCCCGATTGCCTTCGTTGAAGGCTTTCATGGTCAACAGCATCCTGCGCACATCCGGATGGACGATGATCGGATCGGCGGCTTTTTCCGGCGCCTTGGGGCCAGTCAGCGCGCGCATCTGCAAACGGTCGTTAGCGTATTTGATTGCACCCTGGAAGCTTGCTTCCCCCAGGCATAGCCCCTGCATGCCGGTGCCGAGCCGGGCATGGTTCATCATGGTGAACATGCAGTTCAGGCCCTTGTTCGGCTCACCGATCAGGAACCCCTTGGCCCCGTCGAAATTCAGCACGCAGGTGGCCGAGGCCTTGATGCCCATCTTGTGCTCGATCGAGCCACAGGACACGCCATTGCGCGCGCCTGCTTCACCTGTGCCGTCGGGTAGGAATTTAGGCACGATGAACAGCGAAATACCTTTGGTCCCGGCAGGAGCGTCCGGCAGCTTGGCCAGCACCAGGTGGATGATGTTATCGCTCATGTCGTGCTCACCGGCCGAGATGAAAATCTTGCTGCCGGAGATCGCGTAGCTGCCGTCGGCCTGGGGCACGGCGCGGGTCTTGATGATGCCCAGGTCCGTGCCGCAGTGGGCTTCGGTGAGGCACATGGTGCCGGTCCACTGGCCGGCGGTGAGTTTGCTCAGATAGGTCTGTTTCTGCTCTTCGGTGCCGTGGGCATGAATGGCCGACATCGCGCCGTGAGTCAGGCCGGGGTACATGCCCCAGGAGGTGTTGCTGGAGCCAACCATTTCACTGATGACCAGCCCCAGGGAACTGGGCAGGCCCTGGCCACCGTAGGCCGGATCCGCCGCCAAACCGTGCCAGCCGCCCTCCACGTATTGTGCGAAAGCCTGCTTGAAGCCTGTAGGCGTGGTGACTACACCGTTGTCGAAATGGCAACCTTCTTCGTCACCGGAGCGATTGAGCGGCGCCAGCACGTTCTCACAGAATTTGGCGCCCTCCTCGAGGATCGCGCTGACCATGTCCGGGCTGGCATCGCTGGCTCCCAACTCGGCATAGCGGCCATGGAAATCGAAGACGTGATCGATCAGAAAGCGCATGTCGCGCAGCGGGGCTTTGTACTCGGGCATGGTGGTTTTCTCCGGTAGCAGATCGTTCCCAACCTACTGCCGGCCACCGAGGCTCACAATCACAGTCCAGACGCTGAATGCGCCGTCATCACTCAACCTGCGGCGGCTTCCATGCGCACGGCGCCGCGCCGGTTCTGCCCATGGGCAATCACACAGTTGCGCCCCGCCCCCTTGGCGTTATAGAGCGCCTGGTCGGCGGACTTGAGCACTTCTTCAGGCGTGCGTTGTTCAAGGCGCTCGGCCACTCCGATGCTGACGGTCACCGATACGCTGGATGCAGCAGACCCGGAGCGACGCTGGCGGCCTTGTTGATCGTCCTGGGGACGACTGTCGGGATTACGCAGCTGAATGCTGTACGTCTCGATGGACTGGCGGATGACTTCCAGATGGGGCATGCACTCATCGATGGTCTTGCCTGCGAACACCAGGGCAAATTCCTCACCGCCGTAGCGATACGCCCTACCGCCACCACCGATCTTCGACAGCTTGCTGGCCACCAGGCGCAACACTTGGTCGCCCACATCGTGGCCGTGGGTGTCGTTGAATTTCTTGAAGTGGTCCACGTCGCTCATCGCCAATACATAATTGCGCCCCAGGCGCTGCATGCGTTCATTCAGCGCCCGACGTCCCGGCAGGCCGGTGAGTTCGTCACGGAAGGCCATTTGATAGGCTTCATGGGCAACGGCCGCGGCGATCATCAGCATCACCTGGCTGCACATGATGTTCAGGGTGAACGGCAGGATGAAGGTTTTTGGCAACATCCAGAATACCCCCAGCAACCCCACCAATTGCGCCGCGTGCAATGGCCGGGGGTGACGCCAGTATTGCCAGGCCAGCAGCAGAAATGCGGCGGCGAACATCGGGTAAGACAACTGGATCAGGCTCATCCAGGCGCCGTGCAGCGCGGGCCAGCGGATTTCCGAAAGCCACAACAGCAACGCCTGAGGAAAACTTTGCTCCAGGGCCAGCGCCACGCTGCCAAAGACCAGCAACACCGCGAACCGCGCCACCATGTCCTGGAACAGATGAGTGCGCTCCTGCCACGCCGCAAACAACCCGAACAACAGCGGCAGCAACAGGCAGACGAGGTGAAACACCACCGCCGCATCCTCGCGCACCTTGCCATTATCTCGGTAGAAGTCGGTCTGGGTGTCCAGCAGGAAGTAGGCGATGTACACCGTGACCATCAGAAACAGTTCACGTTGCCGCCGGTAAACGGCGCAATACGCGCCTCCCAGCAACAACACCAGCGTAGGAAGAACGTTGAATAGCGAGGTGAAAAAGACGTTGAGATCCTTGACGTAGGCAGCCGCAAGCCCCGCCAGCAACAGAAGCAGTGACGGTAGGAAATGGCTGAAACGTACAGCGGAAGAACGCAGCAAGAGTAAAGCTCCGACCGGGCCGAGCAAAGATGGCATTGTGCCTGTAACCAGAGCAGTAAGGCACGCAAGATGTGACAGATGTCACACTGCCATCGCTGTAACGGCAGAGGGAACGGTTTTCTTAGGGTTGGGTTGGATGAATATTGTTTCAGGATCACTGTTGATCCCCTGTGGGAGCGAGCAAGCTCGCTCCCACAGGGGATCTTCTAGCGGCATGAAAAAGCCGCTGCTCCCAAGGAAGCAGCGGCTTTTTTGAAGAACCGCGTAAGGCTTAGTAGCCCAGCGCGAAGTCCTCTTCTTTCATGTCCATAAGGTTGTTGGCGCCCGACAGCATGGTTGCCACGTGGGTACGAGTACGCGGCAGGATGCGCTGGAAGTAGAAGCGCGCGGTCTGCAGCTTGGCAGTGTAGAAGGCTTCTTCGGTGGTGCCAGCGGCGAGTTTTTCCGCCGCCAGGCGCGCCATGTCGGCCCAGAAGTAAGCCAGGCAGGCGTAACCGGAGTACATCAGGTAGTCCACCGACGCCGCGCCGACCTCTTCGCGATCCTTCATGGCCGCCATACCGACCTTCATGGTCAGCTCGCCCCATTCTTTGTTCAGCGCGGCCAGAGGTTCTACGAACTCTTTGATCGCTTCATTGCCTTCGTTGCCTTGGCAGAACTTGTGGACGATCTTGGTGAAGCCCTTGAGCGCTTCGCCCTGGGTCATCAGCACTTTGCGGCCCAGCAGGTCGAGGGCCTGGATGCCGGTGGTGCCTTCGTACAGCATCGAAATACGGCTGTCGCGAACGTTCTGCTCCATGCCCCACTCGGCGATGAAGCCGTGGCCGCCATAGATCTGTACGCCGTGGTTGGCCGACTCGAAGCCGACTTCGGTCATGAACGCCTTGGCGATCGGCGTCATGAACGCCAGCAGCGCGTCGGCTTTTTTCTTCTCTTCTTCGTCCACGCCGTACTTGACGATGTCGACTTGCTTGGCAGTGAAGTAAACCATCGCCCGGTTACCTTCAGCGAAGGCCTTCATGGTCAGCAACATACGACGCACGTCAGGGTGCACGATGATCGGGTCGGCGGCCTTGTCCGGCGCTTTCGGGCCGGTCAGGGAACGCATCTGCAGGCGGTCACGGGCGTATTTCAAGCCGCCCTGGAAGCCGATCTCGGCGTGGGCCAGGCCTTGCAGCGCGGTGCCCAGGCGTGCGGTGTTCATGAAGGTGAACATGCAGTTCAGGCCTTTGTTCGCCGGGCCGATCAGATAACCGGTGGCCGCGTCGAAGTTCATCACGCAAGTGGCGTTGCCGTGGATGCCCATCTTGTGTTCCAGGGAACCGCAGCTCACCGCGTTGCGCTGACCGACAGTGCCGTCGGCGTTAGGCAGGAACTTTGGAACGATGAACAGCGAAATGCCCTTGGTGCCGGCCGGTGCGTCCGGCAGGCGTGCCAGAACGATATGGACGATGTTGTCGGCCATGTCGTGCTCGCCGGCCGAAATGAAGATCTTGGTGCCGCTGACCTTGTAGGAACCGTCGGCCTGCGGCTCGGCCTTGGTGCGCAACATGCCCAGGTCGGTGCCGCAATGCGGTTCGGTCAGGCACATGGTGCCGGTCCATTCGCCGGAAACCAGCTTGGTCAGGTAAGCCTCTTGCTGCTCAGGCGTGCCGTGTTCGGAAATGGTGTTCATCGCACCATGGGACAGGCCCGGGTACATGCCCCACGACCAGTTGGCTTCGCCGACCATTTCGCTGACCGCCAGGCCCAGGGACTCCGGCAGGCCTTGACCGCCGTGCTCTACGTCATGGGCCAGGCTTGGCCAGCCGCCTTCGACGAATTGCTTGTAGGCTTCCTTGAAACCGGTCGGGGTTTTCACGCCGGACTCGCTCCAGGTGCAGCCTTCGAGGTCGCCCACGCGGTTCAGCGGAGCCAGCACCTGCTCACAAAACTTGGCGCCTTCTTCGAGAATGGCGTCAACCATATCCGGAGTGGCGTCCTGGCAAGCCGGAAGGCTCTGATAATGCGCCTCGTAACCGAGCAGTTCGTCACGAACGAAGCGAATATCACGCAAGGGGGCCTTGTAGTCAGGCATAGCGATAAACCTCTGCTGATGTAACCGGGGATGAGCGACCGCGTGGATTTGTTGTAGCGGTCAAACAGTTGTTTGAAACATACGTTTACGCCCAAATCTTGTCAAGCGCCGATCTTTTGCCATTCGTCATCAGCTTGAGAAAATGTCGGGCACGAGAAATCCACCGCAGCGAAGGATCCGCAACGCGCGTAGGAAAAGATTAGTTGAGTAAGAAGACGTTAGAGACAAAAACGCCGCGAATAATCGCGGCGTTTTCGCAAATCTGAAAGACAGGATCAGGCAAAGGTATCGATCAAGGTACCGAGCATTTCGTCGGATGCCTTGGCAACATTCACGCCCAGTTGCACCTGGAACTTGCCTTGGGCCATCTCGACCATGTTACTGGCCACGTCCGACTGCTGGCTGCGATCAACCGAGCGCAAACGATCTGCCTGCACTTCGGACGACTGGCTGGTAACCGAACGCTCAATCGTATTGTTGGCAATTTGGCCGGCTGCCTGATCGACACGGTTCTGCCCTGTCTGAATAGTGCTCAGACCGGCATAGAACGCGGTATTTCCTGAGATTTCCATGGCAGAGCTCGTCTTCTTGAAGGGTAGACAACGGTCATTGAAACAGAAGCCTTGGGAAAAGGCCCGACAAAAACACTAATGGCATAGTGCCTGGTCATAGTGAAAACCTTAGTAGTCCAGCAAGTCCAGGTGCAGATGCTCAGCCACGACTTCAGCCGTCACGCCTTTGATTTTCGGCACCCGTCCCAAGCATGGCGCCGGCAGGCGTTCGGCCAGGGTGGCGAGGTTTTCTTCCAGGCGTGACGTCTTGGGGTCGATGATATTCGCCACCCAACCGGCCAGTTGCAGGCCATCCCGGGCAATGGCCTCGGCGGTCAGCAGCGCGTGGCTGATGCAGCCCAAGCGTACGCCCACCACCAGGATCACTGGCAAGCCCAGCGCCTTGGCCAAGTCCGAGAGATTGTCCTGATCCGCCAACGGGACACGCCAGCCGCCCGCGCCTTCTATTAGCGTGAAATCGGCCTCCAGGGCCAGCACCTCACGCATCGGGCCCAACAACGACTGGACCGTCAGCGCCACACCGGCCTCCCGGGCGGCCAGGTGGGGCGCGATGGCCGGCTCGAACGCCAGCGGATTGACCTGTGCATACTCAAGCGGCACCGAGCATTCGGCCAGCAGCGCCAGGGCATCGGCATTGCGCAGCCCTTTAGGCGTTACCTCACACCCGGAGGCCACGGGCTTGCCCGCGGCGGTGCTCAGGCCAGCCTGTCGTGCGGCGTGCAACAGCCCCGCCGCGACGGTGGTCTTGCCCACGTCGGTGTCAGTGCCGGCAATGAAATAGGCCTGGCTCATAGCGGTTTCTCCAAAATGGCGTAGACCACCTGATAGGTCGCGGGCAGCCCCTGGGCCTGTCGAAACCGTTCGTAGGCTTCAACCAACGCCTGGATCCTCGCCCTGCCCGTCAACCCACCGGGCCGGCCTGGATTCAGATTGTGGGCGCCCAAGGCTTTCAGTTCGTGGGTCAGACTGCGCACATCAGGGTAATGCAACACATGGGGACGGTTTTCAAGCCTGACGACGTTCAGCCCGCTGGCCGCGCACAACTGTTGATACGTCTCGAATGCGCGGAAACGGTTGACGTGCACCAAGCCATCCACCTGACGCCAACTGTCGCGCAATTCGTACAAAGTGCCCACGCAAAGGCTGGTAAAGGCAAACACCCCACCCGGCTTCAATACACGCTGAGCCTCGTTTAACACCGCGGCAAAATCCCCACACCACTGCACCGCCAGGCTGGAGAACAGCAGGTTGCAGCTCGACGCCTGCAAAGGCAGTCGCTCCGCGTCACCGGCGACAAAATGCGCAGCGCCGCCCTGAGGACGCGCATGGTTGAGCATGCCCTCGGCTATATCCAGCGCCAGACCGTTCGCCTCGCCGAAGCGCGCGCCCAAGGCCCGAGTGAAGTAACCGGTGCCGCAGCCCAGGTCCATCCAGCGTTGCGGTGTGTTGGAAGCCGGCAACCGCTCAAGTAACTGCTGGCCCACGTCGCGCTGCAGCTCAGCGACGCTGTCATAACTGGTCGCCGCCCGGGAAAACGAGGCGGCTACCTGGCGCTTGTCGGGCAAGGCACCGGGCAATGGGGGAAGAGACAAATCAGTCATCACCGGACTCATGCAAAAAAACCTGGATCGCCCCCGCCACACCGTGGGGGTCTTCCAGAAGGAATCCGTGGCCGGCCTGTTCGATCAGACCGATTTCGACATCCGGCAGCAATACCAGCAACTCACCCGCCGCCTCAGCCGGCACCAAGGCATCGAGCCCGGCAAACAGGTGCAGTTGCGGGCCACGAAAACGCTGCAATGCCTGACGGGTGTCCAGTTGCGCCAGCAGTTCGAGCCCAGCCATCAAGACCTCGGGCGAAGTGCTCGGCGCACCGGCCAGCAGCAACCGCGACAACCCACGCGGATCACTGCAGCCCTGGGCGCACAGCAAACTGAAACGCTTGAGGGTTTGGCGTGGATCAGCCGCGCACCCGGCGAGAAAGCCATCGAAGGTTTCGCCAGCCATTGCGCTCGGCCATTGCTCATGGGCGACGAACGAAACATTGCTCGCCAGGGTCAGCAAGCCACAGCAGCGCTCGCCCCGACGCGCCGCCAACTCCGAAGCCAGCATGCCGCCCAGGGACCAGCCGCCCAACCAGGCGTCCTGGGGCACGCAGGCGTCCAGCTCTTCGAGCCATTCATCGGGGTCACTTGATGTCAGTGCCGGCAACGGCTCGATTTCCACTCGCAAATGCTCATCAAGGCCTTGCAGCGCCGCCGCCAGCGGTTCCAGCGGTGAAACGCCCAAGCCCCAACCGGGCAGCAGTATCAGTCGATCACGCATGGCTTGGCTCCGGTCCCAGTTGGGCAAAACACTCGGCCAGTGCATTCAGCAATAGTTGCACCTGGGCTTCGCTGTGGGCGGCGGTCAGGGTCACACGCAGACGAGCGCTGCCGGCCGGCACGGTGGGCGGGCGAATCGCGGTGACCATCAACCCTCGTTCACGCAGCATTTGCGACAAGCGCATCGCCCGTCCCGCATCGCCGATCAGGATCGGCTGGATCGGCGTAAAACTGTCCATCAGTTGCAGGCCAATCTGCTCGGCGCCGTGGCGGAACTGGCGGATCAGCACTTGCAAATGCTCGCGCCGCCAGTGCTCGCTGCGCAGCAACTCAAGACTCTTGAGGGTGGCGCAGGCCAGGGCTGGCGGTTGGCTAGTGGTGTAGATGTAGGGGCGAGCGAACTGGATCAGGCTCTCGATCAGTTCTTCACTGCCGGCCACAAAAGCCCCGGCGGTACCAAAGGCCTTGCCCAAAGTGCCCACCAGCACCGGCACGTCATCCAGGCTCAGGCCAAAATGCTCGACGATACCGCCGCCATTGGCACCCAACGGACCGAAGCCGTGGGCATCGTCGACCATCAACCAAGCCCCCTTGGCCTTGGCTTCACGGGCCAGGGCCGGCAGGTCAGCGATGTCGCCATCCATGCTGAAGACGCCATCGGTGACCACCAGGGTATTGCCCATGGCTTTTTCCAGGCGGTTGGCCAGGCTCTGGGCATCATTGTGCAGGTAACGGTTGAAACGCGCGCCAGACAGCAGCCCGGCATCGAGCAGCGAGGCATGATTGAGCCGGTCTTCCAGCACCGTATCGCCCTGCCCCACCAGCGCGGTGACGGCGCCAAGGTTGGCCATGTAGCCAGTGGTGAACAGCAGCGCCCGCGGGCGGCCGGTCAAGTCGGCCAAGGCTTCTTCCAGGGCGTGATGTGGACCGCTGTGGCCGATCACCAAATGGGAAGCACCGCCACCAACGCCCCATCGCGCCGCGCCAGCGCGCCAGGCTTCGATCACTTGCGGATGATTGGCCAGGCCCAGGTAATCGTTGTTGCAGAACGCCAGCAACGGCTGGCCGTCCACCACCACTTCCGGGCCCTGCGGGCTTTCGAGCAGCGGGCGCTGGCGATAGAGGTTTTCGGCACGACGGGCAGCCAGGCGTGCGGCGAGATCGAAGGGCATGCAGACCTCAGGGTGGACGCTATTTAAGGGGCTGAAGTAAATCCCCTGTGGGAGCGGGCTTGCTCGCGAAGACGGTGTGTCTGACAGCCTTACTTTGCCTGACACACTGCCTTCGCGAGCAAGCCCGCTCCCACATTTGGTTTCGGGTTAACTCAGAGGGCGGCGTTGTAGAACTGCTCGCTGCTCTTCTGCTCCACCAACGCCTGTTCAATCGCCGCCTGGTGCACTTCATCGGCATGCTCCTCACGGGCTTCGGGCTGGATGCCCAGGCGTGCAAACAGCTGCATATCCTTGTCGGCCTGCGGATTGGCGGTGGTCAGCAGTTTGTCACCGTAGAAAATCGAGTTCGCACCGGCGAAAAATGCCAGGGCCTGCATCTGCTCGTTCATCGCTTCACGGCCGGCGGACAGGCGCACGTGGGACTTGGGCATCAGGATCCGCGCCACAGCGAGCATGCGGATGAAATCGAACGGGTCGACGTCTTCGGCATTCTCCAGCGGCGTGCCAGCGACTTTCACCAGCATGTTGATCGGCACCGACTCCGGATGCTCCGGCAGGTTCGCCAGTTGGATCAGCAGATTGGCGCGGTCGTCCAGGGATTCGCCCATGCCCAGGATACCGCCGGAGCAGATTTTCATCCCCGAATCACGCACGTAGGCCAAGGTTTGCAAACGTTCGCTGTAGGTACGGGTGGTGATGATGCTGCCGTAGAACTCCGGCGAGGTGTCGAGGTTGTGGTTGTAGTAGTCCAGGCCAGCCTGGGCCAAGGCCGCAGTCTGTTCCTGGTCGAGGCGCCCCAGGGTCATGCAGGTTTCCAGGCCCATGGCCTTCACGCCCTTGACCATCTCCAGCACGTACGGCATGTCCTTGGCCGACGGGTGCTTCCACGCCGCGCCCATGCAGAAACGGGTTGAACCGATGGCCTTGGCACGTGCGGCCTCCTCGAGGACCTTCTGCACTTCCAGCAACTTTTCTTTTTCCAGCCCGGTGTTGTAGTGGCCGGACTGCGGACAATATTTGCAATCTTCCGGGCACGCGCCGGTCTTGATCGACAGCAGCGTGGAAACCTGGACGCGATTGGCGTCGAAGTGCGCGCGGTGCACGGTCTGCGCCTGGAACAACAGGTCATTGAATGGCTGAACGAAGAGTGCTTTGACTTCGGCCAAAGACCAGTCATGACGCAGGTTGGCAGTGGTGCTGGCGCTCATGGGCATTTCCTTGATTATGCTTGGCTGGCGCCCGGGACATGGAATACCCACAGGCGCGACACGGATGTTCGGCATATTTAAGGAAGAGCCATGCGCTGTCAACCACAATACGATGGACCGGTTTACATCTGGTTAAAAAACAAACAATTCTGTCTGCTGTGTGGCGAAACCACCGATACACAGCAGCCTATTTGTACACCGTGCGAAAGCGAACTGCCCTGGCTCGGCGATCAATGCAGCGTCTGCGCCCTGCCGCTGCCCATGGCCGGGCTGTGTTGTGGACAATGCGCCACGCGGCCGCCGGCCTTCGAACGGGTCCTGGCGCCTTGGGCCTACGACTTTCCGGTGGACACGCTGATCACCCGTTTCAAGCATCAGGCGAAATGGCCTCTTGGCCGGTTGATGGGTGAGCTGTTGGCGCAGTCGCTGCAACATCATTTCGATGAAGGACTGGAGCGACCCGATGCGCTGGTACCCGTGCCACTGGCGGCACGGCGCTTGCGCCAGCGCGGCTTCAATCAAGCGACGCTGCTCGCCCGCTGGCTCAGCAAACCGTTGGCGATCCCCTGCGAAGAAAACCTGCTGCGGCGCACACAGGACACTCCCGCCCAACAGGCACTCGATGCCAAGGCCCGGCGTCGGAACCTGCGCCAGGCCTTTGCCGTGACGCCCGAGGCTCTATTGCACAACCGTCACCTGGCACTGGTGGACGACGTGCTTACCACTGGCGCCACCGCCCAGGCGCTGGCCCGCCTGCTGCTCGATGCCGGCGCCGCACGTGTCGATGTGTATTGCCTGGCGCGCACGCCGAAACCCGCTGAGCTGGCTTGACGCGCGGCGCCCGAGGCGCCAACGTCCGTCCATCAACCTTTGCACGCAGTTTCCGTCATGTCATTGCCTACGCTTCTGACCCAACACATCGTTAGGCGCCCACAACGCATCGCGCTGCTGCAGCACATCGCCGAACAAGGCTCGATCACCCGTGCCGCCAAAAGCGCTGGCCTGAGCTACAAGGCGGCCTGGGATGCCATCGACGAGTTGAACAACCTCGCCGACCAGCCGTTGGTGGAACGCAGCGTCGGCGGCAAGGGCGGTGGCGGCGCCAAGCTGTCAGAGGAGGGGCAACGCGTGCTGCGTCTGTATCAGCGCTTGCAAGCGTTGCAGGCGCAGTTACTGGAAGCCAGCGAGGACGCCGGGGATCTGGGCCTGCTCAGTCGCCTGATGCTGCGCACCAGCGCCCGCAATCAACTGCATGGCAAAGTCCTGGGGATCGAGGCCCAGGGCCACAACGACCGGGTACGCCTGGAACTGGCCCGGGGTCTGGTCATCGAAGCGCAAATCACCCATGACAGCACGCTACGCCTGGAGCTGGCGATCGGCACCGAAGTGGTGGCCCTGATCAAGGCCGGCTGGTTGGAGTTGCACCCGGTCGATTCAGCGGAGCAATCGGGAATCAACACGTTGCGCGGCGTGATCGAGCAGGTTGCCGCCGCCGCAGACGGTCCCAGTGAAGTGCGTATCGGCCTGCCCAACGGCCAGACACTGTGCGCCCTGGCCGATCCGATCCAATTGCATGAGCGAAACCTGGCTGCCGGTTCTGCGGTGCACGTCGCGTTTTCACCGACAAATGTGCTGCTCGGCACACCGCTGTAGCCCACTGCAACAATAGTTTCATCGACCCGCTTTAAGGTGACTGCCAAAACCAGCAGGGAGCCTGATGATGAGCCTATTAGAAGAAAACCAATCCACCGACCTGGAAAAGATCGTCGGCCTGAGCCGTCGTGGCTTCATCAGTGCCGGCGCACTGTGCGGCGCAGCGATGTTTCTGGGCGGCAACCTGCTGAGCCGCAGCGTCCTGGCCGCCGCCGTAAGCGAAGGCAACAGCAGGCTGCTGGGCTTCAACAGCATCGCCGCCGCCACGACGGACACCATCACCTTGCCGCAGGGCTACAAATCCTCGGTACTGATCAGTTGGGGCCAGCCACTGCAGAAAAATGCACCGGCGTTCGACCCCAGTGGCAACGGCACCGCCCGTGCACAGGAAGTGCAGTTCGGCGACAACAACGACGGCATGAGCCTGTTCCCGTTCCCCGGCGACAACAACCGGGCGCTGATGGCGATCAACAACGAGTACACCAACTACCAATACCTGTTCCCTCACGGCGGCCAGCCACAGTCGGCCGAAGACGTGCGCAAGGCCCAGGCCAGCGAAGGCGTCTCGGTGATCGAAATCCAGCGTCGGCGCGGCCAATGGCAGTTCGTCCAGGAATCGCGCTACAACCGCAGGATCCACGGCAACACACCGATTCGCCTGCGTGGCCCAGCCGCCGGGCACGACCTGCTGAAAACCAGCGCCGACAAGAGCGGCAAGAAAGTGCTGGGTACCTTCCAGAACTGCGCCAACGGCATGACGCCTTGGGGCACTTACCTGACCTGTGAAGAGAACTTCACTGACTGCTTCGGCAGCAGCAAGTCGGACCTGCAGTTCGACGCGGCCCAGAAACGCTATGGCGCCACTGTCACCAGCAGTGAGATCAACTGGCACTTGCACGACCCGCGCTTTGACCTGGCGAAGAACCCCAACGAACTCAATCGCCACGGCTGGGTAGTGGAAATCGACCCGTTCGATCCGCAATCCACCCCGGTAAAACGCACCGCCCTGGGCCGCTTCAAACACGAAAACGCCGCCCTGGCGCAGACCAATGACGGTCGCGCCGTGGTGTACATGGGCGATGACGAGCGTGGCGAATTCATCTACAAGTTCGTCAGCCGCGAGCGCATCAATCACAAGAACGCCAAGGCCAATCGCAACCTGCTGGACCATGGCACCTTGTATGTCGCGCGCTTCGATGCCGGCGATGGCAACCCGGACCATCCCAAAGGCCAAGGCCAGTGGATCGAGCTGACCCATGGCAAGAACGGCCTCGACGCCAGCAGCGGTTTCGCCGACCAGGCCGAAGTACTCATCCATGCACGCCTGGCCGCCAGCGCCGTTGGTGCCACCCGCATGGACCGCCCTGAGTGGATCGTGGTCAGCCCGAAAGACGGCCAGGTCTATTGCACCCTGACCAACAACTCCAAGCGCGGCGATGCTGGCCTACCAGTGGACGGGCCGAACCCTCGGGCCAAGAACGTCTACGGGCAGATCCTGCGCTGGCGCACCGACCGCGACGATCACGCCGCCAAGACCTTCGCCTGGGACCTGTTCGTGGTCGCCGGCAACCCGACAGTCCATGCCGGCACGCCAAAGGGCGGTTCCTCCAACATCAATCCACAGAACATGTTCAACAGCCCCGATGGCCTGGGCTTCGACAAAGGCGGACGCCTGTGGATCCAGACCGATGGCGACTCGAGCAACGCCGGGGACTTCGCCGGCATGGGCAATAACCAGATGCTCTGCGCCGATCCCAACAGCGGTGAAATCCGCCGTTTCATGGTCGGGCCGGTGGGTTGCGAAGTGACCGGGATCAGCTTCTCGCCGGACTACAAGGCTATGTTCGTCGGGATCCAGCATCCCAGCGGCGGCTCAACCTTCCCCGAGCACTTGCCCAACGGTAAGCCGCGGTCGTCGGTGATGGTGATTACCCGCGAGGATGGCGGGGTCATCGGCGCCTGACACTTTGTGGCGAGGAGGCTTGCTCCCGCTGGGTTGCGCAACGACCCCATTTTTTGTGGGCGCTGCGCCCCCAAGCGGGAGCAAGCTCCCTCGCCACGAAGAGCAATTCAAGTCTCACCGATTAATCCCGACTGCTTTGCGCTACCATGCTGGGCCGGACGCGGCAGCCCTGCCGCTGCGCAGGAGTCAGCATGTCCCATCCGTTTGAAACCCTCACGCCCGACCTGGTGCTCGATGCCGTTGAAAGCATCGGCTTCCTCAGCGACGCCCGCGTGCTGGCTCTCAACAGCTACGAGAACCGCGTCTACCAAGTCGGTATCGAAGATGCCGAACCGCTGATCGCGAAGTTCTATCGCCCCCAGCGCTGGACCAACGAAGCGATTCTGGAAGAGCACAGCTTTACCTTCGAACTGGCCGAATACGAGGTGCCGGTGGTGGCGCCGCTGATCCACAACGGTGCCAGCCTGCACGAACACGCCGGGTTTCGTTTCACCCTGTTTCCCCGTCGCGGCGGCCGTGCACCGGAGCCGGGCAACCTCGATCAGCTCTATCGCCTGGGACAATTGCTCGGGCGCCTGCACGCGGTCGGCGCGACCCGCCCGTTCGAGCATCGTGAAGCCTTGGGCGTGAAGAACTTCGGCCACGACTCGCTGGTTACCGTACTGGAAAGCGGTTTCGTGCCCCGCAGCCTGCTGCCGGCCTACGAGTCGGTCGCCAGGGACCTGCTCAAACGCGTCGAAGAGGTCTACGCCGCCACGCCCCACAAGAACATCCGCATGCACGGCGATTGCCACCCCGGCAACATGATGTGCCGCGACGAGGTGTTCCACATCGTCGACCTGGACGACTGCCGCATGGGGCCGGCGGTGCAGGACCTGTGGATGATGCTCGCCGGCGATCGCCAGGAATGCCTGGGACAGTTATCGGAACTGATGGACGGCTACCGTGAGTTCCACGACTTCGACCCTCGGGAACTGGCGTTGATCGAACCGCTGCGAGCCCTGCGCCTGATGCACTACAGCGCCTGGCTGGCGCGACGCTGGGACGACCCGGCCTTCCCGCGCAGCTTCCCGTGGTTCGGCAGCGAACGTTATTGGGGCGACCAGGTATTGGCGCTGCGCGAGCAATTGGCGGCGCTCAATGAAGAGCCGTTGAAGTTGTTCTGATGTACCGCAGAATCATCCTGTGGGAGCGGGCTTGCTCACGAAAGCGCTGGGTCAGGCAAAATTGTGCTGTCAGACACGCCGCCTTCGCGGGCAAGCCCGCTCCCACGGGGATCTGCGGTGATTGTGCACAATGCTCACAGCACGACCTGACAAATTTCCTTACAATCACGCTTTTGTTAGCTGCCTAAGCAAGGATTCTGCATGCAAGCCGCCAACCCGCGTCGCGGGTATATCCTGGGCCTGAGTGCCTACATCATCTGGGGTCTGTTCCCGATCTATTTCAAAGCCATCGCTAGCGTGCCGTCCGTGGAAATCATCATCCACCGGGTGCTGTGGTCGGCGCTGTTCGGCGCGGCGTTGCTGATGGTCTGGAAACACCCAGGCTGGTGGCGTGAACTGCGGGATAATCCGCGTCGCCTGGCGATCCTGGCCCTGAGCGGCACGCTGATCGCGGCCAACTGGCTGACCTACGTGTGGGCGGTGAACAACGAGCGCATGCTCGAGGCGAGCCTGGGTTATTACATCAACCCGCTGGTGAACGTATTGCTGGGCATGTTGATCCTGGGTGAACGGCTGCGACGCATGCAGTGGCTGGCAGTGGGGCTGGCGGCGGTCGGCGTAGCGCAGCAGGTCTGGCAAGTGGGCAGCCTGCCGTGGGTGTCGCTGGTGCTGGCGCTGACCTTCGGTTTTTATGGGTTGATCCGCAAACAGGCGCCCGTCAAGGCCTTGCCGGGGCTGGTGGTGGAAACCTGGATGCTGGTACCGATTGCCATTGCCTGGTTGCTGTTCAACCCGACGGCCACCAGTGCCCAACCCGCGTTTTGGACCACCTCCGAAGCCTGGTGGCTGGTGGCGGCCGGCCCCGTGACGCTGGTTCCGCTGGTGTGTTTCAACGCCGCGGCGCGGCATTTACCCTACACCACGTTGGGATTTCTCCAGTACATCGCCCCGACGCTCGTGCTGTTGCTTGCGGTGACGCTGTTCGGTGAGCATCTGTCGTCCAGCACGCTGGTGGCGTTCCTGTTTATCTGGGCCGGGCTTGCGGTGTACAGCGTCGACGCCGTGATCAGCATGCGCCGCCGCGCCTGATCAAATATTGCACAACTCTCCACAGGCCACGCCTGACGTGGCCTGCACTGATCTTTCCCAAGGTTATCCACAGCGTGATCCCCGCCGTTTGTGCACAAGCCCTTGAAAACTGATGGTTTTTTGATCATTCCCCGCCGAAGCCCGGCGGGCTTGGGCTGGCGCCGGGTCTCTACAGGTTATCCACAGGCAGGCACAACTTTTCCTTGGATAACCCGCATCACGCTTCGTCGCTGAGTTTGAGCTCCACCATCAACTCATCGGCCAAGGTTTCCAGGTGCTTTTGCAACGTGTCCAGCGACAGCGTCAAAGGCACCCCGAGGATTGCTTCGGCGTGGAACAGCAACTCGCTGCTCATCGGCGCCGGCCGCACGTGGGTCACCAGGCGCTCGACGTTTACGCCCTGCTCACTCAGCAAACGGGTGATGTCACGCACGATGCCAGGGCGATCGTTGCCCACCAGTTCCATGGCGATGGGTTTCCAGTTGCAGGATTCTTCAAGGGCGCTTTCGGCGATCAACACGCGGATACCCTGGGTCGACAGCCCCTGCAAGGCTTCGATCAGTTCTCCCTGGGACTCGGCCGGGACGCTGAGGCGCAGGATCCCGGCAAACTGCCCGGCCAGGTGCGACATGCGGCTTTCCAGCCAGTTACCGCCGTGCGCGGCGATGCAGTCGGCAATGCGCTCGACCTGCCCGGGCTGGTCCGGGGCGAAAACAGTGATGACGAGGTGGTCCATGGCGCAGCCCTCTTGTTGTGGAAGAAACAGTATAGGCAGGTGATCGCGAGCAGACTGTGGGCCTGAGGATTTATACCTCACCCCTGTGGGAGCAAAGCTTGCTCGCGATACAGGCGCCTCGGTTCCAGTGGGATCGAGTGACTTTCATCGCGAGCAAGCTTTGCTCCCACAGGATGGCAACAGATACATCGTGTACAAACATCAAGATTTATCTGGAACAATCTGTTGGTTTTTTGAGAACATCCCATGCCTCGTCGTGACTGTACTGCTTTAGTCGGTCGCAGAACGACGCAATTAGTCTAATTTTCACAAGCGCAATTGATCATGTAGTATGCCGCAGCAAGCACTACATAACGTTGGACCGATGTCTGCTTAAGGCCAGTCGCATCCCTGAAAAGCCCCGTCAGCAAGGCTAAACACCCAGCCGCCAGCGATGGCATGTACTGGTTCCGGGGTTTGTGGTTTAAATGTCCCGAGGCTTCATTGTCAAAATCGAAGAGCTGAAAAGCGAAATAGCTGAGCAGAGTGAGGCAAGCAATGACTGAACACGTTCAAGTCGGTGGCCTGCAGGTCGCCAAAGTCCTGTTCGACTTCGTGAATAACGAAGCCATTCCCGGAACCGGTCTCACCGCCGACGCGTTCTGGGCCGGTGCCGACAAGGTCATCCACGACCTGGCCCCGAAGAACAAAGCCCTACTCGCCAAACGCGACGATTTCCAGGCGCGGATTGACGCCTGGCACCAGGCTCGTGCCGGCCAGGCCCACGACGCCGTGGCTTACAAAGCCTTCCTGCAAGACATTGGATACCTGCTGCCAGAAGCGGCGGATTTCCAGGCCACGACCCAAAACGTCGATGATGAAATCGCCCGCATGGCCGGCCCGCAACTGGTGGTGCCGGTGATGAACGCGCGTTTTGCCCTCAATGCGTCGAACGCCCGCTGGGGTTCGCTATACGATGCACTGTACGGCACCGACGCCATCAGCGAAGCCGATGGCGCGGAGAAAGGCAAAGGCTACAACAAGGTGCGCGGCGACAAGGTCATCGCCTTTGCCCGCGCCTTCCTCGACGAAGCGGCACCGCTGGCGGCCGGCTCCCATGTCGATGCCACCGGTTACAAGATCGTCGACGGCAAACTGGTGATTGCCCTCAAGGGCGGCAGCAACAGCGGCCTGCGTGACGATGCCCAACTGATCGGTTTCCAGGGCGACACCTCGGCACCGACCGCCGTGCTGTTGAAGCACAACGGCCTGCACTTCGAAATCCAGATCGACGCCAGCACCCCGGTCGGCCAGACCGACGCCGCCGGCGTCAAAGACATCCTGATGGAAGCCGCGCTGACCACCATCATGGACTGTGAAGACTCGGTCGCCGCCGTCGATGCCGATGACAAAGTGGTGATCTACCGCAATTGGCTCGGCCTGATGAAAGGCGACCTGGCTGAAGACGTCGCCAAGGGCGGCCAGACGTTTACCCGCACCATGAACGCCGACCGCGTCTACACCACCGTCGACGGTTCAAGCGTGACCCTGCACGGCCGTTCGCTTTTGTTCGTGCGTAACGTCGGCCACCTGATGACCATCGACGCGATCCTGGACCAGCATGGCAACGAAGTGCCGGAAGGCATCCTCGATGGCCTGATCACCAGCCTGGCGGCGATCCACAGCCTCAACGGCAACACGTCGCGGCGCAACAGCCGCACCGGTTCGGTGTACATCGTCAAGCCGAAGATGCACGGCCCGGAAGAAGCCGCGTTCACCAACGAGCTGTTCGGTCGCGTCGAAGACGTTCTGAACCTGCCGCGCAACACCCTCAAGGTCGGGATCATGGACGAGGAGCGCCGGACCACGGTCAACCTCAAGGCCTGCATCAAGGCCGCCAGCGAGCGCGTGGTGTTCATCAACACCGGTTTCCTGGACCGCACCGGCGACGAAATCCACACCTCCATGGAAGCCGGCCCGATGGTGCGCAAGGCTGACATGAAAGCCGAGAAGTGGATTGCCGCGTACGAAAACTGGAACGTCGACATCGGCCTGAGCACCGGCCTGCAAGGTCGCGCACAGATCGGCAAGGGCATGTGGGCCATGCCGGACCTGATGGCCGCAATGCTGGAACAGAAAATCGCTCATCCAATGGCCGGTGCCAACACCGCGTGGGTACCGTCGCCGACCGCCGCTGCCCTGCATGCGCTGCATTACCACAAGGTCGACGTGTTTGCTCGTCAGGCCGAACTGGCCAAGCGGGCGCGCGCCTCGGTGGACGACATCCTGACCATCCCGTTGGCCGTCAATCCGAACTGGACACCGGAGCAGATCAAGAACGAACTGGACAACAACGCCCAGGGCATCCTTGGCTACGTGGTGCGCTGGATCGACCAGGGCGTTGGCTGTTCCAAAGTGCCGGACATCAACGACATCGGCCTGATGGAGGACCGTGCGACGCTGCGTATCTCCAGCCAGCACATCGCCAACTGGCTGCGCCACGGCATCGTCACCCAAGACCAGGTGATGCAAAGCCTCAAGCGCATGGCGCCGGTGGTGGACCGCCAGAATGCCAGCGACCCGTTGTACCGTCCGCTGGCGCCGGACTTCGACAGCAACATCGCCTTCCAGGCGGCGGTCGAGTTGGTGGTCGAAGGCACCAAGCAGCCAAACGGCTACACCGAGCCGGTGCTGCACCGTCGTCGGCGCGAGTTCAAGGCAGCCAATGGGTTGTGATTGAGCAGTAAACGCAGCACAAGAAAAAGCCCTGATCGAAAGATCAGGGCTTTTTTCATTGCAAGGGAAGGTATTGCCAAGCACTGCTTTTGTGGCAAGGAGATTTAGAGATCCATCCCCAACTCATGCTTGACCAACCCCAGCAATTTTTCCGTATCGATCGGCTTGAGCAGGAAATCCACCACGCTCAGGTGCATGGCTTCGATGGCGTCCTTCACGTCGGCGTCGCCGGACACGATGATGATCGGCAGCGCCGCCCGCTCCGACTCGCGCACCAGGCGGATCAGTTCCAGGCCATCAACGTTGCCCATGCGCAGATCGGTAATCAACAGCCCGATCGACGGCTTGGATTCCAGCATCTTGAGTGCTGTTTCGCCACTGGCGGCGGTCATGCAGTGAATGCCGTCCAGCGCCAGAATCTCCGACAGCAGCTCGCGAGCGTCCTTGTCGTCATCGACGATCAAGACTCGCTGCGGCGGCAGGTCAGGCTCCAGCATGACGGCACTCAGCGCCTCGCGCTCGGCGTCACTCAAAATATCGTGGTCGGACATGGTGCTCTCTACGTTCTTTAAATCGATCCCCTGGCACAGTGGTCAGACATCGTTCTGCGGCGCTTCAATGTGCACTTCGTCGGATTTTTTTCCAAGAATATTTAATGAAGATTTTTCCCGCGCCAAACCCAGGATTTCTCGGCAGTCGCAACGACCTAGACTTACGTCCAATGGGCACCCCGCGCTCAGGGGCCGACCATGGGGAATAGTTCCGACCACAACAATTCGAAAAAGACTGCGTAATGGTTATGAAAAAAGCGGACGCTTTCATCCAGGCAGGGAAAACCGCGGTGTTGCAAAACATCCAGGGCACGTTGCAGTTTCTCCAGCGCTTCCCCCCGTTCAACCAAATGGAAAATGCCCACCTGGCCTATCTGGTGGAGCAATGCCTGCTGCGTTTTTAC
This sequence comes from Pseudomonas viciae, assembly GCF_004786035.1. NCBI lineage: Bacteria > Pseudomonadati > Pseudomonadota > Gammaproteobacteria > Pseudomonadales > Pseudomonadaceae > Pseudomonas > Pseudomonas viciae. The sequence continues at coordinate 6,140,393 of NZ_CP035088.1, forward strand.
GCACCTGGCGAAAGCATCATCAAGCCGGCCGACGGCCCGGTGGAACACTTTTACATCGTCAAACAGGGCCGGGTGGTGGGCGAACGTCCGCATACGGCCAAAGGCGGCACCGAGACGACTTTTGAAATCACCACCGGTGAGTGTTTCCCCCTCGCTGCGTTGCTGGGCGAGCGCGCAACCCGCACCGAGCACCTGGCCGGCGAAGACACATTCTGTCTGCAATTGAACAAACAGGCCTTCATCAAGCTGTTCGCCCTGTCGAGTCCGTTCCGCGACTTCGCCTTGCGCGGGGTCAGCAGCCTGCTCGATCAAGTTAATCAGCAGGTCCAGCAAAAGTCCGCGCAAACCCTGGGCACGCAGTACTCCCTCAATACACGGCTGGGTGAACTGGCAATGCGTCATCCGGTGAGCTGCAGCCCCGACATGCCGCTGCGCGAAGCCGTGAAGCTGATGCACGAGCAACAGGTCGGCAGCATCGTGGTGGTGAATGAGCAGAAAGCGCCGGTGGGGATTTTTACCCTGCGCGACCTGCGACACGTAGTGGCCGACGGCTCCGGGGATTTTTCCCAGCCCATCGCGGCACACATGACCCAAACCCCCTTTTACCTGTCCCCGGACCACAGCGCCTTCGATGCGGCCATCGCCATGACCGAGCGCCACATCGCCCACGTCTGCCTGGTCAAGGATCATCGTTTGTGCGGCGTGGTGTCGGAACGCGATCTGTTTTCCCTGCAGCGCGTCGACCTGGTGCATCTGGCCCGGACCATTCGCAGCGCCCAGAAGGTGGAAAACCTGGTGGCCCTGCGCGGCGAGATCGGCCAACTGGTAGAACGCATGCTGGCCCACGGCGCATCCTCGACCCAGATCACCCACATCATCACCCTGCTCAACGACCACACGGTATGCCGGGTCATCGAGCTGACCCTGGCCGACAAGGGCGATCCGGGCGTGCCATTCAGCTGGTTGTGTTTCGGCAGTGAAGGCCGCCGTGAGCAGACCCTGCACACCGACCAGGACAACGGCATTTTGTTCGAAGCACGGGACGCCGCCCATGCGGCGCAGATCCGTGGCCTTCTGCTGCCCATCGCCCAGCAGATCAACCAGAGCCTGGCCCTGTGCGGCTTCACCTTGTGCAAGGGCAACATCATGGCCGGTAACCCCGAGCTGTGCCTGTCCCGCGCCGAATGGGCCCGACGCTTTGCCGCCTTCATCCGCGAAGCGACCCCGGAAAACCTGTTGGGCTCGAGCATCTATTTCGACCTGCGGGTGGTCTGGGGCGATGAGCAGGGCTGCGAACAACTGCGCCAGCAGGTGCTCGCACAAGTGGCCGATAACCGTTTGTTCCAGCGCATGCTGGCCGAGAACGCGCTGCGCCATCGCCCGCCGGTGGGACGTTTCAGGGACTTCGTACTGAGCCGCAAAAACGGCGAAAAGGCCACCCTGGACCTTAAAGTGCAGGGCCTGACGCCCTTTGTCGACGGCGCCCGTTTACTCGCGCTGGCCAATGGCATCGAAGCCATCAATACCTTGGAGCGCTTGCGGCAACTGGTCATCAAGCAAGTGATCGAACCGCTCGACGGCGCGGCCTATGAAGAGGCCTACCACTTCATCCAGCAGACCCGCATGCAACAACATCAACTGCAAACCCGCGAGAACCTGCCCTATTCCAACCGTGTCGACCCCGACAGCCTCAATCACTTGGACCGACGCATCCTGCGCGAGTCCCTGCGCCAGGCCCAACGCCTGCAAAGCAGCCTGACGGTGAGGTATCAGCTGTGAGCCTGTTTTCCTGGCTACGTCCGGCCCAGCCGATGTTGCCCGAGGAAGTGCAGCAGCGCGTGGAAAGCTTGCTGGCGCCTTCGGCGTTGGGTGAGTGCAGCCTGCGAGAGCAGCGCTGGGTGGTGCTGGACCTGGAGACCACCGGGCTGAATCTGAATAAGGACCAGGTGCTGTCCATCGGTGCGGTGGTCATCGAAGACGGCGCTATCGATTTCAGTCAGCAGTTCGAACGTACCCTGCAATGCGACAAGCAGAAGCTCGGACCGAGCGTATTGATCCATGGCCTGGCCCCAAGCGCGATTGCCGCCGGCAGCCATCCGGCCGAGGCGTTGCTGGCGTTCATGGAGTTCGTCGGCGACAGTCCGCTGCTGGCGTTCCATGCGCCGTTCGATTCCCACATGCTCGGGCGGGCACTGAAGGATTACCTGGGTTATCGCTTGCAGCATACGTTCCTGGACGTGGCCGACCTGGCCCCCATGCTTTGCCCCCAGGCGAATATGCGCAAGGCCGGCCTGGATGAATGGATCGACTGGTTCAAGCTGCAAGTCTTCGACCGCCACAACGCCAGCGCCGACGCCCTGGCCACGGCGGAACTGGCGTTGATCCTGTTCAGCCGCGCCCACCAGCAAGAGATCCAAAGCCCGCTTGACCTGCAACAGCGGTTGGGCCAGTGGAAACGGCGGCAGCAGGCGCCTTCGCTTTAGCCTGAGGCTTACGAACACACAGGCTTTTGTGGGAGCGGGTTTGCTCGCCAAAGCGGTGGGGCAGCTTGCATTAATGTTGAATGTACAGCCGTCTTCGCGAGCAAGCCCGCTCCCACATGAAAGCAGCATTCATTCCGGTACTACACCCCACTAACACCGCCCGACCAGCGCCAATTGCTTTCCCTCCCACGCCTCTGCCACAATCGCGAACAATTCTCGTTACTTAAAACGTCGGTGATGCCCCGTGTCGTCAGTCCCTAGCCCCCACAGTGATCTGGTTGGTGCGTTATACCGTGACCATCGCGGTTGGCTATTGGCCTGGTTGCGACGCAATGTGGCCTGTGCCCAGCGGGCCGAGGACTTGAGCCAGGACACCTTCGTGCGCCTGCTGGGCCGGGAAGAGCTCAAAGCGCCCCGCGAGCCCCGGGCATTCCTGGTGGCGATCGCCAAGGGGTTGTTGTTCGATTATTTCCGGCGGGCAGCCTTGGAGCAGGCTTACCTCACCGAACTGATGCTGATCCCCGAAGCCGAACAACCCTCGGTGGAAGAACAGCAGATCATCCTCGAAGACCTCAAGCATATCGATCGCCTGCTCGGCAAACTGTCGAGCAAGGCCCGCGCGGCCTTTCTGTATAACCGCCTCGACGGCCTCGGCCACGCCGAAATCGCCCAGCGCCTGGGGGTGTCGGTGCCACGGGTACGGCAGTATCTGGCCCAAGGCATTCGGCAGTGCTACATCGCACTTTATGGTGAGCCGACATGAGTCCGGCCCATGGCAAACCCGTCTCGGCCAGCGTGCTGGACGCAGCCATTGCCTGGCAGTTGTCGCTGGACTCAGGCAGCCCACAAGAGCACGAAGCATTCGCCCGCTGGCATGCCGCGGATGAAGAACACGCCCGCGCCTGGCGGCAGCTGGGCATGCTCGACCAGCGTTTCAGTGTTGCCAGTGGGCCGGCACGAGCCGCGTTGCTGCAATCGCGGGTGAGCATTCGACGCAGGGTACGCAAGGTCGGCAGCGGCCTGGCCAGCCTTGTCGCAGTCATCGGCCTGGCGCTGTTTGCCGGGGACCGCTACCTGCCGCTCAATTACTGGCTGGCCGACCAACGCACCGCCACTGGCGAGCAACGCACCCTGCGCCTGGCCGACGGCACGCTGATCAACCTCAACACCCACAGTGCCCTGGACGTGCGTTTCGATGACAAGCAGCGGCGCATCGTTCTGCAAGAAGGCGAGATCCTGGTGGAAACCGGCCACAACGACCCGCGCCCGTTTATCGTCGAAACCCGCGAAGGCAGCATGCGCGCCCTGGGCACCCGATTCCTGGTCAAGCGCGAGGACCAGGGCACGCGCCTGAGCGTGTTGAAATCCGCCGTGGCGGCGCATCCACAAGCAACGGACAGCGAACAGATTCTGCGTGAAGGCCAGCAGGTGCTGATGCGCCGCGACGGTCTCGAACCGACAGTGGCCCTGAACCCCGGCGCCGACGCCTGGACCCGCGGCATGCTGGTGGTAGACAACGCCCGCCTCGAAGATCTGGTCCATGAATTGGGACGCTATCGTCGTGGCTACTTGGGCGTAGAGCCACAAGTGGCTGACGTGCGCATCACTGGCAGCTTTCCGTTGCATGACACCGACCTGGCCCTGGCCGCGCTGCTGCCGACCTTGCCGGTGCAGGTCGAGTATCACACGCGGTGGTGGGTGGTGGTGGGCGCGCGGACCGAACCAAAACCCTGAGAGATCTGGGCCACCTTCGCGAGCAAGCCCGCTCCCACATGGGAATGCGAACGCCTGTGGGAGCGGGCTTGCTCGCGAAGAGGCCAGCAGCCTCAGCACTCTGCCAAAATCTGAATCTAAATTATTTTCATCCAGCCCTATCACTTTTCAATTTTCATCCGGCACTCAGGCAATTGAGAAATATTTCCATTCAGGAGCCGCCGTATGTCCCGCCCGCTAGACACCCTGTTGCGCCCCAGCCTGTTGGCCATCGCCATTGCCTTTGTCACCCCGTTGCTCAGCGGCCCACTGCTGGCTGCCGAACAGGCTTCCAACGTGCGCGCCTACAATCTGCCCGCCGCACCATTGGCCAGCACCCTGAACCAGATCGCCAGCCAGGCCGGCCTCGCCCTGAGCCTGAATCCGTCCCTGGCTTCGGGCAAAACCTCGGCACCGGTCCAGGGCCAGTTCGATGCCACGGGGGCATTGCGCGAGGCCCTGCGCGGCACCGGCCTGCAACTGGAACAGAGCAGCGCCGGCACCTACAGTCTGGTGGCCGTGCCTGAGGGCGCGATGGTCCTGCCGGAAACCAGCGTGATCGGCGCCGGTTTCAGCGAAACTGCGTGGGGCCCGACCGAAGGCTATGTCGCCACCCGCACCGCCGCCGGCACCAAGACGGATACGCCGATTGTCGAACTGCCGCGCTCGGTGTCCGTGGTGACACGCCAGCAGATGGAAGATCGCTCCGTGCTCAACCTCAATGACGCCCTGCGCTACACCGCTGGCGTGCAGAGCAGCGGCTATGGCTCGGACTCGCGCAACGATTGGCTGCTGGTGCGAGGCTTCATACCGACCCAGTTCCTCGACGGCCTGCCGCTGCCCAAAGGTAACTACATCACACCGAAAATCGAGCCCTGGAACCTTGAACGCATCGCCGTGCTGCGTGGCCCGGCCTCTTCGGTCTACGGCCAGACGCCCCCTGGCGGCATGCTCGACATGGTCAGCCGTCGCCCACAAGCCGAGAGCAGCCACGAAGTCGAACTGCAGGCCGGTAGCTACGAACACAAGCAGATCAACTTCGACAGCACTGGCAAGGTCGATGACGAAGGCCAGTTCCTTTATCGACTCAGCGGCACCGTGCGCGACAGCAATTCCCAGGTCGATCACATCCCGGACAAACGCTACAACCTCGCCCCGAGCCTGACCTGGAACATCAACGACGACACCCGCCTGACCTTCCTGTCCCAGTACACCCGCGATGACACCGGCATCACTGGACAATTCCTGCCGCTGCAAGGCACCAAGCTGTCCTCACCGGCGGGCAAGATTTCCCATCACAAGAACCTGGGCGACCCGGACTGGGAATTCTACGATCGCACCTATTACGCGCTGGGCTACGCGTTTGAACATCGTCTGAGCGACACCTGGCAGTTCCGTCAGAACCTGCGTTACACCAAGAGTGATCTGGAAACCCAAGGCATCTCCGCCGGTGGGCAATTCTGGCCGGCGGGTCCTGATGAAGCCGTGAGCGCCGATGGCACGGTCAAGCGCAGTGCCAGTGTCATTGACGAAGACATCAGTCAGTTCGCCGTGGACAACAACTTCCAGGCCGACTTCCAGACTGGCGCGTTGACTCACACCCTGCTGCTGGGCCTGGACCACCAGCGCTCCAACAGCAATTCGCACTGGGATTGGGGTTCGACTGGCGTACCGACCAGCAACATCCACAACCCGATCTACGGACAGGATTTCTCCAACGTCCAGTATTTCACCATGTACGACTACAACCAGAAGACCAACCAGACCGGCCTGTACGTTCAGGACCAGATCGCCCTGGACAACTGGCGCCTGACCCTCGGCGGTCGTGAAGACTGGATTCACACCGGCACCGTGTTCCACAACCAGAACGATGCGACCAACACCCAGCGCGACAAGAAATTCAGCGCTAACGCAGCGCTGAGCTATGTCTTCGATAACGGTGTGACGCCCTACATATCCTTCGCCCAGTCGTTCCAGGCAGCGGCGGGTTCAACCGTCAACAGCACCGAAGCCTTCAAACCCACTGAAGGCGAACAATACGAAGCCGGTATCAAGTATCAGCCGCCGGGCACCAAGACCCTGCTCACTGCGGCGGTGTTCGACCTGACCCAGAAAAACAACTCCGTCACCGAAAACAGCATCACCCGCCAGGTGGGCGAGGTACAGGTACGCGGCCTGGAGCTGGAAGCCTCGGGCGATGTGACCGACAACCTGAAGCTGATCGGTTCCTACACCTACAACGACAGCGAAATCACCAAAGGCACTGCGGCTGAAAAAGGCAAGCGCATGGCCCAGGTGCCACGTAACCAGGCCACCGCCTGGGCCGATTACACCTGGCACAACGGCCCGCTCGACGGCTTTGGTATCGCCGCCGGTGTGCGATATGTCGGCGACACCTACGGCAACACCACCAACACCGATTGGGGTCATGTCGGCTCCTACACCGTGTACGACGCATCGGCCCATTACGACCTGGGTCGCCTGAACAATTCGCTCAAAGGTGTTTCGGTGGCAGTGGATGCGAAGAACATTTTCAACAAGGATTACCTGTCCACTTGCGATGGCTTTTATTGCTACTACGGCGACCAACGCAACGTCGTCGCCAGTGTGAATTACAAGTGGTAGGCGGTTAGCGTGTGGGAGCAAGGCTTGCCCGCGATGGAGGCGACTCGGTTTCTAAAGGGCCGCGTCGCCTGTTTCGCGGGCAAGCCTTGTTCCCACGGATAAATCCCTCGCCACAGGTGCCCTTTTGCATTCGGATCAATCATGAAAAGCAAAACCATCCGCCGCTGGTCCTTTGTCCACACCTGGACCAGCCTGATCTGCACAGTGTTTCTGCTGATGCTGGCGATCACCGGGCTGCCGTTGATCTTCCATCATGAAATCGAACACCTGCTCGGCGATGCTCCCGAGTTTCGGCAAATGCCGACTGACACACCGCAGTTGGACCTGCAACAACTGGTGGAAAAAGCCAAGGCCCATCGCCCGGGTGAAGTGGTCCAGTATTTTGGCTGGGACGATGACGACCCCAACGGCATCATCACCATCATGGCGCCAACACCCGGCACCGAGCCCAATTCGTCCCACACTTTCATGCTCGATGCACGCACCGGCGAGGCCCTGGCAATGCCCTCGGCCAATGGCGGTTTCATGATGGTCATGCTGCGCCTGCACGTGGACATGTTCGCCGGGCTGCCGGGCAAGCTGCTGCTGGCGTTCATGGGATTGCTGTTCGTGATTGCCATCGTGTCCGGAGTGGTTTTGTACCTGCCGTTCATGCGGCGCTTGAAGTTCGCCACGGTGCGCCAGGACAAATCCACGCGCCTGCGCTGGCTCGACCTGCACAACCTGATCGGCGTGGTCACACTGGTCTGGGCGCTGACCGTCGGCGTTACCGGCGTCATCGCCGCGTGCGCCGACCTGATCATCGCCGCCTGGCGCAACGACAGCCTCAGCGCCATGGTCGAACCCTACCGCAACGCCCCGCCGCTGACGCAACTGGCACCGGCAACCCGCTTGCTGGACATCGCCAAAGAAGCAGCGCCGGGCATGGAACCGAGCTTCATCGCCTTCCCCGGCACCCTGTTTTCCAGCGAGCACCACTACGGCGTGTTCATGAAAGGCAGTACCCACCTGACCTCGCATTTGCTGACCCCGGTACTGATCGACGCCAGTACCCTCGACGTCACCGCCGTGGCCGGACGGCCGTGGTACATGGACGTCATGAGCCTGTCGCTGCCGCTGCATTTCGGCGACTACGGTGGCCGGCCAATGCAAATCTTCTGGGCGACGTTGGACGTGCTGACCATCATCGTCCTGGGTAGCGGCGTCTACCTGTGGGTGGTGCGGCGTAAAACAGCCAAGCATGCGGCAGTCGCCGCGCAGGTGGTCTCGTGAGGCCTCGACAGTCAAGTTTCTGGAAGGTGTTTGGCATCCCCCTGATGATTGGCGTGCTTAGCGCTGCGGGGCTGTTTTCGGCGTTGCTGGGCGATGGGGCGTGGGATGCCGTGAGCTGGGTGGGGTTGGGATTGCCGACGGTGCTGGGAACCTGGGGATTGATCAAGCGCGGATGACTTCAGCCCGCTCCCACACCGGAACTCGCCAGCCGCCTTGGAACTGTCTAGGCTAAGCCTCCGCCCGTTAAATCGAGGATCCCCGCATGTCAGCCCCCAGCATGACGCTGTTCCACAACCCCGCCTCACCCTTTGTTCGCAAGGTTCTGGTCTTGCTGCACGAAACCGGTCAGCAAGACCGCGTGGCGCTACAACTCAGCCAGCTCACGCCGGTCAAACCGGATCGGGCCCTGATCGATGAAAACCCCTTGAGCAAGATCCCGGCCCTGCGCCTGGCCAACGGCAGCGTGATCCATGACAGCCGCGTCATCCTCGATTACCTCGACCACCAGCACGTCGGCAACCCGCTGATCCCTCGGGATGGCGCGGCCCGCTGGCGGCGTCTGACCCTCGCCTCCCTGGCCGATGGGATCATGGATGCGGCCGTGATGATCCGTTACGAAACCGCCCTGCGCCCGGCGGAAAAACACTGGGACGAATGGCTTGATGCACAACGGGACAAGATTCGCCGGGCCCTGGCCATGCTCGAAGCCGAGGCGATTGCCGAACTGGCCTGTCATTTCGACGTGGCGTCCATCAGCGTGGCCTGCGCCTTGGGCTACCTGGACCTGCGCCATCCCGATCTGGAATGGCGCAAGGCCAATCCGCAACTGGCGGCATGGTTTGCCGAGGTCAGTTTGCGGCCTTCGATGGTTGAGACGGTGCCCAGGGTTTAGTGCTGCGTTAGCCTTACCGGCCTCATCGCGGGCAAGCCTTACTCCCACATGGGCTCCGCTCCACCTGTGGGAGCAAGGCTTGCCCGCGATGGCGGCGCACCGGATCCAAAGGAAACAACCCGGCAATCTGCATCACCAATACCTCTCGCACTCGCTGGTCCTCACGCAACCCCAACGACCGGCTCATTTCACCTCTCCCAGATCAAAGCTCATGGCCGCGGCCGACTTTGACCCAACGCCATACCAGTCCAATTTGCGGGTCAGCACCATGAACACGCCCAACAGGCTGAACAGCAACAGCGAACCCATCAACAGCGCGTAATCCTCAGCGCTCAGCAAGCCATAGAGCAAACCGTACAACCCCGCCAACCCCACCGAGAACCCCAGGCCGTGGCTCACGCTGCGCAGCACATGGCAGACATAAAAGCCGATCAGCAACACACAAGCACTCGCCGATACCAGGTACGCCGGGGCAAAGCCGATGTGCTCCGACAGTGACAACAGCAGCAGGTAGAAGAACGCCAGCGCCACGCCCACCAAGGCGTACTGGACCGGGTGCACCGCCAGGCTCTTGAGCACTTCGAAGAGGAAGAAACCGGCGAAGGTCAACGCGACGAACAACAGCGCATATTTGATCGCCCGATCGGTCTTGAGGTACTGGTCCACCGGGTCGATGAAACTCACGCCAAAGGCACGGCTGCGGAACGCTTCACAGCCATCGCTGGGCTCGCAGGCTTGCAGTGTTTCCAAGAGGTTGGTGGAGAAGAACGAGGTCTGCCAATCGGCGTTGAAACCCTGTTCATTGATCTCACGTTTGATCGGTAAATAGTTGCCGATGAAGCTGGGGTGCGGCCAGTCAGCCGACAGGTGCACCTTGGTGGATTTACCCACTGGCAGAATCTGGAACTCGCCAGTACCTTGCAGGCGCAGGTCGAAACCGAAGGTCAGCTCCGGGCCGCCCTGGGCGGTAATCATCGGCAACGGCACATGCACCCCCTGCCCCAGCCAACCGAGCCGCGAGCCCGGCAGGAAATCGACGGTCTGCTGGTTGAGCGTCAGGGTCAGCGCATTTTCGATGCCACGGATGTCGCTGATGCCCACGCTCAGGTACGGTTCGTCGAAGCGGTAATCGGCAAAGTCCTTGGCGGCGACACCGTAGCGCTCAGGCACCTTGAAGCGGCCATCGATCCGGTTGTCGGCATGGAACAACCGCGCTTCGTAGATCCCCCGGGCACGGGTTTCGGTACGGACCTGGCCGTCGAGCTCGAACTCTTCCGGCAAAAAATACAATTCGCCCGTTCGCTCGACGGTTTCCAGGAAACGCACGCCGGTCTTCTCATTGGTGTTCCAGACCCGCACGTTCTTGCGAAACGGCACCACAATCATCGGCCCGATGAGTTGCTGGCTATGGCTGGAACTGCGGGCGATGTCCTGCAACACACCGTCGCGCAGCTCCTGGCGCTCGTCGATGAGGCCATTGATCATCAACAGCGGGATCATCAGCAAAAGAATCAGTAGGGCAATCATGCCCAGTTTTATGGCGAGGCTGCGGTTCATGTGGGGCTCTCCCTGTTCGTATGGGGGAGAGTCTGGGGTGGCTGTGTGCTGGGCTTATGGAGAGATTATGGAGATTGTGTGGAGACTGGACGGCCCCCTTCGCGAGCAAGCCCGCTCCCACAAGGACTGCACTGAACCTGTGGGAGCGGGCTTGCTCGCGAAGGCCGCGCCTCGGTTTCAGGGCAACCGCAACACTACCTCAACACCACCCTCGACATTGCCAATACTGAATGCCCCTCCATGCAGCTGCACCACTTCTTCCACAAAGTTAAGCCCCAGGCCGGTGCTCTTGCGACCGCTGTCCGGGCGTGGCAGGGAGTAGAAGCGCTCGCTCAGGCGCGGTAGGGCATAGTCGGGAATCGCTTCGGCCTGATTGAACAGGCGGATCTCGACGCAACTTCCCATGCGCTCGGCGCTGATGCGCAGCAGTCCGTTGACGGGGGTGAAGTCCAGGGCATTTTCCAGCAGATTGCCCAAGGCCTGACGCAACAGAAACGCCTCGCCCGTCAGCATCAGGTCGGCGGCGATGTGCCGCTCGATCCGCAACTGCCGACTTTCAATCCAGCCACCGCGAGCTTCCAGCAGTTCTTCCATCAACGCCGCCAACGGCACCGCAATTTTTTCCTCCAGCCCCTGGCGCTGCTCGATCTGGGCCAGGTTGAGCAACCGTTCGATCAGTTGCTGCATGCGCACGCTTTCACTGTCGATATTGCTGACGAAGCGCTGGTGCTGGGCGGCGGGCATGTCACTTTGCAGCAGCTCGGCGGCGCCGCGAATCGCCGCCAGCGGGCTCTTGAGTTCGTGGGTCAACGTATGCACGTAGCGCTCAACGTAAGCCTTGCCTTCGAGCTGGGTACGCATGTGCTCCACCGCACCCGCCAGTTGCTCGAACTCGCCGCCGCGATAATGCGGCACCTCCACCCGACGGCCCTGGCTGACCGCCTGGGCGTAGCTCGTCAGGCGCCGCAATGCCGCGCTGAGCCACCACGACAGCAAGCCGCCCAGCAGCAAGCCCAAGGCGACCAACCCGGCGCCATACGCCAGCAGACGCCGCTCCGTGCGATCGATATAAGGCTGTAGCGAGCTGTTGGGCTTGGCCACGGTGACCACACCAATGATCCGGCCGTTGTCGCGAATCGGCGCGCCGACGTGCATCACCGACGACGCCGGGTCGTCGGCAACGCTGCGGGTCGAGCGAGCGCCGTAGTGGCCGCGCAGGGTCAGGTAGACGTCGTTCCAGCGCGAATAATCCTCGCCCACCGCCACGCCACTGGAGTCGAGCACCACGATGCCCTTGGCGTCCGTGACATAAATGCGGTGGCTGACCTGGTTCTTCGGCAACCCCCAGATCGTCGCCGCCGGCTGGCGCTCGCCGTAGGCCTTGAGCAACTGCGGCCAACGATTCTGGTTGAGGGTGCCGGCCTTGAAATCGTCCCGCAGGATCTCGGCCATCAGATTGGCCGTGTCCACCAGGGTTTCTTCGGTGGACTGGCGCACGCCGGGGCGGATCTCTTCCATCACCGTGTTGAGCACGAAATAGCCGGTCAAACCGATGAACAGCACATACACCAGGAAAATCCGGATCCCCAGCGACATCAGCTGTGCCCCGGGCTGTAGCTGTAGCCCAGGCCCCGATGCGTCTGGATCGGCTCGGCCTCGGCCCGGACCAGGCGCAACTTGGCGCGCACGCTCTTGATGTGACTGTCGATGCTGCGTTCGTAGCCGGCATCACTGGCCACGCCCAAGGCGTCGAGCAGTTGTTCGCGACTGAAGACCCGTTCGGGTTGCTCCAGCAGACAATTGAGCAAGCGGAATTCGTGGCGAGTGAGGTTCAGCGGTTTGCCGCGATAGTTGATCTGCACACGGTCGGCATCGACCTGAAACAACCCCATGCCCGGCTCCACTGCTGGACGCGGCGCCACGCGCTTGAGGATCGCCCGTACCCGGGCCGCCACCTCGCGAGGACTGAAGGGTTTGACCACGTAATCGTCGGCACCGATTTCCAGGCCCACGACCCGGTCGATCTCGCCATCCCGGGCTGTAAGAAAGATGACTGGAACGTCGCTGAAACGTCTGAGATTTTTACAAGTCTCGAAACCGCTGATATCCGGCAGACCCACATCGAGGATGATCAGGTCCGCCGGGGTGTTTTTCTGGTGTTCCAGGGCTGCAACACCGAGGTTCAGCCAAGTAGTGTCGAAGCCCTCGCCCTGCAGGGCAAACACCAGTGTATCGGCGATGGCTGCTTCGTCTTCGACAATCAGAATATGAGGCATGTCTTGCGAGCCCGACAGTAAAGTTGCCGGAACGGTGCCCCAAGCCTCGGGACACGTCAATCGGCAGTCGAGTTTGTGGCTGGTACGGTGTCGCACCTAACAGTTCTGATAGTAGGCAACTGCTGAAAAACGGCTGATGCTGAAGGCCGACTTTTTGAACTGCAGATGGAGCTTAGTCGATGGCACCCTCCCATCGCGAAACCGTACTGTGCCGCTACCGCTACGATCCGCTGGATCGCGTGGTCAGTCGTACCCTATCTGCTCAGGCCGGCATTCAGTGTTTTTATTGCAAAAGCCGATTGGCTACGGAGATACAGGGCGCAGTGCAACATAGCATTTTCCAGCACGACGATCAGTTGCTGGCGCAACTTGGACGCGAGGATGTCACGGTCGGTACTTCCCTGCTGGCGACCGACCAGCAGCGTTCGGTATTGAATGTGCTTGATGCAACCGGGTCCCATCCCCCCCTCGCCTATACACCCTACGGCCATCGCCCAGCGGAAAATGGTTTGCTCGGTTTGCTTGGGTTTAATGGTGAGCCGCCCGATCCGGTGACAGGGCATTATTTATTGGGTAACGGGTATAGGGCTTTCAATCCGGTGTTGATGCGATTTAACAGTCCGGACAGTTTGAGCCCGTTTGGGAAGGGGGGAGTGAATACGTATGGCTATGGTATAGGGGACCCTATTAATCGGAGCGATCCGACAGGGCACATTCCACCCTTTCATAAAATCGCCAAAAAACCGCCTACACTCGGGGCAACTACCTCAACACTTACCGGAGCGCGGGGTGGACGAGTCACCAAGCGTATTCCAAATCCAAAGCCAGCTATAACGGGAACCCATGTAGAAATACGAGCCCTAGTGGAAATCGCAGAAGCTAATGAGAAAAAATTAGGGCGGCACGATTTCTTTACCCCTAACAAACTTCCAACCGACGACCCAATACTACTTTGGAACCTATATCAGGCCCTTAAAACAGCACAAAATTTTCAGAAACATCCAAGCATATATAAAAAGTTAACTGGCCTACGACCTGACGGCACCAAAATACTTAGCACTCTACCTTTTGACACAAGGGTCAATTTTGCGGAAAGCTTAAGTCTCACAGCAAACGTCAGAATGGTAAACAATTTCCTTCGCGAGAACGGGTTACCTCAAACAGCAAAGTCAACTCACGGAAAGGGGGTCCTCAACGCAAAAAGAGCTCGCTTTAACTATATATACAACTCTATCGGACTCGACTTAACACGCAACCTTACCGAACTCGACTTAAGGCAAAAGATCAACTAACCTCGAGCGCATTAAAACATCACAAACTTATACACAACACTACAAAAACTCCACGTTGCCCAAGCTCCGGAAAAGCACCTATCTTTTCGGAGCCTTGATCGGCATTTCTAAACCAGGCCATCAGCAGTCCGGCTTATCTGCCGTAAACCGCCGCGCCGGGTTCACCGCCGCGCCGAACTCACGCAATGCCTTGGCACCAATCAACAACGGGTAATTGAAACTGCTGCGGTCGGTCAGGTTGACCTCGACCGTGCGCCTGACGTTACCCAGGCACAACTCCAGATCGACCACCGGACGCTTGGTGGGGGCGATTTTTTCGTCGTCGTCTTCATCTTCTTCGGAACGGGTCTTGATCTTGCTGATGCGCGCGATCTTGTGCTCGTAAACCTTGTTGCTCGCATCCTTGGTCGCCAGGCGGAACCGCACCCAGTCGTCACCGTCGCGGGTGAAGGTTTCGATGTCCTTGGCCGACAGCGACGCGGTCAGGGCGCCGGTGTCCATCTTGGCCTTGAGCACCTCGCCACCGATTTCCGGCAACGCGATGTATTCGTAGCGCCCGTACAGGGTCGGCTCGGCGGCCAGCACTGGAAGGGCCACCAGGGAAAGCAGGGCGAGAAAGGATTTCATGCAAGAGGGCTTCCTGTGTGGGTGGGATTTTAGACCGTGGCCGATGGATTCGTTCGGTTGATCGCGCACCTGTGGCCTGGGATTGCTCCCTGGCCACAAAAGCGGGTCCAGCCTACCCGAACCAACGTGAAACTTTCGTCCACGCGATTTGGCCTGCCGCCCGAAGCTGCTTATCATGGCCCGCCCATCTGTTTGCAAGAGTCATGTATGCGCCGCCTGCTCACCGGCTGTTTCGTCACCCTGCTGCTGTTACTCAACACCCTGGTGCTGTTCGGCCCGCTGATGGTGTTCGCGTTGCTCAAACTGGTCCTGCCCGGACGTTTTCGCGACTACGCCTCGTGGGCGGTGATGTGGATCGCCGAGACCTGGGCCGAGATCGACAAGCTGATCTTTGCCCTGTGCATCCCCACCCGCTGGGACATTCGCGGCGGCGGTAACTTGCGGCGCGACACCTCCTACCTGGTGATCAGCAATCACCAATCCTGGGTCGACATCCCCGCCCTCGTCCAGACCCTCAACCGGCGCACGCCATTCTTCAAGTTCTTCCTCAAGAAAGAACTGGTCTGGGTGCCCTTCCTGGGACTGGCCTGGTGGGCGCTGGACTATCCGTTCATGAAGCGCTACACCAAGGCCTTCCTGGCCAAGCATCCGGAACTGGCCGGCAAGGATCTGGAAATCACCCGGCAGGCCTGCGAGCTGTTCAAGCGCCAACCGGTCACCGTGGTGAACTACCTCGAAGGCACGCGCTTCACCGCCGCCAAAAGCCAACAGCAACAGTCACCCTTCACCCACCTGCTCAAGCCCAAGGCCGGCGGCGTGGCGTTCGTGCTGGCGGCGATGGGTGAACAACTGGACGCGGTACTGGACGTGACCGTGGTCTATCCGCAAGACCGTATTCCCGGGTTCTGGGACTTGATCAGCGGCGCGGTACCCCGGGTCATCATCGACATCCAGACCCGAGAACTGGACCCAGCGCTGTGGCAGGGCGATTACGAAAATGATCCGGTGTTTCGCCAGTTTGTACAGGATTGGGTCAATCAGCTGTGGACTGAGAAGGATCGGCGTATTGCGGCTTTGCGCAGCGAGCGTGGCTGATCAGATACCTGCGCCCCAAATACCCCCCAGGCTCTGCAGCAACGAACTGCCCACACCCTGCTGGCCTAGGTACTGGAGGATTACCGGGGCAAACTGCCCGATCATGCCGCTGTCCATGCCCAGCGCACTGAAGGCAGTAGTCAGGTCGTTGGTGTCCTTGACGTTCCCCAGCAATCCGTCGAGTAACGCGTTTTTATCCGATCCGCCACCGAGTAAACCGCCCAGGCCATTGAGCCCACCGATGGCGCTGTTGCCGGCGATCTGATCGAGGCCCGGCACACTTCTACTCAACTCGGAAAACTGCGGCTCGCTGAGCCGGTTCTTTGCCAGCCCCAGCATCGCACCGGCACCGCCGATGGCCTGTTCCGGCGTGATCTTGAGTTCCGATCCCAGGGTATTGAGCAACCCGGCGGCTTTCGGCGCGGCGGCCACGGCGCCCTCTGCCTGCTCGCCTTGATTACCTTGCATCGCCGATACCACATTGGCCGCATCACTGAGGCTGAACTGCGCGAAGGCCGGGCCGGCTGCCAGCGTCAGCAGGCAGGACAGTGCAAAACTGCGTGAAACCTTCATCCGAACACCCTCTTGAACCCTGAAAAAACCGCCCATGAGGGGCGGCGCAAAATCGAGCGTTGGACTGGGGTGGACGAGGATTGTTCCACCATGCGACTGACTTCTGAATCCGATCCGTTTTCACGAAACACTGGGGGTGTTATCGCCAAGTGCGATTAAATCAAGGTCAGTTGATTCCAAATCAACATAGACAACTGTCAGCACTGACAGTAGCCCTCCCCCAGACATAGCCGCAAACATGTCGCCGATAGAAAAAATCGGGGGATAGGCAAATGCGAAACCTAATGACTGGCGGCGGCGCCGGAATACTCCTGCTGATGATCGGCCATGTCCACGCCGGTGAAATAACCTGTCCGGCCGTGACACAAATTCATCACAACACCGAATCGGTGGAAGTTCAGGATCATCGCGAGTGGCAGAGCCAGAGCCTGGTAGAAGTGGTCGACCCAGCGCGGTGGCAATTCAACGGAGCCGAGTTCGCGGTCCATGAAGCTGACGGCGACGGCCAGGCGCCGACCAGGGCGACCATTACTTGCAAGTACGGTGAGCTGAATCTCACACTGGAATATCTCCAGGTCCAAGAAACGACATCATTGCCGTGGGCGGATAATCGTTGCGAAAGCCCGGACACCCATATGTGCAGACTCATCAATGCCGACTATTTCAGCTTGAGTTTCTGACCCTGAAAAACCATGGTTTACTCGCGCCAACGCGCCTCTGTTCAAAGGCCCCTGCCCTTGGCTGATCAGGTACCGTACAGTGCGGCTACTTCCAGCAGAGCTTGCCTATGAATGTAAAGATCGGCGGAGCGACCCTCGCGGTCATCCTGACGGGCATGCTCATTGCCCTGGGCGTCAACGAATGCCAGCGCGGCCCGCTGAACCCGGAGCTTGCCGATGGTATCAGCGAGGAGCAGAAGACTTGGCTGACCATCGAGCACCGCATCAAGCGCTCCGATCCGGCGCTGACCGAGGTGAGCCGCGAGCAGCAAGCGCTGACCGTGCTTTACCGTCCAGGCGCTTGTGCGGATGACTGCGAGCCCTGGGTTGCGCACATGCTGCGCGTTGTCGGCCACGGCCTGGCAGCGCTCAATGGCGCGCCAGGGGGCAAGCAATACACGCAAGTGACGGTCAAGGCGCGACTGCTGGCCGATGATGACGTGGAACTGGTCTACGACATGCCGGGCTTCGACGCGATCAAGACGCAGCAGTATGGCTACGTCACCTTTGCCAGCATGCCCCGCAACCTGAATTTCAGCGGCGACGCCTTGGCCCAAGCGCAAGACTATTGCCAAGGCCCTAGCGCCCAGGGTTTCTACCCTGAATTCTGCGAGCGGGTCAGGACCGCAACTGCCCATCAATAACCGTGGCGATGGAAGCGGTGTTCCGGCCTGAATACTCACGACCAAAAATCCCACAACCACTTGGGAAATCACCCGGCCGTGACATGACCGCCCCTGGCAGTCATCTGAATATCACCTGCGGTCAGTTATTCCCTCTCGATATTGCCTACTGTCAACTCTGACAGTAGGCAGCCGTTCATACCGGTTTTAAGCTCTAGCGATGACAACAAGGCCACGGCGACCCACGCGCTCAGTGTCTTTATTCATTCGGGCAGGCAGGACAATAAAAATGAACGGCCGAATCAAAGGAACTGTGAAATGGTTTAACGATGTAAAGGGCTACGGCTTCATTACCTGCGGCAAAGGAGGCGAGGAGTTGTTCGTTCATTACTCGGCGATATCCGGCGAAGGTTATAAAACGTTGAAAGAAAGGCAAACCGTCTCCTTTGAAATCGAAAAGGGCGACAAAGGCATGCAGGCCACGAGAGTGACGCCGGAATAAGGCTCCTTCCATTTAGAGAACCACTTGATGTCGGCAAACCGCAAAACACCGCTCTGCCGCTATCGTTACGACCCACTGGATCGCTTGGCCGATTGCACCCCATCGGCCCAGACCCGCACTCAGCGTTTCTACCTGAAAGAACGCCTGACCAGCGAAATCCAAGGCTCGGTACAGCGATTGGTTTTCCAGCAGGGCGATCAACTCCTGGCGCAACAACAGCGCCAGGATGACGTCGTCGAAACCACCTTGCTCGCCATCGACCTGCAACACTCGGTTCTGTACGCACTCGACGCCACACGGCCTCATCCCTTCGCTTACGCCCCCTACGGACACCGCTCCCCGGAAAACGGCTTGCTCAGCCTGCTCGGCTTCAACGGCGAACGACCGGACCCGGTGACGGGGCATTATTTGTTGGGCAATGGCTATCGGGCGTTCAATCCGGTGTTGATGCGGTTCAATAGTCCGGATTCGATGAGCCCCTTTGGGAAGGGTGGGTTGAATGCTTACGCGTATGGCCAAGGCGACCCTATTAATACGAGCGATCCAACTGGACATTTCAATTTTATTACCAGCCCGCTCAAAGGAGTCTTGAATCGGGCGAAGCTTAGGACACCTAAAGAAATTGTGTATGTTCACGGAGTCAAATTGCGTATATCGCCTGGACAGGAGCTTGAGACATTTATTAGAAATCCTACGACGCCATTTTCACCATTGAAACGACCTTTGAGTCCAGAGATTATCGATTCAGGCATTCCGCAGCTCGAGCTATCACTTATCAACGACAGCAATAACCTCATTAAACAAGAGCTACAAGCAGCTCACATAATTAAGTTAAGGCCAGTCTCTCACAATAAAATTCGTAAACTCTCTAACTTTCTGGAAAACATAAAGCTTAGCCGAACTGCCCATCGCGCAAATCTGGAATATTTTAAGCGAAGGACTCAGGAACTAACACCCTCGTCTGACGACCCACCGCCCAGTTATAAAAAGACGATATTCTGGAGTTCAGGACATACGCCGGGTGAAATTCTCAGGGGGTAAAGCCGCGACATCACTTCAGCCGAGGCTAATCAAAAAACGACGCACGAAAAGCGCCATCCTTGATGAAAATAAAAAGGGCGACATCACTGTCGCCCTTCTTCCGTCCTGCTTCCAACCTTACGCCGCACTGAACAACTTATGCGGGTCAATCACAAACTTCTTCGGCACGCCCGCATCGAACTCGCCATACCCTTTCGGCGCGTCATCCAGGCTGATCACCTGCACACCGACGATTTCGGCAATGTTGATGCGGTCCCACATGATCGCCTGCATCAGTTGGCGGTTGTACTTCATCACTGGGGTCTGGCCGGTGTGGAAGCTGTGGGATTTAGCCCAGCCCAGGCCGAAGCGGATGCTCAGGCTGCCCATTTTCGCGGCGGCATCAACGGCGCCCGGGTCTTCGGTGACGTAGAGGCCGGGGATGCCGATTTTGCCGGCGACGCGGACCACGCCCATCAACGAGTTGAGCACGGTGGCCGGGGCTTCGTGTTTGACGCCGTCGTGCCCGTGACCACGGGCTTCGAAGCCCACGCAGTCGACCGCGCAATCCACTTCCGGCTCACCCAGCAGCGCAGCGATTTGCTCGTGCAGCGGGGTGTCGGTGGACAGGTCGACGATTTCGAAGCCTTGAGCCTTGGCATGGGCCAGACGAATGGAGTTGACGTCACCGATGATCACCACCGCAGCGCCCAGCAGGCGTGCGGAAGCGGCAGCCGCCAGGCCCACCGGGCCAGCGCCGGCAATGTACACGGTGCTGCCAGGGCCAACGCCGGCGGTGACGGCGCCGTGGTAGCCGGTCGGCAGGATGTCGGACAGGCAGGTCAGGTCGCGGATTTTCTCCATCGCCTTGTCGCGGTCCGGCAGCTTCAGCAGGTTGAAGTCGGCGTACGGCACCAGCACGTATTCGGCCTGGCCGCCGGTCCAGTCGCCCATGTCCACGTAACCGTAGGCACCACCGGCACGGGCCGGGTTGACGGTCAGGCAGACACCAGTGTGTTGCTCTTTGCAGGAACGGCAGCGCCCGCAAGCGACGTTGAACGGCACCGACACCAGATCACCGATTTTCAGGTTCTCGACGTCGCTGCCCTTTTCGATCACTTCACCGGTGATTTCGTGACCCAGGACCAGACCGGTCTGGGCGGTGGTACGGCCACGCACCATGTGTTGGTCGGAGCCGCAGATGTTGGTGGAGACCACGCGCAGGATGACACCGTGCTCAATCTTCCTGCCGCGCGGGTCCTGCATTTTTGGATAGTCGATTTTCTGTACTTCGACCTTGCCGTTGCCGAGATACACGACACCACGATTGCCAGACATGCTTTCACCTCGCTGTTGTTTTTATGAAACTGCGTTGCCCAGGCAGGCAGCGCGTTGATTGCTCGGGTAGTGCTTGTGTCTTGTTTCTTTGTTGTCTGTAAGGGCCTCTTCGCGAGCAAGCCCGCTCCCACATGTTTTTTGGTGCAACTGAGATCTGTATACCGGCACAAATCCTGTGGGAGCGGGCTTGCTCGCGAATGGGCTGCGAAGCGGCCCCAAAATCTAAAGAACGACAGTGCGATTGGCGTTCAAGAACACTCGTCTTTCGATGTGATACCCCACGGCCCGGGCCAGGGTCAGCCCCTCGATGTCCCGGCCCTTGGCGATCAAATCCTCGGGATAGTGGCTGTGGTCCACCACTTCCACGCCCTGGGCGATGATCGGGCCTTCGTCCAGGTCGTTGTTGATGTAGTGCGCCGTGGCACCGACCAGTTTCACGCCTTTGTTGTAGGCCTGGTGATACGGCTTGGCGCCCTTGAAGCCCGGCAGCAGCGAGTGATGGATGTTGATCGCCTTGCCGTCGAGCTTGCGACACAGTTCCGGCGACAGCACTTGCATGTAGCGGGCGAGAATCACCAGCTCGGCGCCGGTGTCTTCGATCACCTGCCACACCTGCCGCTCCTGGGAGGGTTTGTCGTTCGGGTCCAGGGGGAAATGGTAGTAGGGAATCTGGTGCCAGTCGGCCAACGGCTTGAGGTCGGGGTGGTTGGAGACCACGGCCACCACGTCCATCGACAACTGGCCGATGCGTTGGCGGTAGAGCAAATCGTTCAGGCAGTGATCGGCCTTGGAGACCATGATCACCACTTTCGGCCGGTAGTTGGGCGGCGTCAGTTCGAAGACCATGCCGAAGGCTTGCGCGCGCTCGGCCAGGCCGCTGCGAAAGCTCTGCTCGTCAAAGCCATCGGGCTGGCGAAACTCCACCCGAATGAAGAAACGCGCCGAGAGCCGGTCGTCGAAGGAATGGTGCTCGGTGACGTAGCAGCCCTGCTCGAACAGAAAGCGGGTCACCGCGTCCACCGTGCCGAGCACGCTGGGGCAGTCGGCAGTCAAGATCCATGTGTCTGGGGCGCGGCTCATTGCGGTGACTCCTGTTCGTTATGGATAAACCCTGTGGCGAGAGGATTTATCTGTGGGAGCAAAGCTTGCTCGCGATAAAAACAACGCGGTCTATCTGGAACTCAAGCGCCTGCATCGCGAGCAAGCTTTGCTCCCACAGTTCACTTCCACAAGGACTGCGATAGTCAGGCCTGCACGCTCAAGCCATACTCAGCCGCCGCATCCTGCAACCACAGCCACCAGTAATCGGAGAAGCTGCGACGGATCACCAGTTCCCAGGTGTCTTCGCCGGTGTGGCGGATGACCAGTTGCGACTTGGCGAACACCGTACCCACGGCCTTGCCCACCGGGAAGTTGCTTGGGTGTACATCGTAGCTGGTGGATTTCATCAGCACGTCGCGCACGTTCGGGCCGGACAGTTCGAGGATCTGCTGGCCGCCGCTGACGTTGACGATCTGGATATGCAGGTCACCCAGCGCTTCGCGCAGTTTTTTCTCGGCGGCGAACTCTTCGCCACTCGGCACCACCAGCAGCCACTCGTCCGGGCCGAGCCATTGCAGGCTGGTTTCACCCTTGACGATGACGGCAAGAGCGCCTGGCAGTTCCAGGCCCAGGGCCTTGTGCACACCGGCGGCGAACGCCGGGTCGTGGCCATCGCCACGAATGGTCAGGTGACCCAGGAGTTTTTTCTCGCGCACGGTCACGCCGGCGTTCTTGCGGCCCTTGCCCACCAGGCTGGCGAGGTCGGCATGGTGCAGCGACGACTCGGCCTTGGCCCCGGTGGTTGGGCGTTGTTGGTACACGTTGACTGCGGTCATATGGAGCACCTGTCTTGAATTCTGTAGTTCCGGCATTTGTGGTGACTGTTCTGCCGCCTTCGCGAGCAAGCCCGCTCCCACATTGGATTGATGCCTGGCTCAAATTCCTTTGGCGACTTCGATCCTGTGGGAGCGGGCTTGCTCGCGAATCAGGCGACGCGGTGTAACTGCCCACCCACAGGACCAAAGTCCCTTTAGATATTCTGCCGATCCCCTTTCGGATCGAAGAACACCGAAGAAACAATCTCTGCCTCGATCACGCTGCCGTCGGCCAATGGCGCGAACACTCGTTCACCCAGGCGCTTGAGGCCGCCCTTGACCACGCCCATGGCAAACGAATAGCCGAGGGAGTTGTGCGCGTAACTGGAGGTCACGTGACCCACCATGGTCATCGGGATCGCCTGCTTGGTGTTGAACACCAGTTGCGCGCCTTCCGGCAGCCAGACATTCGGGTCGATCGGCTTGAGGCCCACCAGTTGCTTACGGTCCTCGCGCACACAGTCTTCGCGATTCATGCCACGCCAGCCGATCCACGAGAACGGTTTGGTCCGGCCAACGCACCAGCCCATGTTCAGGTCGTCCGGGGTCATCGAGCCGTCGGTGTCCTGGCCGACGATGATGAAGCCCTTCTCGGCCCGCAGTACGTGCATGGTTTCGGTGCCGTACGGGGTCAGGTTGTACTTCTTGCCGGCCTCGACGATCTGCTCGAGCACGCCCATGGCGTAGTCGGCCTGCACGTTGATTTCGTACGACAGCTCACCGGTGAACGAGATCCGGAACACCCGCGCCGGCACGCCGCCGACGGAGCCTTCTTTCCAGGTCATGAACGGGAAGCCGTCCTTGTCCAGGTCGATGTCAGTGACTTCGCTCAGCAGCTTGCGGCTGTTGGGGCCCGACAGGGTCATGGTCGCCCAGTGGTCGGTCACCGAAGTGAAGTACACCTTCAGGTCCGGCCATTCGGTCTGCTGGTAGATCTCCAGCCATTGCAGCACGCGTGCCGCACCGCCGGTGGTGGTGGTCATCAGGAAGTGGTTGTCCGCCAGACACGCGGTCACACCGTCGTCGAAGACCATGCCATCTTCTTTGCACATCAGGCCATAGCGGGCCTTGCCCACGTCAAGCTTGGTCCAGGCATTGGAGTAGATGCGGTTGAGGAACTCGCGGGCATCCGGGCCCTGGATGTCGATCTTGCCCAGGGTCGAGGCGTCCAGCAGGCCGACGCTGTCGCGCACGGCTTTGCATTCGCGCTTCACGGCGGCATGCAGGTCTTCGCCGTTCTTCGGGAAATACCATGGGCGTTTCCACTGGCCGACGTCTTCGAATTCAGCACCGTTCTTCACATGCCAGGCATGCAGCGCGGTGAAGCGCACCGGCTCGAAGATGTGCCCGCAGTGCCGGCCGGCTACCGCGCCGAAAGTCACTGGTGTGTAGTTGGGGCGGAACATGGTGGTGCCCATCTGCGGGATGCTCACGTTCAGCGAGCGGGCCGCGATGGCCAGGCCGTTGACGTTGCCCAGCTTGCCCTGGTCAGTACCGAAGCCCAGTGCGGTGTAGCGCTTGACGTGTTCCACCGACTCGAAACCTTCGCGGGTGGCGAGTTCGATGGCGGCGGCCGTGACGTCGTTCTGCAGGTCGACGAATTGCTTCGGCGCCCGTGCGGTGGCTTTTTCGTGGGGTACCTGGAACAGCGCCAGGGTTGGCTCTTCGTGACGGCTCAAGGCCTTGGGCAATACACCCTCGACTGCTTTGAAGCCGGCTTCGCTGGCCGCGCCCACGCCGCCTTCAAAACCGTCAGCCAGGGTATCGCCAAGGCTGTAGACGCCATTCACGCCGCCGACACACACACGCTTCTGCGGTGCTTCGCCCGGTACGAAACCGAGGATGTCTTCGCGCCAGATCGGCTTGCCACCCAGGTGCGAAGCCAGGTGAACCACTGGGCTGTAGCCACCGGAGCTGGCCACCAGGTCGCAGTCCAACCACTCGCCGGGGCTGGTGACTTTGTGGGCGCGGACGTCGATCGCGGCAACACGTGCAGCCGTGACGCGCTTGCTACCGCGGGCCTCGATCACGGCGCTGCCGGTGAGAATGCGGATGCCCTTGGCACGCGCCTCTTCCACCAGCGCACCACGTGGGTTGCTGCGGGCATCGGCGACGGCCACCACTTGCAGACCAGCGTCGAACCAGTCCAGGGCCACGCGATAGGCGTGGTCGTTGTTGGTGCTCAGCACCAGTTTCTTGCCCGGTGCCACGCCATAGCGGCGCACGTAGGTAGAGACCGCGCCGGCCAGCATGTTGCCCGGCACGTCGTTGTTGCCGTAGACCAGCGGGCGCTCGCAGGCACCGGTCGCCAGCACCACGCGCTTGGCGCGGACGCGGTTGATGCGCTGGCGGACCTGGCCAATCGGCGCACGGTCACCGAGGTGGTCGGTGAGGCGCTCGTGAATGGTCAGGAAGTTATGGTCGTGGTAGCCGTTGACCGTGGCGCGCGGCAGCAGCACCACGTCCGGCATCGACTTGAGTTCAGCGACAACAGCGGCGACCCATTCGGTCGCTGGCTTGCCGTCCAGGCTTTCGCGGGAATCGAGCAGGCTACCGCCGAACTCTTCCTGCTCGTCGGCCAGGATCACTCGCGCACCGCTGCGGGCCGCAGCCAATGCCGCAGCCAGGCCAGCAGGGCCGGCGCCGACAATCAGCACGTCGCAGTGACGGTTCATGTAGTCGTAGGTGTCCGGATCGTTCTCGGTCGGCGAGCGACCCAGGCCGGCAGCCTTGCGGATGTATTTCTCGTAAGTCATCCAGAACGATTGCGGGTACATGAAGGTTTTGTAGTAGAAACCCGGCGGCATCAGCTTGCCGCCAACCTTGCCGAGAATCCCCATCATGTCGTTGTTCACGTTCGGCCAGCCGTTAGTGCTGGTGGCGACCAAACCTTGGTACAGCGCCTGTTGCGTGGCGCGTACGTTAGGGATCTGCGTGGCTTCGGTGGCGCCAATCTGCAGCACCGCGTTCGGCTCTTCGGCACCGGCGGCGAAAATACCGCGCGGACGGGAATACTTGAAGCTGCGGCCAATGATGTCGACGCCGTTGGCCAGCAGTGCAGCGGCCAGGGAATCGCCTTCGAAG
Organism: Pseudomonas viciae; assembly: GCF_004786035.1. Classification (NCBI taxonomy): domain Bacteria; kingdom Pseudomonadati; phylum Pseudomonadota; class Gammaproteobacteria; order Pseudomonadales; family Pseudomonadaceae; genus Pseudomonas; species Pseudomonas viciae. The sequence goes on from NZ_CP035088.1 coordinate 6,166,039, forward strand.
CCTTTGTAGACCTGGCCGTTGAAGGTGAAGCTCAACACTTTGTTGCGGTCGATCCGTCCGCCGTTGGACAGGCGATTGATCTGGCTCATACCTTCTCTCCCAGAGCCTGTGCGGCCGCTTTCGGACTGTCAGCCTTGTCGGTGAATTGCGGCTTTTGGCCGATCTTGTAGGTTTCCAGGATCTCGTAGGTCACGGTGTCGCGGGTCGCGTTGAAGTACTGGCGGCAACCGGCAGCGTGGATCCACAGCTCGTGGTGCAGGCCGCGAGGGTTATCGCGGAAGAACATGTAGTCACCCCACTGCTCGTCGGTGCAGGCATTCGGGTCCAGCGGACGCGGGATGTGCGCCTGGCCGGATGCATGGAATTCCTCTTCGGAGCGCAGTTCGCCGCAGTGAGGACAGAAGATGTGCAACATAGGGATTTCTCCTGTTAGTGGGCGACGGCAGCAGCGCCGTGTTCGTCGATCAGTGCACCGTTGTGGAAACGGTCGATGGAAAACGGCGCGGCCAGTGGGTGCATTTCACCCTTGGCCAGGCTTGCAGCGAATACGTTGCCCGAGCCCGGGGTGGCCTTGAAGCCGCCGGTGCCCCAACCGCAGTTGAAGAACATGTTCGGCACCGGGGTCTTGGAGATGATCGGGCAGGCGTCCGGCGTGGTGTCGACGATGCCGCCCCACTGGCGGTTCATGCGCACCCGCGAGAGTACCGGGAACATCTCGACGATGGCCTGGATGGTGTGTTCGATCACCGGGTACGAGCCGCGCTGGCCGTAGCCGTTGTAGCCGTCGATACCGGCACCGATCACCAGGTCGCCCTTGTCGGACTGGCTGATGTAGCCGTGCACGGCGTTGGACATGATCACGCTGTCGATAATTGGCTTGATCGGCTCCGACACCAGTGCTTGCAGCGGGTGGGATTCGATCGGCAGGCGGAAGCCCGCGAGCTTGGCCATGTGCCCGGAGTTACCGGCAGTCACCACGCCGACGCGCTTGGCGCCGATGAAGCCTTTGTTGGTTTCCACACCGATGCACACACCGTTTTCCTTGCGGAAACCGATCACTTCGGTCTGTTGGATCAGGTCCACGCCCAACGCGTCCGCCGCCCGGGCAAAGCCCCAGGCCACGGCATCGTGACGAGCCACGCCGCCGCGACGCTGGACAGTGGCGCCCATCACCGGGTAGCGGGTGTTTTTCGAGCAATCCAGGTACGGGATCTCGTCGGCCACTTGCTTGGCGGTGAGCAGTTCGCCGTCCACGCCGTTGAGGCGGTTGGCACTGACCCGGCGCTCGGAATCACGGATGTCCTGCAGGGTGTGGCACAGGTTGTAGACGCCACGCTGGGAGAACATCACGTTGTAGTTCAGGTCCTGGGACAGGCCTTCCCAGAGTTTCATCGCGTGCTCATACAGGTGGGCCGATTCGTCCCACAGGTAGTTGGAGCGCACGATGGTGGTGTTGCGCGCGGTGTTACCGCCGCCCAACCAGCCTTTCTCGACCACGGCGACATTGGTGATGCCGTGCTCTTTAGCCAAGTAGTAGGCGGTCGCCAGACCATGCCCGCCGCCGCCGACAATGACCACGTCGTAGACTTTTTTCGGGGTCGGCGTGCGCCACATCCGCTGCCAGTTTTCGTGATGGCTGAGAGAGTGTTTGAAGAGGCCGAAGCCCGAATAGCGTTGCATAGTCATTACTCCAAAACCGACTCAGCGATAAACCGGGAAGTCCGCGCACAGGGCCGCCACTTGCTGGGCGACATTGGCCTCGACATCGGCATCGCCGAGGTTGTCGAGGATGTCGCAGATCCAGCCGGCCAGCGTGACGCACTGGGTAACCTTGAAGCCGCGAGTGGTTACCGCCGGGGTGCCGATGCGCAGGCCCGAGGTCACGAACGGCGACTGCGGGTCGTTCGGCACGGCGTTCTTGTTGACGGTGATGTGGGCGCGGCCCAGGGCAGCATCGGCGTCCTTGCCGGTCAGGCCCTGACGGATCAGGCTGACCAGGAACAGGTGGTTATCGGTGCCGCCGGACACTACATCGTAGCCGCGCTTGATGAACACGCCAGCCATGGCCTGGGCGTTATCGATCACTTGCTGCTGATAAGCCTTGAAACCAGGCTCCGCCGCTTCCTTGAAGCACACCGCCTTGCCGGCGATCACATGCATCAGCGGACCGCCCTGGGCGCCAGGGAATACAGCGGCGTTGAGTTTTTTCTCGATCTCTTCGTTGGCCTTGGCCAGGATCAGGCCGCCACGTGGACCGCGCAGGGTCTTGTGGGTGGTGGTGGTGACCACGTCGGCGTACGGCAGTGGGTTCGGGTACAGACCGGCAGCGACCAGGCCAGCCACGTGGGCCATGTCGACGAACAGCAGCGCACCAACTTTGTCGGCGATCTGACGGAAGCGTGGGAAATCGAGGGTCTTGGAATAGGCAGAGAAGCCGGCCACGATCATTTTCGGCTTGTGCTCCACCGCCAGGCGCTCGACTTCGTCGTAGTCGATCAGGCCGGTGGTGGTGTCGATGCCGTATTGCACCGCGTTGTAGAGCTTGCCCGAGGACGACACCTTGGCGCCGTGGGTCAAGTGACCGCCGTGGGCCAGGCTCATGCCCAGGATGGTGTCGCCGGCCTGCAGCAAAGCCAGGTACACGGCGCTGTTGGCCGAAGACCCGGAGTGCGGCTGGACGTTGGCGTAATCGGCACCGAACAGTTGCTTGGCGCGTTCGATGGCCAGGGCCTCGACTTTGTCGACGTGCTCGCAGCCACCGTAGTAGCGCTTGCCTGGATAGCCTTCGGCGTACTTGTTGGTCAGGCCGCTGCCCTGGGCCTGCATCACGCGCTTGCTGGTGTAGTTCTCTGACGCGATCAGCTCGATGTGATCTTCCTGGCGTTGCTCTTCGGCGTTCATCGCCGCCAGCAGTGCATCGTCGTAACCCTGGATCTGGTCTTGCTTGCTGAACATCGCGTCTCTCCCAGCGGCGGCGGTGCGCCTTTCGTCTCGGTGAGGCACTGACCACCGTTCGGTCGTGCCCTTTGGATGCGATGGTATGGCTGGCGCAGGCAGGTCAAATGCCTATGGACGCCACGCAAAGGTGCGTTTACGACATGTGCTCAAAGAGTCGGGGAGCAAGGCCTGTGGGATAGCCCTGCGGGAGCAAAGCTTGCTCGCGATCCAGGCACCTCGGTTCATGGGAGAGCGCGTCGCCTTCATCGCGGGCAAGCCTTGCTCCCACAGGGCTATGCGGCGATTTGGCGAACCGCGAGCAAGATCAGAAAGTGCGCGGGATACAGCGCATACGCCCAACGCCGCATCGCAGGTGGATGAATGCGACCCGCCTGGCGCAAAAGCACCAGCCCAAGCCATGGCGCAAACAGACACGCCAGTAAGCCGCCGATCGCCACCGTATCCCCCAGCCACGCCGCGCCATACAGCACCCGCCATTGATTGGCCGCCAGGCACACCACCCCCGGTAACAATGCGAAATACCAGGGCCGGCGAAACACCAGCAGCATCGCCAACGGCAGCAGCACACCAAAGAAACCGAACATCAGCCGCGACGAAAACAGCGCCGCCAGCAGCAACGCCCCCACCGCCAGGCACCGCGCCTCCAATGTCGGCGTCTGCCAACTGCGCGCCACCAGCAACCCCAGGGCCAGGGTCGGCAACACATTCAAAGTGGCGGGCTCGGGGAAGAAGAATCGGTAGGGAATTTCGCTCACGGCGCTGAACAACAGCAACCAGCCCAAGTAACGCCACGAGCTCGCGCTGGCCCCGGTGCGCGCCAGGTTCGCCGCCATCGCCAGGCAGAACCAGGGGAACGCCAGGCGCCCCGGTACGTACAACCAGTCGACGGAGAAACCGACATATCGCAGATGATCGAGCACCATCGCCAGCAATGCCGACCATTTGAGCAAGTCCAAGGCCCCATCGCGCCGACTCATGTGTACAGCGACCTGATGACTTTATGATTTTCTGACAGAAACATCCGGTGTGTTCCCCCGCTAATCTTGGGTAAAGTGCGCACCAACATCGACCACGGCGATGCGCCCCCCAAGCGCGCCGAACCATGATCGACCACGGCGATGAGCACCCAAGCGCGCCGAACCATGATCGACCACGGCGCTGTGGACCCAAACACGCCGAAACCAGGGAACTCCCCATCCGGGAATTCCGCCAGGGATCTTTACCCAGGACTCTCTACCTCAGGAGCAAGGCCATGACCGACAAGAGTCAACAGTTTGCCAGCGACAACTATTCCGGCATTTGCCCCGAAGCCTGGGCGGCCATGGAAGAAGCCAACCAGGGCCACCAGCGCGCCTACGGCGATGATGAGTGGACCCACCGCGCGGCGGATGATTTCCGGGCCTTGTTCGAAACCGACTGCGAAGTGTTCTTTGCCTTCAACGGCACGGCGGCCAACTCCCTGGCGCTGTCCTCGCTGTGCCAGAGTTACCACAGCGTGATCTGTTCGGAAACCGCCCACGTCGAAACCGACGAATGCGGCGCGCCGGAGTTCTTCTCCAACGGCTCCAAGCTGCTGCTGGCACGCACTGAAAACGGCAAGCTGACCCCCGAGGCGATCCGCGAGATCGCCCTCAAGCGCCAAGACATCCATTACCCCAAGCCACGGGTCGTGACCCTGACCCAGGCGACGGAAGTCGGCAGTGTCTACACCCCGGATGAAATCCGCGCCATCAGCGTCACCTGCAAGGAACTGGGGCTGAACCTGCACATGGACGGCGCGCGGTTCTCCAACGCCTGCGCCTTCCTCGGCTGCTCACCGGCGGACCTGACCTGGAAGGTCGGTGTGGACGTGTTGTGCTTCGGCGGTACGAAAAACGGCATGGCGGTGGGTGAGGCGATCCTGTTCTTCAATCACGACCTGGCCGTGGACTTCGACTACCGCTGCAAGCAGGCCGGACAACTGGCGTCGAAAATGCGCTTCCTCTCCGCCCCCTGGGTCGGCCTGTTGCAAAACGACGCCTGGCTCAAGCACGCCCGCCACGCCAACCACTGTGCCCAATTGCTGACGCACCTGGTGAGCGACATTCCCGGCGTGGAGCTGATGTTCCCGGTCCAGGCCAACGGCGTGTTCCTGCAACTCTCGGAACCGGCCATCGCCGCCCTCACCGCGCGGGGCTGGCGTTTCTACACCTTCATCGGCAAGGGCGGCGCGCGGTTCATGTGTTCGTGGGATACGGAAGAGGCGCGGGTAAGGGAATTGGCGGCGGATATTCGGGAAGTGATGGCGGGCTAGGAGGACAGACTCAAAGCCTGTCCAGCCCATCTGTGGCGAGGGAGCTTGCTCCCTCGCCACAGGGGATGGCGCGAGACCGGAAGATCAAAACTCGATCCGCACATCCCCTTTCGGCACGCTGCAGCACGACAGGATGTAGCCCTCGGCCTCGTCGTCTTCGGTGATCCCGCCGTTGTGGTCCATCTCCACTTCCCCGCCCAGCTTCAACACCTTGCAGGTGCCGCAGATGCCCATGCCGCAAGCCTTGGGAATCATCATGCCGAGCTTGGCGGCGGCGGCGTGTACGGTTTCTCCCGGGCCCACGCGAATGCTTTTGCCAGAGGAGGTGAATTCCACCAGGTGCAGGTCCGCCGCATCGACCTCGGGGGCGTCGGCGGCCTGTTCGGCCTGCTCCACAGCGTCGGCCCGGGCTTCCGGCGGTGTGGCGCCGAAAGATTCCTCGTGATAGCGCTTCATGTCGAAGCCATTGGTTTCCAGCAGGCGCTTGACCGCGTTCATGTACGGCGTCGGGCCGCAGCAGAACACTTCGCGCTCCAGGAAGTCCGGCGCCATCAGTTCCAGCATCTTGTGGTTCAGGTAACCGCGATAACCGGCCCAAGGCTCGCCCAGGCCATGTTTTTCGCAGATCAGGTGCAGGCTGAAGTTGTCGATCCGCGACGCCATGTGCTCCAGCTCACGGTGGTAAATGATGTCCTTGGGCGAACGGGCGCTGTGGATAAATACCATGTCGACATTGGCGTTGGTGTCGTAGTACCAGCGCGCCATGGACATCACCGGCGTAATGCCGACGCCGCCGCTGAGGTAGAGCACCTTGGGGCTGGAGAAGTCGATGGCGTTGAACAACCCCACCGGCCCGTGCACCGCCAGCTCCTGGCCTTCGTGCAGGGTATCGTGCAGCCAATTGGAAACCTTGCCCCCCGGCACACGCTTGATAGTCACCGAGAAACTGTAGGGCACCGACGGCGAACTGGAGATCGTGTACGAGCGCATGACCGGCTGGCCTTCGATTTCCAGCTCCAGGGTGACAAACTGCCCCGGCTTGAAAAAGAACATGATCGGCTGGTCGGCCATGAAGCAGAAGGTGCGCACATCCCAGGTTTCCTGGATGACTTTGACGCAACGTACGATATGTCGGCCATTGGCCCAGGTCTGGGTGGTGACCGGGTTCAGGAAGTTATTGGACATGCTGATCTCCACGGCCGACTGTCGGCCTTCATGATGGCGATTGTGCGCAGGCGCCTGGGTGACCATTTACCTATCTGCGACATTCACATACTTATCGCGACCAGCCCCCAACTACCGGGGCTTGCGCGTCGGGAACAGATTGGGCCATGTCGCCCATGGATAAGGTTCGGCCCCTGCGCGGCCCCACACTCGCCTCAACAGATAAACAAAGTTTTCTGCCTTGCGTAGCACAACCGATTAGTCATTTTCACCGGCTCCGCTTAGAGGGCCACGAGGATAAAACGATGGACACCACTACCCTGAGCCTGGGCGATCCGCTGGAACCCGCACGCAAGGCCACCGCGCAGATGCTGCAGGAACGCGAGCGCACCTTTTCGCTGCCGCAGCCGTTCTACTCCGATGAGCGCCTGTTTGATATCGATATGCAGGAAATCTTCCAGAAAGAGTGGTTGATCGCCGGCATGACCTGCGAAATCCCGGCCAAGGGCAACTACCTGACCCTGCAAGTCGGCAAGAACCCGATCATCGTGATTCGCGGCGCCGACGGCGTGGTCCACGCGTTCCATAACGTCTGCCGTCACCGTGGCTCGCGGCTGTGCACCAGTGAAAAGGGCAAAGTCGCCAAGCTGGTCTGCCACTACCACCAGTGGACCTACGAGCTGGACGGTCGTCTGCTGTTCGCCGGCACCGAGATGGGCGCCGACTTCGACATGAAACAGTACGGCCTCAAGCCTGTGAACGTGAAGACCGCCGGTGGCTACATCTTCATCAGCCTGGCGGAAAACCCGCCGGCCATCGATGACTTCCTGTCGACCCTGGCCCATTACATGGAACCCTACGACATGGAAAACACCAAGGTGGCGGTGCAAACCACCTTGATGGAAAAGGCCAACTGGAAGCTGGTACTGGAAAACAACCGCGAGTGCTACCACTGCGGCGGTTCGCACCCGGAATTGCTCAAGACCCTGCTGGAATGGGACGACGTCACCGACCCGCGCGCCGACCAGGCGTTCAAGGACCATGTGGCCGCCTCCGCCGCCGCCTGGGAAGCCGAGAAGATCCCTTACGCCCACGCCAGTTTCGGCCTGCGTAACCGTATCGTGCGCATGCCGCTGCTCAAGGGCACCGTGTCGATGACCATGGACGGCAAGCAAGGCTGCGCCAAGCTGATGGGCCGCATCAAGAACCCGGACCTGGGCTCGATGCGCATCCTGCACCTGCCGCACTCGTGGAACCACTGCATGGGCGACCACATCATTGTGTTCACCGTGTGGCCGATCAGCGCCCAGGAAACCATGGTCACCACCAAGTGGCTGGTGCACAAGGACGCAGTCGAAGGGGTGGACTACGACGTCGAGCGCATGCGCCAGGTCTGGGACGCCACCAACGACCAGGACCGTCGCCTGGCCGAAGAAAACCAGCGCGGTATCAACTCCACCGCCTACCAGCCTGGCCCGTACTCCAAGACCTATGAGTTCGGCGTGGTGAACTTCGTCGACTGGTACAGCGAGCGCATGCTCAACAACCTGGGGGCGGAACCTGCGCCGTACCTCAAGGGCGTTCCAGTCCAGGGCTAAAATCAAAAGCTTCGCGAGCAAGCCCGCTCCCACAGTTGACCGCGTTTCTTCAGAAAGAATGCGGTCGAATGTGAGAGCGGGCTTGCTCGCGAAGACGGTCTCCCATTCACCCGATTACTGTGAAGACCACCGCACCGATCCATCCTCCCCATAAAACGTCTCGACAATCTCCTCCCCCTTCAGCTGCACCTTCACATACCCGTTCAACACCCGCTCCGGATACGCCTCGTCCCCCGCCAACTGGGTCTCCGACCATAACACCCGGGCATGCCCGTTCAGCTCACTGGTAGTGCCATAGGGAATCGCCCCATGTCCGGCGCAGCGCGCGTGCAATCCGCCTTGCGGCGCATAGCAGATGCCGTTGTGCAAATGCCCCCAATACCAGTAATCCGGCTCACGCCCCAGGGCGTCGCACACCGGTTGGTAAAGTGCGGTCTTGTTGTGCCCGGAAATGTCGAAGCCCTGGTGATGACTGAGCACCATCAGCTTCTTGCGCTTGGGCAGGGTTTTCATCCAGTCGATCTGTTGCGCGTTGAGGGTGCCGTCCATGTACAGATTCATGGCGTCCGAGGCATAGGCACTGTCCAGGCCGACCACCAGCCAGTCATCGTTGTACAAGGCAAAGTAACTGGTGCCTTGCTGCACCGGAAACCGCTTGGCCAATTCCTTGAAGTAGCCATGGGCGCCGCTGTACATCTCGTGGTTGGAGTTGAGGGTGAACGAGCCATGCTTGCCCTGGGGCCAGCCGACCATGTCGACGTCTTCCTGGGAATGGGTCCCGGCGTAATACACATCGCCCAGATGGATGGTGAAGTCGGCCTCGGCCAACTGCATCTGATTGGCCACCGCCACCGCCGGCGCGTGGCTATCGAAAGGCCCGGTACCCCAGTCGCCGGCGATGGCCAGCACCACGTCGTTGTCCATTTTCACCAGCGCCGGCTGGGTGGCGAACGGCGCGTGGTGACGCAGGTTCTCGATCCACTTGAGCAGCGCCTCGCTCCACAACAGGTCCAGCAGTTCCCATTTGCGGCAACCGAGCAAAGTACCGTCCTTGAGCACCCGGGTCGGCAGTTCGTCCTCGCTTTGCGGCAAGGGCGTGGCGTTGCCGATCTTCAGGATCGACAGGCCGTGGGCCAGTTCCCACGGCACGGTCGGTTCATCGTCCGGCAAATCGCCGTGATCGATGACGTGTCGCGCCTGGTCGTGGCCCCGCTGCAGCAGCTTGACGATGGCCTGGAATTCCTCGGGCTCCAAGTCGTTGACCAGTTTTTTCCAGGACATCTCCAGCCGCGTGACCAACCCGTGCAGGCGGACCTTGACCTTGTCGAACTCATGTTCCCAATGGTGCAGTAATGACATGTGAACGCTCCTTCGCAATGCCCTGGGCTACAGGGTTTTCATGAATTCGATCAGGGCCCGTTTGTCGACGTCCGACAGCTGGGTGCCATACAGGTGGCCGCCGTTGTGGTTGCCTTCCAGGCGGGTGTCGTATTTGAAATCCGCCGACGCCTTCATCTGCGCGCCGCTGGTGATGAAGCCCACCTTTTCCTGGTCGTAGATGTCGGAACCGGTGTAGAACACTTGCGGACGCAACTGCGGCGGTTGCAGCAGATCCCACAGGGTCGGCACTGAACCGTTGTGCAGGTACGGCGCACGCAGCCAGACGCCGTCGGTGGGCGTATTGCTGTAGCTCTGGGTCTTGCGGTAGGCGCCGAAGTCGAACGGCGGTTTCTTGAAGCCGTGGAACGCCGCCACCAGCCCGACGGTGAAAGAGTTCAGGCGATGGGGATCGGTGCCCAACTGGTCGATGTTGGTGGTGACCTGGCCGGTGTCGCTGCGGCCAAAGTCGTGGCAACCGGCACAGTTTTTATCCCAGATCGGTTTGCCCTGGGCGACTTTCGCCTGGTCCAGGGCGAACGGCCAGGCCGGCGCCTTGTGGCCCAGCAGCCAATTGGTCACGCGGTTGAAACTCGGCGGCAGCACCGATTGTGGCGTCGCGCCCACGGCCATGGCGGCTGCGTAATTGCGCTCGTGGATCTTGTTGTTATTGCCGTCCCAATGCAGATACATCGACTCACGAGGTTTCTGGTTCCAGACCTGCGGCAGATCCACGGTGCCGATGGTGGAGTCATCCGGGAAGCCGAAGACCACCATTTTGGTCGGGTTGAAGGTGTCGGTCCGCCCCGGGCCCTGGGCCGGGCGCAGTTTTTGCCAGGCGTAGGCCTGCTTCTGCTTGAGCAGGGCGCTCTTGGCCATCGGAATGATCAGGTAACGGTTGTAGAGCTTTTCGAAAAAGCCCAGTTGGAACTTGCTGTTGATCGCCGCCATCACCGCATCTGGAGTGAATTTCGGGTCGCTGGCGCAATCGTAGGCGAACCACTGGAAGGCTTGCAGCTGCAGGGTATTGGCCGGCGCGGTGGCGACCGGAATCGCTACGTCGCTGGCATTGGCCCGGTAGGAGCCGGTGTGGCACAGGGCGCAGTTGGGCTCCACGGTGGGGTAGCCGAGCTGCCGCTTGGCCATGCCAATGGGCAAGTCGTTGCCATTCTCATAGAGGAACCCGAACACTTCGTAGCCGCCTGGCTTGGGCAGTTTTTCCGGGCACATCTGCGGCAGCACGGCGAACAGGTAATAAGGAATCCGCGCCTCGATGCCCAGGCCGATGGCGGCGTACTTGTAATGGTCTTCGTCGGAGGCGAAGTCCGGTTGCGGCACCTCTCGGATCATCTGGTACCAGGTCTGGTAGCCGATGAAACCCAGCACCAGCAGCACCACCAGCGTGCCGACCTTGAAACTGTGGCTCTGCCAGCGCTGTGCCCAGCCGGCGCGCCACTCCCGCCAACCGGCGCAGAGCAAGGCCAGCGGACGATTGGCCACCGGGCAGCCCAGGTACAACAGCACACCCAGGATCAGGAACATGCTCAAGTCGCCCATCAACATCGGCACGAACAATTGGCCCTGATTGTTGGTGTTGATCAAGTAGATCCAGAACACCACCGCCACCAGCCGCGACAGCACGCACAGCCACGAATGCACCACGAAACGCGGCGCGTTGAAGCCCGAGGGCATGTAGAACAGGCTGATCCCCACCAGCAACATGCCAGTGTTTTCCAGCCACGGATCGGACAGCACGGGTGGCAGGCCGAGCATGGACGTCAGCAATGCCGGCGCGAACAGCGCCGGGATTGCGAAGAACATGTTCATGACAATCCCGATCCAGATGACGCGTTGGAACCAGCGGATGTAAGTATTCATGGGCATCCTTTTTCCTTATTCCTGACTCACGAGATATGGTGCTCTGGTGATTGCCATCGCGAGCAAGCTCGCTCCCACACTGGATGTGTGGCGTGCCAAATTCAGCGGCACATACCCCCCTGTGGGAGCGAGCTTGCTCGCGATGCAGTCGACTCGGTCTTGAGTCAACCGAGCGCCGTCTTCTCCAGGTGTTCAAGGATGAGCGGATACACATCCACCACCGCATCCTTGCCGAAGATGCAGTCGATGTGGCCGTAGCCCGCCACTTCGTGACGGCTGAACAGCTGCGGGCCGTGCATATCGCACAGTCGCTCGTAGGTCTTGAGGGTGCTTTGTGGCAGGTAGCACTGGTTGTCGGCGCCGCTGATGAAGCAGATCGGCAACTTCAACCGATCGAAATGCGGCATGTAGACGTCGTTGCCCTTGAAGTCCACCAGGTGCCCCTTGCGCACGATCAGCGCCAGGTGCTCGAAGGTGTGCATGTTCGACTCGCCGAACAACTCATGCAGGTTGTCGTGCAGGGTTTCGTTGAGGGTGTCGTGACGGTACAGCGAGGCATACATGAACGTGATGCGGTGGCAGACCGGGTTGGTGCAATAGCCCTGGGCCTCGATCCGGGCGTAACCATTGAGGGCCTTGTCGTAGAGTTTGTTGAACCAGTTTTCCTTGGTGTCGGCGTACGCCGTGAGGGATTTGATGCCGATGGCGTCGAGCATTCCCGGCAAGTGCAGGCCGGCTTTCAAACCGGTCGCCGTGGCGACCACCGTATCGGCGGCAATCTGCGAGCAGACCACCGAGCGCACCCCTTGCAACCCCGCCAGCATCGACATGAAGAAAGTCGTCGCGCCGTAGCAATGCACCACGCACTGCACGTCACGGGCCAGGGTCGCCTGCTGGATCTGCTCGATGGCTGCCTTGAAGTCGTACTGGGCCACTTGGTCGCCGTTCCATTCATGCTTGCTGGCCGGCAGCAGGATGCTCACCCGCAGGTCCAGCAGCCAGACGTCGTACTCGTGTTTGCACAGGTACTCCAGCAAGTTGGTCTGGATGGTGTCGGTGGAGAAAATATTCGAGCCCACGCCCAGGCCGTGAACCAGCATCACCGGGCCCTTGGTGCCTGCCTGGTAGCGGGTCAGGCGCAGCTCGACATTGTCTTCGGTCTGGAAGAAATGCACAGTCGGCGCCGGTGCATCCAGTGGCCGTTTCAAGCGGGGCGGCGCGTCCGGATTGAAGTACACGTCACCGGCGAACACCCCACCGTAACTCTCCCACAAGATCCCGGCGAAGAACTTGCCGAAGCGCGCCAGCGCCTCTACCCGCTCACGCTCGTTGCGTGCGTTGAGCACTTTCATGGTGGTCATCTGCTTGGCGAAGTCGGCCGGCAGAATGTGCATAACCCCCGAACCGATCACCGCGCCAGTCTTGTCCGGCCCGCGATACAGCGTGACATACAGCGTGCTGGTGTCGGGCCAGATGTTCAGTACGCCGTCGTCCTCGGGCACGGTCTTGAAGGCGCTGAAGTAGTAATCGCTGCCGTCTTCGGCGGTCAGCTTCATGTCGTAGTTCATGTGCCGCACACCGACCTGTTCCTGGTATTGCTCGAACAGATTGAACACGCCATTGCTGGCGACCAGCGGCTTGGGCGAAAGCAGTGGCGCATCCAGCGTGCCCACCAGGGTCGCGGCGTGTTCCGGCTCCTTGATCAGGCGATTGAGGTCGGCGGCGGTAATGGTCAGGGTGAACTCGATCGGCGAGTTGTCGGCCTTGCCGCGCTTGGCCGCCGCTTCATAGACCTTGAGGTCGGTGCCCTGTGGCTGGGTGAAGGCGGTGGAAAAGTAACCCTTCATGGTTTCGGTGAACTGCACGCCGAGCGTCGGCGCCGCCACCGGTTTGCGCGGGGCCGAGGGCAGCGTGTAGTCGATGATCCAGCCCCGATCCGCCGCCAGCAGGCCCATGTTGCGCTCGCTCACCGCTGAGATGGTCAGCAACGGGTTAACAGCCAGGGATGTCGGAATCACCGCACCGTCGGTCACGTACAGGCCGGGGTAAACGTCCGTGCCGCTGGCGCCACTGAACACCTGGCCCTTGTGGTTGACCACGCCTTGCGTCGCGTCTTCACCCATCACGCAACCGCCCAATGGATGGACCGAAACGATGCTGTGCTTGAGCAGCTTGGTCCAGATCGGGTTCTCGACCCAGATCCCGCCCAGCGCTTTGGTGCTCTGGTGCAGGCGTTCATTGCCGAGGGTGACGTTCTCCTGCTCGCCGACTCCGGGCCAGTCGATGCGCAACTGGTCCTTGTCGTCGAGCAGCATGCGCCCCTTGGCGTCGTCGTGGCTCATGATCAGGTAGGTCTGCATGTTATGCAGCGCGCCGTAATAAGGGCCGCGCAGGAAGCTCTCGGCCTCCCGGCCTTTGTATTTGAGGCTGGCCCCGAAACCGGTGTCGGTGGGCACGCCGATCATCCCGGCAAACGCCGCCATGCTCGGCACCATGGGCCGCCCGAGGGCGCCGGGGATCGAGCCTTCCTCGATGACCATGCGGCTGCGCCAGTCGCCCTCGGTGCGCATGTCGATGATCGACGTGATGCAGGGCCCCACAGGCTCCAGTTCCTTGGCCGAATGAGCGCCAAAGCCGATGCCGTTGATGACCTGGTCACAGTTGTGGCCGAAGCCGAGGATGTCGCCGTTGCCGCTCATGTGCTCGCCCAGTTGACTGGACATCGCCAGGCCTTTGTCCCGGGAGCGCAACATGATCTCGGTGGAGCCCAGCGTACCGGCGGACACCACCACGATGTCGGCCCGCACAAACAGGGTCGGCGCCGAGAACATTTCGCGGCCGCTGTCCAGGTATTGGAAATGCACGATCCAGCCATTGCCATCTCGCTCCAGATGCCGCACCTCGGCCTGGCAGAAAATTTCCGCGCCGTGGTTCCAGGCGTCCGGCAAGTAATTCATCAGCGTGGTGTTCTTGGCCTTGTTGTTACAGCCGGAGACACAGTCACCACAGCCATTGCACGGCAATTGCTCGACACCGACGTGGTTGAGGTTGTTGGGCAGCTTGTCGAAGGTCACGTTGATCGGCGGCTTGTAGAAATGCGCGCCTTGCTTGAGGTAGTCGGCGGACTTCTTGTTGGCGTCGAGCTTGGGCAGCTTCGGCGACGAATCCGGGTACGGGTTGGGCTTGAGCATCTCCCGGGCCCGCGCATAACCATCCTTGAGCAACGTGTCACGGTGATCACGCACCGCCTGCGGCCAGCGCGGGTCCTCGAACACGCCGGGCTCCGGTTCCAGCGAGACGTTGGCATTGATCAGCGAAGTGCCGCCCAGGCCGCAACCGACCACCACGTTCTGCTGGGCGTTGACGTGCAGGTCGAACAACCCGGTACGCGAACCGATGTGCCCCTCCGGGTCATGCACCTGCAATTGCTCGGTGGCCGCGAGCATGGTGTTGGGGTATTCACCGGGCTGGATCTCCCGGCCGCGCTCCAACAGACAGACCTTGCGCCCGGCCCGGGACAGGCGCGAAGCGGCAATGCCGCCGCCGTAGCCGGAACCGATGACGATAACGTCGTAATGTTCCTGGATATCGCTGATGGGGGTCGAGATCCGAGTCATGTTCAAGTCCTCTCAGGCAGATAGGGCAACTCTGCGGTTGCCTGCAAATCGACAGGCGCACGAACGCCTGGCCACTGTCCCGTATGGGTTCAAGCGGCAGTCAACGGTGTAACGGGGAAACGCGAGGGCTCAGTCAGGCGCTATAGACGCGCACGCTGATAGGTGGCGTGACGCCGAATGCGCCTGGGCAACGCAGTGGCAGGCGTCGGGACGCACATCACAAGGGAGATCGGGTACGAGCGAAGAGGCGGGCTATCCATCATGCGTTCTCCCTGAACCTGACATGGATAAAGTCGCGGTGTCCTTGTGCCATGAGTGAAGACAGGTGATCCCCCCCCGTCAAGGGAACACCTTAGAACTGTATGAAATTTGATCTATTACGTTTCAGACTATGACTGTCGGGGCCTGCAGCCTTTCGCAAACAAGTTATCCACACGACCACCCACAGTAAATGGGGACAAGTGCCTCGACCGTCGGATTTTTCTTTTGATAAAGCCAAGAAAAACCGTGACTTATGAACAATGACGGTTTTTACGGCGCACAGGTCAATTATTGATCAGATGCCTGAAAGGCTTGCCAGGCTTGGGGTGTGGAGGACAGCGAACACCTTATCCACAGAAGCGCCAACAGTGTTTGGGGGTAATTCTGATGGTTCTGTGGAAAACCGCTTTAACGGCTTATAAATCGGGGTTCCGCTGGGGTTTCTCGGGTAAAAACAAGGAATTGATCATTTAATGATCAATTCCTTGAAAGCCTCGCTCCGTATGGCTTGTAGAGGACAGCGAACATCTTATCCACAGAAGCGCCAACAGAGATTGGGGGCAAGTATGGGGCTGCGCCCAAGCTTATTCACAAATAAAACCCAGGAAAAACCGTGGGTTAGGCTGGTTGTTTTTTAAGCGCTGGCTTGGAGGGCCTGATCTGCGTGGGGTGTGGCGAGGGGCGAACAGGTTATCCACAGAGGCGCGCACAGGGATTGTGGGTAAACACCAATTCTACTGTGGGAGCGGGCTTGCTCGCGAAGGCGGTGTGTCAGTCGATGAAAATGTTGCCTGACACGCCGCTTTCGCGAGCAAGCCCGCTCCCACATGACGCTCAAGGCCGATGCATGAGATACGCCTGCCCCGTCACCCGAATCATCGGATGCGGGACAACCTGGCAGGTTTTGACGATGCCAAAGCCATGGCGCTCATAAAAGCGTCGGGCGCCGGTGTTCGCGGCATAGTCGATCAGGCTCAGGCCTTTGAGCGCCAGTTGATCGGCACGCTGTTGCGCCAGCTCGAGAAAGCGCACGCCGAGCCCCTTGTTACGCCAACCTTCATGCAGGGCCAAGCTCGATATATAGAGGGTATCGGGGACTTCCATGTCGGCGTAGGGCGCCAGGATCGGATCAGTGACGGGAGCCGCCTGCGGATCCTCACGCGTCACGTAGCTGTGCATCATGCCGATGACCTGTCCATTGGCTTGCGCGACAAGACAATTCTGGTAGGAAAAATCGACATTTTCTCGGGCATAACGAGCGGCTCCCACCTCCAGGAGGTCCTGCCCTGGCTCCGCCAATTGACTCCAGATGTAATCCGACGCGCCCTCTGAGGAAATCCGGAACAACCGGGCGATCTCCCGTGTATCCATGGGCAAGGCCGGACGAAATTCAACTTCCATTGATAGGGCTCCATTAGCTGTCAAACGGCTTTTTTACGCACAGGTTTGAGTCGCGACAACATACCTGGCCAGCGGTTTTATGGCTGGATGTTGCAGTAAGGTCAGGCTGGTCGTTTTTTGAGCGCAGGTTTGAAAGGCTTGATTGGCGTGCTGTGCGCATAGGGCCGAACAGGTTATCCACAGAGACGCGCACAGGGATTGTGGGTAAACACCCATCCTACTGTGGGAGCGAGCACGCTCGCCCCCACAGGGTTTGTGGTGAGCTTGGATTTAGCGAACCACCCCTTCCTCCACCAACAACTTGAGAATCGCCTCGGCGCCCGCCTCCGGGCTGACGCCCTTGAGCACTTGCCCGCCTCCGCCGCTGGCCTTGGCCGTGGCGGCTTTCATGCGGTCGGCGCCGCTCTTGGCCTTGATCACTTTCAAGCGCTTGGGCCGTGGTTTGGCCGGTTGCAGGGTCGCCACTGCCAGCAGGGTGTCGTCGATCACCTCGACTTCCTCCGCGTGTAGCACGCCGCGCCGCGCCGGGCCGTAGGCGCTTTGCCGAGGTTTGGGCGCGGCGTTATCCACAGTGGCCAGGAACGGTAAGCGCACTTTGAGACGGCGCCGTTGGCCGCGGGGCAAGGCTTGCAGCACCAAGGCCACGCCGTTGTCGATGGATTCGACCTGGGCCAGCCCTACCACCAGCGGCCAACCGAGGTTTTCCGCCAACAGGAACGGCAACATGCCCGAGCCTTCGCCGGTTTCCGCCTGGCTGCCGGTGAGCACCACTTGAGCGCCAGCGTCACGCAGGTAGTCGGTCAGGGCCGGCAGCGCGTCGGCGCCGATGGGGTTTTCCAGAACGTAGAGTTCGTCCAGGCCCATGCCCAGGTAAGCGCGCAGGGCCGGTTCGGCCACATCGCCGGCGTGCAGCACTTGCAGGTCGTTGCCGGCCAGTTGCAGGCCGAGCTCCACGGCCCGGGCGTCCTGCTCGGCACGCCGGGGCCGACCGGAGGTCGGGTGGGCGCCGATGGACACCAGGCTGATCACTTGAGTACTCATGGTTGAATCCTTAGCTTAAGCCGCATCACGCTTGGCTTCGTTGCGGTAAGCCTCTACCGCCGCGATCAAGGCCTGGAGAATCGCCGCGCTGTCGCCGATCACCGACAGGTCTGCCCGTTTGATCATGTCGCAACCCGGGTCGAGGTTGATCGCCACCACCTTGTCGCAGGCACCGATGCCTTGCAGGTGCTGGATCGCCCCGGAAATCCCCACCGCCACATAGACCCGCGCCGTGACCCAGGTACCGGACGCACCTACCTGACGGTCGCGGCCCATGAAGCCGTCGTCCACCGCCACCCGTGAAGCGCCTTCGGTGGCGCCCAGGGCCGCAGCGGTCTGGTGGAAAAGATCCCAGTCCTTGACCCCGTTGCCGCCGGAGAAAATGAATTCGGCTTCGGCCATCGGGATCGCCCCCGGGTCCACCGCCACCGCGCCCAGGTCTTCGATGCGCGACAAACTGCGCGCCACGCTTGTGGATAACTCCACCGGCAAGGCTTCATGGCGAGTTTCGCTAACCGGCTCGGCGCATTCGGCCGCTGCCAGGATCAAGCGCGCCAATGGCCGGGCCAGGTCTTGCAAGCCGGCACCGGCACGACCGATACACTCCTCGCCCTTGACCTGCCAGACCCGCGTGGCCGGACGTTCGCCCAGGGCCGCAGCCAGACGCCGGCCCAGTTCACCGCCACCGGTGCGGCTGTCGGGCAGCAGCCAATGGCGTGGATTGAATTGGTTATCCACAGCCCGCAGGCCCTGCACCCGTTGTTCCGGTGCATAACCACTGAACTCTTCGCCACCCAGCACCAGCAAGCGGTCAACGCCCGCCGTGGCGAAGGCATTTTCCTTGTGCTCGCCGAACACCACCGCCAACACCGCGCCATCGCTCCCGGCCAGTTGATGGGCCAGGCCCAGCAGATCGCGGTCGTGGCTGCTGAGGCGGCCACCGACCATGTCCGGCACCACACTGATGTAGAACGCCGGTTGTGGCACTTGATGCAGTGGCAGTTGCACCTCAGCGGCGGCGGTACGCTTGGTCGCGCCACCCTGCTGGGCACCGCTGCGGTCAATGCGTTTGATGCCGTTGGGGCCGATGAAACCCACGCCATGGACATTCTTGCGGATAACGCCGTTGGGCCCCATCCAGCTGTGCTGTACCGGTTGCATGGCCGCGTGCAGCGGGTGCAGGCGGTTGCGGGCGATCCACTCGGCGCGAGGGTCGCGGCGGATGATGTCGCTCATTAATGCACCTCCGCAGGTTCACGTTTGACCGGGGCCGCGGTTTTGCCCGGGGCCGCGTCTTCGAGCAGGGCGTCGGCCACCAACTCGGCGATGTCCTTGATCAACGGTCGCGGCTCGACCACACCTTCAAGCATCGCGGTGCATTGTGGACAACCCACGGCCACCAGCTCGGCGCCGGTTTCGCGGATGTCTTCCATGCGCATGTCGGGAATCCGCTGCTTGCCCGGGATGTCGGTGATCGGCGCACCGCCGCCACCGCCGCAGCAACGCGAGCGGAAACCGGAACGCTGCATTTCCTTGACCTCGATACCCAGCGCACGCAGCACTTGGCGTGGCGCCTCGTATTCGCCGTTGTAGCGGCCCAGGTAGCACGGGTCGTGATAGGTCACGCTGTCGCCCTTGTGCTGGCCGAGGCTGAGGGCACCAGCGTCGATGATCTCCGCCAGGTAGGTGCTGTGGTGCTGCACCAGGTAGTTGCCATCGAAAGCGCCGTATTCGTTTTTCAGCACGTGGAAGCTATGGGGGTCGCAGGTGACGATGCGATTGAAACTGTACTTGGCCAGGGTCTGGATGTTGCGTTTGGCCAACAGCTGGAAGGTCGCTTCATCGCCCAGGCGCCGGGCCACATCGCCGCTGTCGCGCTCTTCGAGGCCGAGCACGGCGAAGTCGACTTTTGCGGCTTTGAGCACTTTGACGAAGGCACGCAGGGTGCGTTGGTTGCGCATGTCGAAAGCACCGTCGCCAACCCAGAACAGCACGTCGGTAGACTTCTTCTCGCTGAGCAGATTGAGGTTCAGGTCCGCCGCCCAGTTCATCCGCCCACCCGGGGCGAAACCACCCGGGTTGTCGGTGGCGATGAGGTTTTCCAGGACCTCGGCGCCCTTGTTCGGCGTGGCGCCCTTTTCCAGGGTCAGGTGCCTGCGCATGTCGACGATGGCATCGACGTGCTCGATCATCATCGGGCATTCCTCCACGCAGGCCCGGCAGGTGGTGCACGACCATAGTGTCTCGGCGTCCACCAGGCCGTTGACGATCGGCTGATGGGGATTGCCAGCATGTTCGCCCACCGGTTTACCGGGGTACGGACTGCCGGCGAACTTCGCATCGGTGCCGCCGGCCAGGCCGACGACCATGTCCTGAATGAGTTTCTTCGGGTTCAGCGGCTGGCCGGCGGCAAAGGCCGGGCAAGCAGCTTCGCACTTGCCGCACTGCACGCAGGCGTCGAAGCCAAGCAGTTGGTTCCAGGTGAAGTCCTTGGGTTTCTCAACGCCCAGCGGCGCGGTGGGGTCGCTCAGGTCCAGCGGTTTGAGGCCGGTGGAGCGGCCACCGCCAAAACGCTCGGCACGGCGGTGCCAGGCCAGGTGCAGGGCACCGGCGAAGGCGTGCTTCATCGGCCCGCCCCAGGTCATGCCGAAGAACATCTCCGACACGCCCCAAAGCACGCCCAGGCCCAGCAATGCCACCAGTACCCAGCCACCGAAGTCCGCCGGCAAGATCCCCGCCACCGGCAAGGTCACCAGGAAGAAGCTGATGGAAAACGCGAACAGGCTTTTCGGCAGGCGCATCCACGGGCCTTTCGACAGCCGTGACGGTGGGTTGCGCCGGCGCAGGGCGACGAAAATCGCGCCGCTGAACATCAGCAGCGTGGCAAACAGCAAGGCATAGCCCAGGATGCGGTTCTGGAGGCCGAAGCCGTGCACCAGGATCGCCAATACCGCCGCCAGCACAAAGCCGCCCGCCGTGGCGACGTGGGTGTTGGCGATGTATTTGTCCCGCGCCACTACGTGGTGCAAGTCCACCATGTAGCGCTTGGGCATGGCGAAGAGACCGCCGATCAGGTCGACCTTGGACGGTCGGCCCCGGCGCCACATGTTCACCCGCCGCAAGGCGCCAAGGACCGCGAGGCCCAAAGCGGCGAACAGCAGGATGGGAAGAAGGGTGTTCAGCATGGTGAAGCTCCCAAAGACCTCAGGTCTTGCAGGCACAGAAACCTGGATGTCTTGCTCGATTCCTGTGGGAGCGGGCTTGCTCGCGAAGACGGACTGACATTCAACATCGATGTCGACTGATCCAGCGCTTTCGCGAGCAAGCCCGCTCCCACAGGGTTATCCACAAGCCGTTAGAAATCCTTGCACAGCCGCAAAGCGTCGTAGATGGCGGCGTGGGTATTACGCTGGGCCACACAGTCGCCAATGCGGAACAGCAGGTAGCCCTCGCCGCTCTGCTCCAGGCACGGTTGCGGCTTGATCGCGAACAGGGCTTCGACGTCGATCTGGCCCTTGTTGCGCGAACCTTCCTTGAGCGCGTAGTAGATCTCTTCGTCCGGACGCACGCCGTTTTCCACCACCACCTGGTCCACCACGCGCTCTTCCTTGGCACCGGTGTATTCGTTCTCCAGCACCGCCACCAGCTTGTCGCCTTCGCGGTAGACCTTCTCCAGCATCATGTCCCCGGTCATGATCACTTCCTTGGGGTACATGCTGCGGTAGTAAGTGGGGAACGAGGTCCCGCCAATCGCCACGCCCGGCTTGATGTCGTCGGTGACGATCTCGACCTGGCTGCCCTTGTCGGCGAGGAAGTCGGCCACCGACATGCCGGTGAATTCGCAAATGGTGTCGTAGACCAGCACGTTCTTGCCTGGCGCGACCTTGCCGTCGAGCACGTCCCAACTGCTGACCACCAGCCCCTCGGCGGCGCCCCAGTGCTCGTTCTGCTCCAGGTTTGGATGCCCACCGACGGCCAGCACCACCACGTCCGGACGCAGGTCCATGATGGTCGCCGCGTCAGCCGCCACGCCCAGGCGCAGGTCGACTTTCAACCGCGCCAGTTCCAGTTGGAACCAGCGGGTGATACCGGCGATCTGGTCCCGTTGCGGGGCTTTCGAGGCCGTAGTGATCTGCCCACCGATGAATTCTTTCTTCTCGAACAGGGTCACGTCGTGCCCGCGCTCGGCGGCTACCCGCGCCGCTTCCATCCCGGCCGGGCCGGCACCGACCACCACCACCTTGCGTTTCGGCCCGGTGGACTTCTCGATGATGTGCGGCACGCCCATGTATTCACGGGAGGTCGCGGCGTTCTGGATGCACAGCACGTCCAGACCCTGGTACTGACGGTCGATGCAGTAGTTGGCGCCGACACACTGTTTGATCTGGTCGATCTGGCCCATCTTGATCTTGGCGATCAGGTGCGGGTCGGCAATGTGCGCGCGAGTCATGCCGACCATGTCGACGTACCCGCCCTCCAGAATCCGCGTGGCCTGGTTCGGGTCCTTGATGTTCTGCGCGTGCAGCACCGGGACCTTGACCACTTCCTTGATACCGGCGGCCAGGTGCAGGAACGGCTCCGGTGGATAACTCATGTTCGGGATGACGTTGGCCAGGGTGTTGTGGGTGTCGCAACCCGAGCCCACCACGCCGATGAAGTCCAGCATGCCGGTGTCATCGTAATACTTGGCGATCTGCTTCATGTCCTCGTGGGACAAGCCGTCCGGGTGGAACTCGTCACCGCAGATGCGCATGCCCACGCAGAAGTCGTCACCGACCTCGGCGCGCACGGCCTTCAACACTTCCAGGCCGAACTTCATGCGGCCTTCGAAGGTGCCGCCCCATTCGTCGGTACGCTTGTTGACCCGCGGGCTCCAGAACTGGTCGATCATGTGCTGGTGCACGGCCGACAGCTCGACGCCGTCCAGGCCACCGGCCTTGGCGCGCTTGGCGGCGCTGGCGTAGTTGCCGATCACCCGCCAGATTTCTTCCGGCTCGATGGTCTTGCAAGTGGCGCGGTGCACCGGCTCACGCACGCCGGACGGCGACATCAGAGTCGGCCAGTTGAAGCCGTCCCAACGTGAGCGCCGGCCCATGTGGGTAATCTGGATCATGATCTTGGCGCCATGCTTGTGCATGGCGTCGGCCAGGTTCTGGAAGTGCGGGATGATGCGGTCGGTGGACAGGTTCACCGAACTCCACCATTCCTGCGGGCTGTCGATGGCAACCACGGACGAGCCACCACAGATCGCCAGGCCGATGCCGCCCTTGGCCTTCTCTTCGTAATACTTCACGTACCGATCGGTGGTCATGCCGCCGTCGGTGGCGTAAACCTCGGCGTGGGCGGTGCTGAGCACGCGGTTGCGGATGGTCAGTTTGCCGATCTGGATCGGCTGGAACATTGCTTCAAAAGCCATGGCGCGATCCTCGACTTACAACGGCTTGACGATGAACAGGCCGTCGTCGTGGCCTTCTTCGGAACCGCCGTAGACCTGCTCGGCCACGGTGCGGATCGAACTGCCGCGGGCGGCAAGGATCTGGTCCATGGCGCCGGCGAACCAGCCGGTGAACATGTAGTCGACCTTGCGTCCGACCTTGCCGTACACATAGACGAACGCCGAGTGTTCGAGCTTGACGCTGGCGGTGCCTTTGTCGAGGTCGATGTCCTGGATCTTGAACAGGCCCCAACCGCGCTGGGACAGGCGCTTCATGTAGTGCTCGAACACCGCGACACCTTCCAGACCGTGGCACTCGGCTTCTTTTTCACACCAGTGCCAGGCGGATTTGTAGCCGGCCTTGTAGAGAATCTCGGCGTAGGCCTCGGCGCCCAGCACTTCTTCGATGCCCATGTGGTTATTGACGAAAAAGTGACGCGGCACGTAGAGCATCGGCAAGGCGTCGGAGGTCCAGACACCGGTTTCGCTGTCGACTTCGATAGGCAGTTGCGGGGCGATTTTGGCCATGAAAACTTGACTCCGGAAATTCGTGGTGTGCCTGCGGCGCAGATGACCGCAGGTAAAGGATTCAGCGGTGCGGCGGCGTTATTCGCCCCAGACGTCTTTGAGGACGTTGACCCAGTTCTCGCCCATGATCTTGCGTACCACCCGCTCAGGATGGCCGCGCTTGAGCAGCGTCTCGGTGAGGTTCGGGAACTCGCCCACGGTGCGGATGCCCAGGGGGTTGATGATCTTGCCGAAGCTGGTCAGACGACGGGCGTAGCCCTTGTCGTGGGTCAGCATTTCGAAGAAGTCCTGGCCGTGGCCCTGGGTGAAGTCGGTGCCGATGCCGATGGCGTCCTCGCCCACGATGTTCATGGTGTATTCGATGGCTTCGGCGTAATCGTCGATGGTCGAATCGATGCCCTTGGCCAGGAACGGCGCGAACATGGTCACACCGACGAAACCGCCGTGGTCGGCGATGAACTTCAGTTCTTCATCGGATTTGTTGCGCGGGTGCTCTTTCAGGCCGGACGGCAGGCAGTGGGAATAGCACACCGGTTTCTTCGATTCGAGGATGACTTCTTCGGACGTCTTGGAACCGACGTGGGACAGGTCGCACATGATGCCGACCCGGTTCATCTCGGCGACGATTTCGCGACCGAAGCCCGACAGGCCGCCGTCACGCTCGTAGCAACCGGTGCCGACCAGGTTCTGGGTGTTGTAGCACATCTGCACCACACCCACGCCCAGCTGCTTGAAGATCTCGACGTAGCCGAGCTGGTCTTCGAAAGCGTGGGCGTTCTGGAAACCGAAGATGATGCCGGTCTTGCCCTGTTCCTTGGCACGACGGATGTCGGCGGTGGTTTTCACCGGGATCACCAGGTCGCTGTTCTCGCGGATCAGTTTCTGGCTGGCGACGATGTTGTTGATGGTGGCCTGGAAACCTTCCCACACCGACACGGTGCAGTTGGCTGCAGTCAGGCCGCCCTTGCGCATGTCTTCGAACAGGTCGCGGTTCCACTTGGCAATGATCAGCCCGTCGATAACGATGCTGTCGGCGTGCAATTGCGCTGGGCTCATCAGGCAGTCCCCTTTTGTCAGCGATTCATGCGCCGAATCGTGTGCCGGCGCTTTGGGGCCAGCATATGCCTGAGGGCCGTGGCGACCGGGTGCAAAAACGACAGGGGAATTGCCGAAAGCGTCAATCCGCGACAAAGGGCTATGGTCGACCCACCCTACCCGTCTGTTCTTTACCCCAGGCTTACGCCAGAATCCGCCGCATCACTGGCTTTCACTGGACTTGAGCGGCGACGCAATGAAATCAATCTTCCTGGCTTTGGCACTGATCAGCACCGTCGCACACGCGACCGAAGACACCGAACCAAACCCCTGCGACGCCGTGGAAAACGACGTCCAGACCCTGGCCTGCTCGGCCTACGGCAAAACCGCCGCCGAACAACTGCTCAATGAAAACCTGCAGAGCCTCTTCGAGCGCCTGCAAACCCGCTACGCCAGCGACAAGGCCCAACTCAGCGACATCACCAGCAAGATCAAGGCCGCCCAACAACTCTGGCAAAAACAGCGCGACGCCGACTGTGCCATCGCCGCCTTCCCGGCCAAACCCGGCAGCGAAGCCTACAAAATCGCCGAAAACGACTGCATGGCCCAGGTGAGCGACGATCGGTCGGAGTTTTTGGAGTCGATTGGGCAGGAGTGATGCGTCAGGAGCCGTTCCGCGCGGTAAGCTGCGTGCATCATCGGTAAAGGGACTCACATGAAAACCTGCGGCATCGAAATCAAAGGCAGCGAAGCGATCATCGCCGTGGCCTCACTGGATCAACAGACGCTGACCCATATCGTCCTCAACACCAAGAAAATCGCCCTGGACGACGATGACGAAGCCGCCAACGTCAAGGCCTTCGCCGCTCAGGTGCAGGCGTTCGTGGTGGATAACGGTATCGAACGCATCGCCATCAAGAAGCGCAGCAAGAAAGGTGAGTTCGCCGGAGGGCCGACGACGTTCAAGATCGAAGGAGTGTTCCAGTTGCTGGAAGGTTGCGAGGTGACACTACTGTCGCCGCAGACCATCAACGCGCAGAGCAAAAAGCATGACTTCGCCCCGCCGGCGACGCTGAACAAGTATCAGCATGAGGCTTATAAGGCAGCATGTTCGGCGCTGGTGAAGAAATAGACCTTTCCAACCGGACACAGTACCTGTGGCGAGGGAGCGCCCAGGCTCCTTAGCATCTTGGCCGACACCTCCAGCTTCGAATCGGTGAGTTTTATACTCAATTATGACGACAGGTATAATTTATAGGCGCGAGCATAATTGAGTATAAAACCCTGTCAAACCAGCTCCCGTCCATCCCCCTGCCGCCGCCGATCCTCCCGTGGGCAGCGCGCGAACCGTGCTCGATAGCTGCGAGTGAAGTACGACGGTGATTCAAAACCGCAGGCAATGCTCACCTCCAAAACGCTCATGTCGGTCTGGCGCAGCAATTGCCGGGCCTTTTCCAGGCGCAGGCGCAGGTAGAAATTGCTCGGAGTGTCGTTCAGGTGCAGGCGGAACAGGCGTTCGAGTTGACGGCGGGTCACGCCAATGGACTCGGCCAGTTCAAGGGTGCTCAAGGGCGGCTCGCTGTGGGTTTCCATCTCGCCGATGACGTGCACCAACTTCTTGTTGCGAATGCCGTAGCGGCTGGCGATTTCCATGCGCTGGTGGTCTTTGCGCGGACGGATGCGGCCGAGCACGAACTGCTCGCTGACCTGAATCGCCAATTCGGCACCGTGGGCCTGGCCGATCAGGTCGAGCATCAGGTCGATGGACGCGGTGCCACCGGCGCAGGTAATGCGTCGACGGTCGATTTCAAACAGCTCCTGGGTCACGCTCAGCTGTGGATAAGATTCCTTGAACGCCTCGATCGCTTCCCAGTGCAGGGTCACGCGGTGCCCTTCCAGCAGGCCCGCCTCGGCCAGGACCACACTGCCGGTGTCGATACCGCCCAGGGTCACACCTTCGTTGTCCAGCCGATGCAGCCAACGCTCCAGGGCCGGGGTGGCGAACTTCAGCGGTTCGAATCCCGCCACCACCCAGAGGGTCGCGCCCTTCTTCAGCGGTTCCAGCGCGGCATCGGCGTTGACCGACATGCCATTGCTCGCCAGCACCGCTCCGCCATCGGCACTCAACACATGCCAGCGATACAGCTCGCCGCGAAAACGATTGGCCACCCGCAACGGCTCGATGGCCGAAATGAAGCCGATGGCTGAAAAGCCCGGCATCAACAAGAAATAGAAATCCTGGGACATGGAGCGCACTCGGTTAGCGGGTAGCGTGCGGATCTTGATACGCCAGTTGCAAGGGCTGTTCAAGCGCTGGAGGCCTCTATTCGTGAAACAGGACACCAGGTCGCCGCAGTGCAAGAGCACGTCGCCGCTGTGCGTTTTGCCGAGCGTAGGGCTGCGTAACTTGGCATCACCGGCGCACAGACACCGGACCCCATAACAATAAGCTGCCGAGGAACCCGACATGAAACGACTGATCAGCTCCTGCGTCCTTGCTCTCAGCGGTACCGCTTTCCTGAATGGCGTCGCCATGGCGGCCGCGCCCGCCGCATGCCAGAACGTGCGCCTTGGCGTGGTCAACTGGACCGACGTCATCGCCACCAGCGCCCTGACCCAGGTGATGCTCGATGGCCTCGGCTACAAGACCAAGCAAACCAGCGCCTCCCAGCAAATCATCTTCGCCGGCATCCGCGACCAGCGCCTGGATCTGTTCCTGGGTTACTGGAACCCGCTGATGACCCAGACCATCACCCCGTTCGTCGAGGCCAAGCAGGTCAAGGTGCTGGAACAACCCAGCCTCAAGGACGCTCGCGCAACCCTGGCCGTGCCGACTTACCTGGCCGACAAAGGCCTGAAGACCTTCGCCGACATCGCCAAGTTCGAGAAGGAACTGGGCGGCAAGATCTACGGCATCGAACCGGGCTCCGGGGCCAATACCCAGATCAAGGCCATGATCGCCAAGAACCAGTTCGGCCTGGGCAAATTCCAGCTGGTGGAGTCCAGCGAGGCCGGCATGCTCGCCGCCGTGGACCGCGCCGTGCGGCGCAAGGAAGCCGTGGTGTTCTTTGGCTGGGCGCCGCACCCGATGAACGTCAACGTGCAAATGACCTACCTCACCGGCAGCGACGACGCCCTTGGCCCGAACGAAGGCATGGCCACCGTGTGGACCGTCACCGCGCCAGACTACGCCCAGCAATGCCCGAACGTGGGTCGCTTGCTGAGCAACCTGACGTTCAGCGCTGAAGATGAAAGCCGGATGATGCAGCCGCTGCTGGATCACAAGGACCCGCTCGAATCGGCCAAGCAATGGCTCAAGGATCACCCGCAAGACAAGCAGCGCTGGCTCGAAGGCGTGACCACCTTCGACGGCAAGCCCGCTGCCGACAACCTGAAACTGACCAGCAACTGAACAACCGTTATCCATCTGCGCAGCGCCAAACGGCTGCGCAGTGACTTACCACGCCTGAAGGAATCCGCACCATGAACCACGACGTCATCATCACCTGCGCACTCACCGGTGCTGGCGACACGACCGCCAAGAGCCCTCACGTACCGGTCACCCCGAAACAGATCGCCGCGGCCGCCGTTGAAGCCGCGAAGGCCGGGGCCACGGTGGTCCACTGCCACGTTCGCGACCCGCAGACCGGCAAGTTCAGCCGTGACGTGGCGCTGTACCGCGAAGTGATGGAGCGCATCCGTGAGGCGGACGTCGACATCATCGTCAACCTCACCGCCGGCATGGGCGGCGACCTGGAGATCGGTGGCGGCGAAAACCCGATGGAGTTCGGCCCCAACACCGACCTGGTGGGCCCGC
This sequence comes from Pseudomonas viciae, assembly GCF_004786035.1. Classification (NCBI taxonomy): domain Bacteria; kingdom Pseudomonadati; phylum Pseudomonadota; class Gammaproteobacteria; order Pseudomonadales; family Pseudomonadaceae; genus Pseudomonas; species Pseudomonas viciae. The sequence goes on from NZ_CP035088.1 coordinate 6,194,441, forward strand.
TGACTCGCCTGGCTCACGTCGAGGAGCTGTTGCCGGAAATCTGCACCCTGGATTGCGGCACCCTGAACTTCGGCGACGGCGACACCATTTACGTCTCCACACCGGCGCAACTGCGGGCCGGTGCCAAGCGCATCACCGAATTGGGGGTCAAGGCCGAGCTGGAAATCTTCGACACCGGCCACCTGTGGTTCGCCAAACAACTGATCAAGGAAGGCCTGCTGGACAACCCGCTGTTCCAGCTCTGCCTGGGCATCCCGTGGGGCGCACCGGCCGACACCACCACCATGAAAGCCATGGTCGACAACCTGCCGGCGGACGCCGTGTGGGCCGGCTTCGGCATCGGCCGCATGCAAATGCCGATGGCGGCCCAGGCCGTGCTGTTGGGTGGCAACGTGCGGGTCGGACTGGAGGACAACCTGTGGCTGGACAAGGGCGTGCTCGCCACCAACGGCCAACTGGTGGAGCGCGCCGGCGAAATCCTCAGCCGCCTGGGGGCACGCGTGCTCACGCCAGCTGAGGGGCGCAAGAAGATGGGCCTGACCCAGCGCGGCTAAATCGACACCTCCTCCTTTTGGAAAAAGGCCTGTGGGAGTAAGGCTTGCCCGCGATGACGGTGTGTCAGTCGACATCAACGTTGAATGCAACGCCGCCATCGCGGGCAAGCCTTGCTCCCACAAGTGATCAGCGATCTCTTTTCAGGAAATCACCCATGAGTTTCATCACCGACATCAAAACCTTCGCCGCCCTGGGCAGCGGTGTGATCGGCAGCGGCTGGGTCAGCCGCGCCCTGGCCCATGGCCTGGACGTCGTCGCCTGGGACCCGGCACCGGGCGCCGAAGCGGCGCTGCGCAAACGCGTTGCCAACGCCTGGGGCGCACTGGAGAAACAGGGCCTGGCGCCCGGCGCCTCGCAGGATCGGCTGCGCTTTGTCGCGACCATCGAAGAATGCGTGCGCGACGCCGACTTCATCCAGGAAAGCGCCCCCGAGCGCCTGGAACTGAAACTTGAGCTGCACGCTCAGATCAGCGCCGCCGCCAAGCCGAACGCGCTGATCGGCTCCAGCACTTCGGGGCTGCTGCCAAGCGAATTCTACGAAGGCTCCACCCACCCGGAACGCTGCGTGGTCGGGCACCCGTTCAACCCGGTCTACCTGTTGCCACTGGTGGAAGTCGTGGGCGGTAAAAACACCGCGCCAGAAGCGGTGCAGGCGGCGATGAAAGTCTACGAATCCCTCGGCATGCGGCCACTGCATGTACGCAAGGAAGTACCCGGTTTCATCGCCGACCGCCTGCTTGAAGCGCTGTGGCGCGAAGCCCTGCACCTGGTCAACGATGGGGTGGCAACCACCGGGGAAATCGATGACGCCATCCGTTTTGGTGCCGGGTTGCGTTGGTCGTTCATGGGCACGTTCCTGACCTACACCCTGGCTGGCGGCGATGCCGGAATGCGCCACTTCATGGCCCAGTTCGGCCCGGCATTGCAGTTGCCGTGGACTTACCTGCCAGCACCGGAACTGACCGAGAAGCTGATCGACGATGTAGTGGAAGGGACCAGCGAGCAACTGGGCAGTCACAGCATTTCGGCGCTGGAGCGCTATCGTGATGATTGCCTGCTGGCAGTGCTGGAAGCGGTGAAAACCACCAAGGCCAAACACGGAATGTCTTTCACTGAATAACCCCCTGTGGGAGCGGGCTTGCTCGCGAAGAGGCCAGTACATCCGCTAAATATCCTGCGGTAGATACACCACCTTCGCGAGCAAGCCCGCTCTCACATGAACCCCAATCTTCTGCTGGATCGTCATCATGCCCACCCTCACCACCTACCAAACCCGCATCCTCCCGGAATGGGTCGACTACAACGGCCACCTGCGCGATGCCTTTTACCTGCTGATCTTCAGCTACGCCACCGACGCGCTGATGGACAGCCTCGGCATGGACAGCCAGAACCGCGAGGCCAGCGGCCACTCGCTGTTCACCCTTGAACTGCACCTCAATTACCTGCACGAAGTGAAGCTCGACGCCGAAGTTGAGGTGCGCACGCAGATCATCGGCCACGACAGCAAGCGGCTGCACCTCTACCACAGCCTGCACCTGGCCGGCGGCGACAAAGAACTGGCCGGCAATGAGCAAATGCTGCTGCATGTCGACCTGGCCGGCCCGCGCTCGGCGCCCTTCACGGAACCGACCCTGGACCGCCTCAAAGCCCTGCTCGACCAACAATCGGACCTGCCGCCCCCCGCGTACATCGGCCGAGTCATCGCACTGCCCCCCGCCCGATAGCTTCGAACAGGAGACCGCCATGAACACCGCCGCCGCTTTTGCCGATTTCCGTAGTTATCCCCTGGTCTGCGCGCTGAGCGCTGTAACGTCCCTGGGCGACCGACTGCAAGTGACCTGGGCCGATGGCCGGATCAGTCCCTTCCATCACCCGTGGCTGCGGGACAACTGCCCTTGTTCGCAATGCGTCTATACCGTCACCCGCGAACAAGTCCTCGAAATCATCGACGTACCTGAAGATCTGGCGCCTCGCGCAACCTACCTCGACGAAGAAGGCTGCCTGTGCGTGGACTGGCAGGACGGCCACAATAGTCGTTTCGACCCGGGCTGGTTGCGCGCCCACGCCTACGACGACCAGTCCCGGGCCGAACGCCTGGCGAACAAGCCCAAAAGCCGCCTATGGCGACACGATCTGCAATTGCCGGTGTTCGATTACCCGGCGCTGATGGACGATGCCAATGCGCTGCTGCAATGGTTGCTGGCGGTGCGCGACATCGGCCTGACCCAAGTGCGCGGCGTGCCCACTGAGCCCGGTTCGCTGAAACAGCTCGCCCAGCGCATTTCCTTCATCCGCGAGAGCAACTTCGGCGTGCTGTTCAACGTGCAATCCAAAGCCGATGCCGACAGCAACGCCTACACCGCTTTCAACTTGCCGTTGCACAGCGACCTGCCAACCCGGGAGCTGCAACCGGGGCTGCAGTTCTTGCATTGCCTGGTGAACGACGCCGACGGGGGCGAGAGCATTTTTGTCGACGGTTTCGCCATCGCCGAGGCGCTGCGCCAGGAAGATCCCGAGGCCTTTGCCGCGCTGTGTGAAATCCCGGTGGAGTTTCGCAACAAGGACCGCCACAGCGATTACCGCTGCCTGGCGCCGATCATCGCCGTGGATGCCCTGGGGCAGGTCGCGGAAATCCGCATGGCGAATTTCCTGCGTGGGCCGTTCGACACCTCGGTCGAGCAAATGCCCAGGCTTTACCGCGCCTACCGCCGTTTCATCGCCCTGACCCGCGAGCCGCAGTTTCGCCTGATGCAGCGGCTCGAGCCCGGTCAGCTCTGGTGCTTCGACAACCGCCGCACCCTCCACGCCCGCAACGCCTTCGACCCGGCCACCGGTGCCCGGCACTTCCAGGGGTGCTATGTGGATCGGGATGAGTTGTTGTCGCGAATTCTGGTGTTACAGCGTTAGACCGCGTCATTGCTCGCGATAGCGGTCTGTCCAACACCCCATCACCACCGGATTCACCCAGGCAAAAAAATCCCCGATCAAGCCGTGACTGGATCGGGGCAGGTGCGTTACTGGAGGAGCTGTCGCGCGAGGGTGACCAAACCATCGTGATTCAGCTTGGGGTCAGTGTGCCCAGTCCAGGCCGATGCAAGTTAGCCGAAAACGACGCGCTCATAGTCATTCATGACATTGCGACCATTTGCCCTTGCCGCCGCTTCGGGCGGCTACCAGAATCGAGGCACGACCCCAATCCCTGAACAAGGAAAAGCGTCATGATGCACGCCGATTTGATCGACCAGGAAGACCTGCTGGGCCAGCTCAAGGCCCTGGGGTTGCAGATACCCAGCGGCTCCACTGCCCAGCAGGCCTGCGAATGCGCCGTGCGGGGGCTGGACACGGTCCGCGCCAATGCACTGCGCAAATTGGTCAAGGACATGTACACCAGCAGTGCGACCATCCTGCCAGCCGTGCGCCAGGCGATTGATAAGCAATTGTTGCCTGCATTGGCGGAGTATCAGCAGACCCATAGCTGACCCTATGGCCAGGGAGCTTGCTCCCGCCCGGCTCTGTAGGCGCTGGCGAAGCCTGCGATCTTTTGATCTTTCACTTGAGATTCAAGTGTCTGGGGAAAGATCGCAGCCTCGTTGCACTCGACAGCTCCTACGCCACCCAGCAGGAGCAAGCGTCGGTCTTAGAGCCTCACACTGGCAAACGTCGACTCATTGCGCGCCTGGCTCAGCGCCGACAGCGGGCCGGACAGCGGCGACAGCACCAGCGCCTGTGGCAGCGGCATCATCGCCACCTGCTGCGTGGTGTTGGAGCCTACGCGTTCGTCGCGCGGTGGAATGCCGAAGTATTCGCGGTAGCACTTGGAGAAGTGCGGGGTGGAGACGAAGCCACACACCGAAGCCACCTCGATGATCGACATCGGCGTCTGCTTGAGCAGTTGCCGGGCACGAATCAGTCGCAGCTTGAGGTAATAACGCGACGGCGAGCAGTGCAGGTATTTCTGGAACAACCGCTCCAGCTGCCGGCGGGAGACGGCGACGTACACCGCCAGTTCGTCCAGGTCGATCGGCTCTTCGAGGTTGGCCTCCATCAGCGCGACGATTTCCTGCAACTTCGGCTGGTTGGTGCCGAGCATGTGCTTGAGCGGCACGCGCTGGTGATCCTGCTCGTTGCGGATGCGCTCATAGACAAACATTTCCGAGATCGCAGCCGACAGTTCGCGGCCGTGATCGCGGCTGATCAGGTGCAGCATCATGTCCAGCGGCGCGGTGCCACCGGAGCTGGTGAAGCGGTTGCGGTCGAGGGTGAACAAGCGGGTGCTCATCGACACCCGCGGGAAGGCTTCCTGCATCGCCGCCAGGCATTCCCAGTGCACGCTGCAATCAAACCCGTCCAGCAGGCCGGCGCACGCCAGGGCCCAGCTGCCGGTGCAGACCGCACCGAGGCGACGAGATTGACGGGCCTGGCCTTGCAGCCATGACACGTGTTCGCGGGTGACGGTGCGTTGGATGCCGATGCCGCCACAGACGATGACCGTGTCCAGTGCCGGCGCTTTGTGCATGGAAGCATCCGGGGTGATCTGCAAACCGTCACTGGCCCAGACCTGACCACCATCGACGGTGAGGGTGGTCCAGCGATACAGCTCGCGACCGGACAGCTGGTTGGCCATGCGCAGCGGTTCTACCGCGGACGCCAGGGAAATCAGCGTGAAATTGTCCAGCAGCAAAAAGCCGATGGATTGAGGCGCACGGTTCTGGGGTTGGGCCCCGGAGTTGGACGTCGTCATCGCGGTATCTCCTCACACAAAGCGGGTGATGGCCTCAGGCGGAGGCTCTTTTTATTGGTTATTGCCATCGTTCTCACGAGGGAGACGGGCTTTACAGCGATAGAGCAATTGCCATGCCTAAATTGAATGTGCGTTCAATAAATCCTGAAAACGACATCGCGGCCTGTCTATATAAGGCGCGCGGCGAGTACGGTTATAAGCGTCATCAATGGCGGCAGGCACCTGACACAGGCGGGCTGTGAGCAGTTCGGTAGCACTTGTGGTAACTGGGCTGCACCGCTTGCGCAACGGGTATCACTACAGGTGCGGATGACGGACGGTCGAGAGGCCTACAGCGGCGAACCCGACAACGGGCGTCTTATCTGTTTGCGACGCGCTAAAAGGTGGCGCGTTTGCGGATCGGTGTTCATTTAACGAGCGGTTTTCGATCCCTGCTACCGCTTGGCCACACCCTGTAGGAACTGCCGAAGGCTGCGATCTTTTGATCTTTCGCTTGCGACTCAATTGTCTGGGGCAAGATCGCAGCCTCGTTGCACTCGACAGCTCCTACGCAGCAGCTTCACCCCCCAGCGGGAGCAAGCTCCCTCGCCACGTGGGTTCCTTACAGCGCCCGGATCAGCATTCCACCGCACTGACCGCCAAGCCGCCCCGCGAAGTCTCTTTATATTTGTCATGCATGTCGGCACCGGTATCGCGCATGGTGCGAATCACCCGATCCAGGGAAATGAAATGCTGGCCGTCGCCGCGCAGGGCCATTTGCGCCGCGTTGATAGCTTTCACTGCGGCAATAGCGTTGCGCTCGATGCACGGCACCTGCACCAACCCACCCACCGGGTCGCAGGTCAGGCCCAGATTGTGTTCCAGGCCGATTTCCGCCGCGTTGCACAGTTGCTCAGGCGTGGCGCCGAGAATTTCCGCCAGGCCCGCCGCCGCCATGGCGCAGGCCGAGCCCACCTCGCCCTGGCAACCGACTTCGGCGCCGGAGATCGAGGCGTTCTTTTTACACAGGATCCCCACTGCCGCCGCCCCCAGGAAATAATCCACCACGTTGGCATCGGTGACCGCTTCGCTGAACTTCATGAAGTAGTGCAATACCGCCGGAATGATCCCCGCCGCACCATTGGTCGGCGCCGTGACCATGCGCCCGCCGGCAGCGTTTTCCTCATTGACCGCCAAGGCGAACAGGTTGACCCATTCCATGGCGCTCAATGTCGAGCCGATGACATTCGGCTTGTTCAGCTCTTGCAGACTACGATGCAGCTTGGCCGCACGCCGGCGCACATTCAAACCGCCAGGCAGGATGCCTTCGTGCTTGAGGCCCTGCTCGACGCAATCTTGCATGGCCCGCCAGAGCACCATCAGGCCACTGCGGATCTCTTCTTCCGAGCGCCACACCTTTTCGTTGGCCATCATCAATTCAGCCACCCGCAGGTTGTGGGTGCGACACAACTCGAGCAGTTCCTCGGCGCTGGAAAAATCGTAAGGCAGCTCGGTGCGGTCCAGATCCACCACACCGCTGGAGGCCTGGGCCTGATCGACGACAAAACCACCGCCGACCGAGTAGTAGGTGTCACGGTGCAACTCACCGTTTTCGCCCTCGGCCACCAGCGTCATCGCGTTGGGGTGGAACGGCAGGTTTTCGTCAATCAGGCGCATGTCCCGGGCCCATATGAAAGGCACCGGCAGGCGACCGTCCAGCTGCAGGGTCTGGGTTTCGCGCAACAGCGCGATGCGCGGGCCGATCTGCGACGGATCGATTGCGTCCGGCCACTCGCCCATCAACCCCATGATCACCGCGTTGTCGCTGCCGTGGCCAATACCGGTGGCCGACAACGAACCGAACAACTGCACCTCGACCCGGCGCACATCATGTAACTGGGCTTTGGCCCGCAGCGCGTCAACAAACAACGCCGCCGCACGCATGGGCCCAACAGTGTGGGAGCTGGACGGGCCGATACCGATTTTGAACAGGTCGAATACGCTGATTGCCATTGCCGAAAATCTCCAGAACGAGCACATCCGGGCGCAGGAGCGCCCGGTGACGGAGCTGCTACGCTCAACGCCGGGATGGCCGCATCATCGGGCTTTTGCCTGGGAGGTCGACGTCTGACACCGACGCAATTATGCCCAGCAACGCCGCCCGGCTTTTACCCAGGTTTTACGCCGTTTTTTTGCAGATCAGAGGGCTGCCGAGGGCGGAAAAAATCTATAAACGACGTCACCGACACTGGATGCGACCCTCCCTGTACTGGATACGACTCACCCTGTAGGCGTCAGATTTGCACTGGTACATGATCGGTTACGGCTCGTTTGCAAGGCCGCGTGTCAGAGAGTGCCCACGCGCCACCAACCGCAACATCCAATTAAGCGCGGTTGTCCTGACCGGACACTGCCGATAAAACACCAGGAGTCCACCCATGAAAGGTTCCACGTCGTTGTTGTTGGCCGCCATGCTGAGTCTTCCGATGCTGGCCAACGCTGCAGAACCCGAACAGTGCAGCACCGTTAACTTCTCTGATGTCGGCTGGACCGACATCACCGTCACCACCGCCACCACCAGCGTGGTACTCGATGCCCTTGGCTACAAGACCAAGACCACCATGATCTCTGTGCCGGTGACCTATAAGTCCCTGGCCGACGGCAAGAACATGGACGTGTTCCTCGGCAACTGGATGCCGACCATGGAAAACGACATCAAGGCCTATCGCGAGGCCGGCACCGTGGAAACCGTGCGCACCAACCTCAAGGGCGCCAAGTACACCCTCGCGGTGCCCCAGGCTCTGTACGACAAGGGTCTGCATGACTTTGCCGACATCCCCAAATTCAAGAAAGAACTGGACGGCAAGATCTACGGGATCGAGCCGGGCAACGACGGCAACCGCCTGATCCAGAGCATGATCGAAAAGAACGCCTTCGGCCTGAAGGACGCCGGCTTCAAAGTCGTCGAGTCGAGTGAAGCGGGCATGCTCTCGCAGGTCGATCGCGCAGCGAAGCGCGGTACCGACGTGGTGTTCCTTGGCTGGGCGCCACACCCGATGAATACCCGTTTCAAGATCCAGTACCTGACCGGCGGCGACGACTTCTTCGGCCCGGATTTTGGCGCCGCCACCGTGGCGACCAATACCCGCAAGGGCTACAGCCAGGAATGCAGCAACGTGGGTCAATTGTTGAAAAACCTTGAGTTCACTGTCGACATGGAAAGCACGCTGATGGGCAACGTGCTCGACGACAAGATGAAGCCTGAGGCTGCCGCCAAGGCCTGGCTGAAGAAGAACCCACAGGTGCTCGATACCTGGCTCGCTGGCGTGACCACCATTGACGGTAAACCAGGCCTGGAAGCCGTGAAAGCCAAACTTGCGCAGTAACTGCTTATGTTATGCCGGGCGGGTTCGCTCGCCCGGGCTGTTTATTCCCTTGCATGCGGACGTTCACTACCATGCTCATTGATCAGAAAATACCTTTAGGCCAGTACATCGCCGGCTTCGTCGAATGGTTGACGCAACATGGCGCCAACACTTTCGACGCAATCGCGCTGTTCCTGGAAACGATGATCCACGGCGTGACGTTTGCGCTGACCTGGTTCAACCCGTTGGCCTTGATCGGCCTCATCGCCTTGCTGGCTCACTTCATCCAGCGCAAATGGGGCCTGACCGTATTTGTCATCGCGTCCTTTCTGCTGATCCTGAACCTGGGTTACTGGCAGGAGACCATGGAAACCCTCGCCCAAGTGCTGTTCGCGACCCTGGTTTGCGTACTGATCGGCGTGCCGCTGGGCATTGTTGCCGCGCACAAGCCGATGTTCTACACAGTGATGCGTCCGGTGCTCGATCTGATGCAGACCGTACCGACCTTCGTATACCTCATTCCTACCCTGACCCTTTTCGGTCTGGGTGTGGTCCCAGGCTTGATCTCCACAGTGGTGTTCGCGATTGCCGCGCCCATCCGCCTGACCTACCTGGGCATCCGCGACGTTCCAGACGAACTGATGGACGCCGGTAAAGCCTTCGGCTGCTCCCGTCGCCAGCTCCTGTCACGCATTGAACTGCCCCACGCGATGCCCAGCATCGCGGCCGGTATCACCCAGTGCATCATGCTGTCGTTGTCGATGGTGGTGATCGCCGCACTGGTGGGTGCCGATGGCCTGGGCAAACCCGTGGTCAACGCACTGAACACCGCCGATATCGCCTTGGGCTTCGAAGCTGGCCTGGCAATCGTACTGCTGGCGATCATGCTCGACCGAATCTGCAAACAACCCGACGCTAAAGTAGGGGGTGACGCATGAGCATAATCCGCTTCGAAGAAGTCGACGTGATCTTCTCCAGGGATCCACGCGAGGCCCTCAAACTGCTTGACCAAGGCATGACCCGCAACGAAATCCTGAAGAAAACCGGGCAAATCGTCGGCGTGGAAAAAGCCAGCCTGGACATCGAGAAAGGCGAAATCTGCGTGTTGATGGGCCTGTCCGGCTCCGGCAAATCCAGCCTGCTGCGCTGCATCAACGGCTTGAACACCGTGAGTCGCGGCAAGTTGTTCGTCGAGCATGAAGGCCGGCAGATCGACATTGCCTCCTGCACCCCCGCTGAATTGAAGATGATGCGCACCAAGCGCATCGCCATGGTGTTCCAGAAATTCGCCCTGATGCCTTGGCTGACGGTGCGCGAGAACATCAGTTTCGGCCTGGAAATGCAGGGTCGGCCCGAAAAGGAACGCCGCAAGCTGGTGGACGAGAAGCTTGAGCTGGTGGGCCTGACCCAATGGCGCAACAAGAAGCCGGATGAGCTCTCTGGCGGCATGCAGCAACGGGTCGGCCTGGCCCGCGCCCTGGCGATGGACGCTGACATTCTGCTGATGGACGAACCCTTCTCGGCCCTCGACCCGCTGATCCGCCAAGGCCTGCAGGACGAACTGCTGGAGCTGCAACGCAAGCTGAGCAAGACCATCGTGTTCGTCAGCCACGACCTCGACGAAGCCCTGAAACTGGGCAGCCGTATCGCGATCATGAAGGACGGCCGGATCATCCAGTACAGCAAGCCGGAACAGATCGTATTGAACCCGGCGGACGACTATGTGCGTACATTTGTCGCCCACACCAACCCGCTCAACGTTCTTTGCGGCCGCAGCCTGATGCGCACCCTGGACAACTGCAAGCGTATTAACGGTTCGGTATGCCTGGACCCGGGCGGCGATTCCTGGCTCGACCTGGCCGAAGGCAACACCATCAAGGGCGCCCGGCAGAACGGCGCGGCGCTGGACCTGCAAAACTGGGCACCGGGCCAAGCCGTCGAAGATCTGGGTCGCCGTCCGACCCTGGTGGACTCCAACATCGGCATGCGCGACGCCTTGCAGATCCGCTACCAGACCGGCAACAAACTGGTGCTTCACGATAACCAGAAAGTCGTCGGGATCCTGGGCGACAGCGAGCTGTACCACGCACTGCTAGGCAAGAACCTGGGCTGAGCCAAGGCCAACAAAAACGCCGCGAGATGATCGCGGCGTTTTTGTTTGGGTGGTGCTAACGGCTAACAACTCTGGGGCTGCTTCGCAGCCCAACGGGGATAAATCCCCTCGCACAACAGTATTCCAGCTATCAAGCGCATTAAGCCTACATGCCAACCGACGAGTGTTATAAAGACATCCCTAAAAGTCCTCGCCCCGGCAAACAGCGACGACTTGTCATAGAACTTATTTTTTGTTGATTGAACGTTCAATCAAAACAAAATAGACTGGCTTTCATTCCGGCAAACGACACTCGTGCGCCGGATGGCCTAAGGAGATGTGCTAGATGCCCAAGGTCGGTATGCAACCCATCCGCCGCCAGCAATTGATCGAAGCCACGTTACAAGCGGTCGATCAGGTCGGCATGGGGGACGCCAGCATTGCGCTGATCGCCCGTTTGGCCGGTGTCTCCAACGGCATCATCAGTCACTACTTTCAGGACAAGAATGGCCTGATCGCGGCCACGGCCCAGTACCTGATGACTGTCCTGAGCGAGAACGTCACCGCGCGCCGCCAAGCGCTGGAGGACCCGAGCCCACGGGCTCACTTGAAGGTAATCATCGAAGGCAACTTCGACGCCAGCCAGGTCAATGGCCCGGCAATGAAAACCTGGCTGGCCTTCTGGGCCACCAGCATGCACCACCCGTCATTGCACAGGTTGCAGCGGATAAACGATCACCGCCTGTATTCCAACCTGTGTTGCCAGTTCCGCCGCGTATTGTCCCTCGATGAGGCACGCAGCGCGGCACGGGGCCTGGCCGCTCTGATTGACGGCTTGTGGCTGCGCGGGGCGCTGTCGGGAGACGCGTTCGATACCGCCCAGGCACATCGGATCGCTTACGAATACATGGATTTCCAACTGGCCAAATCAGGGGTGCCAGAGCACACAGAACCGCTCGATTCCTGAACCGCCGCCGAACTGCGTAGTCAGCTATAGACGACACGCCCGGTGGCCAGCCAACCACTCATGCACTTGCGAGGACTTTATGGCCCGTTTCGAACTGCAAAAACTCTACATCGATGGCGCGTACAGCGATGCCAGCGGCGATGCCACTTTCGAAGCCATCAACCCTGCCAACGGTGAAGTTCTTGCCCAGGTGCAGCGCGCAACGTTCGAGGACGTCGAGCGCGCCGTGGTCAGCGCCGAAAAGGGCCAGAAAGTCTGGGCCGCCATGACCGCCATGCAGCGTTCGCGCATCCTGCGCCGCGCCGTGGACATCCTGCGCGAGCGCAACGATGAGCTGGCCGCCCTGGAAACCCTCGACACTGGCAAAGCCTATTCCGAAACCCGCTACGTCGACATCGTCACCGGCGCCGACGTGCTGGAATACTATGCCGGCCTGGTGCCCGCCATCGAAGGCGAGCAGGTGCCGCTGCGCACCACTTCGTTCGTCTACACCCGTCGCGAGCCGCTGGGTGTGGTGGCCGGTATCGGCGCATGGAACTACCCGATCCAGATCGCCCTGTGGAAATCCGCACCCGCCCTGGCGGCCGGTAACGCGATGATCTTCAAACCGAGCGAAGTCACCTCGCTGACCACCCTGAAACTGGCCGAGATCTACACCGAAGCCGGCGTTCCAGCGGGCGTATTCAACGTATTGACTGGCAGCGGCCGTGAAGTCGGCACTTGGCTGACCGAGCACCCGCGCATCGAGAAAATCTCCTTCACCGGTGGCACCGACACCGGCAAGAAAGTCATGGCCAGCGCCTCGAGCTCTTCGCTCAAGGACGTGACCATGGAACTGGGCGGCAAGTCGCCGCTGATCATCTTCGACGACGCCGACCTGGATCGCGCCGCCGACACCGCGATGATGGCCAACTTCTACAGCTCCGGCCAGGTCTGCACCAACGGCACCCGCGTGTTCGTGCCGAGCCACCTCAAGGCAGCGTTCGAAGCCAAGATCGCCGAGCGCGTGGCACGCATCCGCATCGGCAATCCCGAGGACGAAAACACCAACTTCGGCCCGCTGGTGAGCTTCGCCCACATGGAAAGCGTGCTGGGCTACATCGAGAAAGGTAAGGCCGAGGGTGCACGCTTGCTGTGCGGCGGCACTCGCCTGACCGACGGCGAACTGGCCAAGGGCGCATTCGTCGCGCCGACCGTGTTCACTGACTGCACCGACGAAATGACCATCGTGCGTGAAGAAATCTTCGGCCCGGTGATGAGCATCCTCACCTATGAAACCGAAGAAGAAGTGATCCGCCGCGCCAACGACACCGACTTCGGCCTGGCCGCCGGCGTCGTCACCCGCGACCTCAACCGCGCCCACCGCGTGATCCACCAGCTCGAGGCCGGCATCTGCTGGATCAATGCCTGGGGTGAATCCGCCGCTGAAATGCCAGTCGGCGGCTACAAGCAATCGGGCGTAGGCCGTGAGAACGGGATCAGTTCGCTGAACAACTTCACACGCATCAAATCGGTACAGGTCGAACTGGGCGATTACGCGTCGGTGTTCTGATTCGCCGCAGAACCTGAGGCTGGGGCCGTTGTGGCGAGGGAGCTTGCTCCCTCGCCACAGAGGATATGGCATTCGGCAACCGCGACCTGAACCCAATTCAAAAAGAGGGTGCATTTCATGTCCCAAGAATTCGATTACATCATCATCGGTGCCGGTTCGGCCGGTAACACCCTGGCCACTCGCCTGACCGAAGATGAAGGCGTCACCGTCCTGTTGCTCGAAGCCGGCGGTCCGGACTATCGCCTGGACTTCCGCACACAAATGCCCGCCGCCCTGGCGTTCCCGCTGCAGGGCCGGCGCTACAACTGGGCCTACGAGACCGACCCGGAGCCGCACATGAACGGCCGTCGCATGGAGTGCGGTCGCGGCAAGGGCCTGGGCGGCTCTTCGCTGATCAACGGCATGTGCTACATCCGCGGCAACGCCCTGGACTATGACAACTGGGCCAAGCTACCGGGACTGGAAGACTGGACCTACCTGGACTGCCTGCCGTACTTCCGCAAAGCCGAAACCCGCGACATCGGCCCGAACGACTACCACGGCGGTGATGGCCCGGTCAGCGTGACCACACCCAAGGCTGGCAACAACCCGCTGTTCCACGCCATGGTCGAAGCCGGCGTGCAGGCCGGTTACCCACGTACCGAAGACCTCAACGGCTATCAGCAGGAAGGTTTCGGGCCGATGGACCGCACCGTGACGCCGAACGGTCGTCGCGCCAGCACCGCGCGCGGTTACCTGGACGTCGCCAAGAAGCGCTCCACGCTGACCATCGTCACCCACGCACTGACCGACAAGATCATCTTCGAAGGCAAACGGGCAGTGGGCGTGCGTTACCTGGTGGGCGCCGCCGAAGAGCGCGTCGAGGCCCGGGCGCGCAAGGAAGTGCTGCTGTGCTCTGGCGCCATCGCCTCGCCGCAAATCCTGCAACGTTCCGGCGTCGGTCCGGCCAAACTGCTGGAAAGCCTCGACATCCCAGTGGTCCATGATCTGCCGGGCGTGGGTGAAAACCTGCAGGATCACTTGGAGCTGTACCTGCAATACGCCTGCACCCAACCGGTTTCGCTGTACCCCTCGCTGCTCTGGTACAACCAGCCGGCCATCGGCGCCGAGTGGCTGTTCAACGGCACTGGCATCGGCGCCAGCAACCAATTCGAGGCCGGCGGTTTCATCCGCACCCGTCCGGATTTCGATTGGCCGAACATCCAGTACCACTTCCTGCCGGTGGCGATTAACTACAACGGCAGCAATGGGGTGAAGGAACACGGTTTCCAGGCGCACATGGGTTCCATGCGCTCGCCGAGCCGTGGCCGGATCCAGGCCAAGTCCAAGGACCCGCGCCAGTACCCGAGCATCCTGTTCAACTACATGGCCACCGAGCAGGACTGGCAGGAATTTCGCGATGGCATCCGCCTGACCCGCGAAATCATGCAACAGCCGGCGCTCGATCCGTTCCGTGGTCGTGAGATCAGCCCAGGCATCGACGTGCAGACGGACGAGCAACTGGACCAGTTCATTCGCGAACACGCCGAAACCGCTTTCCACCCGTCCTGCTCGTGCAAGATGGGCAGCGACGACATGGCAGTGGTAGACGGCGAAGGCCGCGTGCATGGCATGCAAGGCCTGCGGGTGGTCGATGCCTCGATCATGCCGATCATCACCACCGGCAACCTGAACGCACCAACGATCATGATCGCCGAGAAAATCGCTGACAAAATCCGCGGCCGCCAACCACTGCCGCGCAGCACCGCGCCGTACTACGTCGCCGGTGACGCGCCGGTGCGTGGTAAGCCGATGCGTGAAGTGGGGCCTACGGCCCAGTAAGCTTTCGCGAACAAGCTCGCTCCCACATTGGATCTGCGGCAGACACAGATTTTGTGCCTGACAGCCGTCAACTGTGGGGGCGGGCTTGCTCGCGATGATGTCCGACCTGACACCCAAATTCCCATCTGCCTTGATCCCTCCCCCGCCCAGGCCTAATCTAGGGCCGCCGCTTCAGTGCGCCGCACCTCGCTGCACCGCCACTCCAGACAAGGAGGTTCCATGTTCGACTTCCACCCCCAGCTCAAGCAGCGTTTTGCTGCCTTGCGCACGGGCGCTGAATTTTTTTCCCTGCGTTATGTGCGCGAGTCTGGCCAGCATTTGTCGGTACGCAAGAATGTCGCCGAACCGCCCAGCCTGGCCCGTGATGAAGGCGCAATGCTCACCGCGCGGGTCAACGGTGTCGAGGCGTATGCCTCCACCAACGACCTGTCCCAGGCCGGCCTGCAGGCAGCGCTGGAGCGGGCCGAGCGACAAGCCCGCCAGCTCAAGCCCCATGCCCTGCTCGACCTGCGCGAGCAAGCGGTGTCCAGTGACCGCGCCGATTACTTCTCGCCCCATTTCGACCAGGCCTTCCCTGCCCTGAGCGATTGCTACCAACTACTCGGCGACGAGTCGGCCGCGGTGCCTCAGGACGAGCGCCTGGTGAACTGGCAAGTCAGCATCGGCCTGACCCAGGTCGAGCAGATCTACCTCAACAGCGCCGGCGCCGAACTGCGCCAGGCCCAGCGTTTTATCTACCCGGCCCTGGAGGTCACCGCCTTCGACGGTCAGGACAGCCAGACCCGCACCTTGGGCCGTGAAAACTTCGGCCAGCAAGGTGGCTTCGATGTCATCAGTCGCTCTGGCCTGATTGGCGCGGGGCCGAGAATCGCCGACCAGGCCCTGCAACTGCTGATGGCACTCAATACCCCGCAAGGCCCGCGGGATCTGCTGCTGATGCCCGACCAGATGATGCTGCAGATCCACGAGTCCATCGGCCATCCGCTGGAGCTGGACCGCATCCTGGGAGACGAGCGCAATTACGCCGGCACCAGCTTCGTCAAGGCCGCCGACTTCGGACACCTGCAATACGGCTCCAGCCTGTTGAACGTGACCTTCGACCCAGACATTCCCGAAGAGCTGGCGAGCTACAGCCACGACGACGACGGTACTGCCGCGAGCAAACAGTTCCTGATTCGTGAAGGCCTGTTGCTGCGGCCACTGGGCGGTGCGCTGTCGCAATTTCGCGCAGGCCTTGCCGGTGTCGCCAACAGCCGTGCCTGCGGCTGGAATCGCCCGCCCATCGACCGCATGGCGAACCTGAACATCGAGCCCGGCGACCAGCCCCTGGAACAACTGATCCAAGGCATCGAGCACGGTGTGCTGATGCGCACCAACCGCTCCTGGTCCATCGACGATGCCCGCAACAAATTCCAGTTCGGCTGCGAGTGGGGCCAGTTGATCGAGAACGGCGAACTCAAGGGCGTGGTGAAAAACCCCAACTACCGGGGCATTTCCGCGCAGTTCTGGAAGAGCCTGCGCGCCGTGGGCGATGCCAGTACCTTCCAGGTCCTGGGCACGCCGAACTGCGGCAAGGGCGAGCCAAACCAGGTCATCCGTGTCGGCCATGCGTCGCCGGCCTGCGTGTTCAGCAACGTTGATGTATTTGGGGGAGATGCCTGATGAGCACCGTCAATAATCAGGCCGGAGCGTTCAAGGCGTTGGTCGACTGGCTGGGCGCTGCCCTGCACGAGCCGGAACAGTTCACCCTCAGCTACGCAGCCGAGTCCTCTGCTTTCGTGCGTTTCAACCACGGCAAAGTCCGCCAGGCCGGGCAGGTGCAACAGGCCAATGTCAGTTTCAAGCTGATTGATGACGGTCGCCACGCCGACTTGCAGATCACCTTGTCCGGCGAGGCCGAGACGGATTTGCAACGCCTGGCCGAGGGCCTGCAACAGTTGCGCGAAACCTTGCCGCTACTGCCCCGCGATCCGTACCTGCTGCTCAACCACAACCGCTGGCAGAGCAACAACGTGCAAGACCACCCACTGCCGGAAACCGAGCAAGCCGTAGCCGAAATCACCCGCGCCTCCGAAGGCCTGGACCTGGTCGGTTTCTACGCCGCCGGGCCTATCAGCCGTGGTTTCGCCAGTTCTTCAGGGGCGTTCGGCTGGCACCAAGCCAACAGCTTCAACTTCGATTTCAGCCTGTTCCATGAAAACGGCCAGGCGGTGAAAGCCAGTTACGCCGGGCATGAGTGGAGCAGCGAAGGGTTTGCCCGGCGCTTCGAGCAGGCCCGCGAGCAACTGGCGTTCCTCGGTCGGCCGCTGCGCACGCTACCGCCCGGCGAATACCGCGCCTACCTGGCACCGGCGGCCCTGGAAGAGATCATGGGCATGCTCAGCTGGGGCGGGTTCTCGGCCCGGGCAATTGCCAGCAAGCAGAGTCCACTGCAGAAGTTCTACGCCAACGAAGCCAACTTCAGCCCCAACGTGTGGCTGAGCGAGCAAGTCAGTGGCTCCTTGAGCCCGGCGTTTTCCGACGAAGGTTATCCGCGCGATGACCTGGCGCTGATCGCCAAGGGCACGGCGAATGCGCGGCTGGTCAACTCCCGCAGCGCCGCCGAGTACGGCCTCACCGCCAACGGCGCCAGCAGCTACGAATACCCCACGGCGCTGGTCATGAACGAAGGCCAGCTGGAGCAAAAAAATATCCTCGAACAGCTCGGCACCGGGTTGTACATCAGCAACCTCTGGTACCTGAATTACTCGGACCAACCGGCCGCGCGCCTGACCGGCATGACCCGCTTCGCCACGTTCTGGGTCGAGAACGGCCAGATCGTGGCGCCGGTCAGCACCATGCGTTTCGACGACAGCGTCTACAGCCTGCTCGGCTCACAACTCGAAGGCCTGACCCGGGAGCGCGAACTGCTGCTCTCGGCCAGCACCTACAGCCAGCGGGCGACGGCCTCGATGCTGTTGCCGGGGGCGCTGGTCAAGCGGTTGACCTTGACCCTGTAAAAAGCATCGCGGGCAAGCCTTGCTCCCACAGGATGATCATCGCTCCTTGTGGGAGCATGGCTTGCCCGCGATGCAGCCACCACGGACACCCTGACTCGAACAAGAGGTCCCATGCCCAACCGTGCACCGCTCGACGCCGTCACCGCCCGCTGGCTCCCGTGGGTCGTGGCGATTGCCTTCTTCATGCAGTCCCTGGACGGGACCATCCTCAACACCGCCCTGCCTGCCATGGCCAGCGACCTGGCGGAAAACCCGTTGCGCATGCAAGGCGTAATCATCGCCTACATGCTCACCGTGGCGCTGCTGATCCCGGCCTCGGGCTGGATCGCCGACCGCTTCGGCACCAAGAAGATTTTCTTCGGCGCAATCCTGCTGTTCAGCTTCGGCTCGCTGCTGTGTGCCTTGTCCCACTCGCTGGGCATGCTGATCGGTGCGCGGGTGATCCAGGGCCTGGGCGGCGCGCTGATGATCCCGGTCGGCAGGCTGGTGGTACTGCGGGCCTACCCGCGTTCGGAGCTGGTGCGGATCATGGGTTTCATCACCATTCCCGGCCTGCTCGGCCCGCTGATCGGCCCGACCATGGGCGGCTGGATGGTGGAGTACCTGACCTGGCACTGGATCTTCCTGATCAACCTGCCGGTGGGCGTGATTGGCTGTTATGCGGTATGGAAGTTCATCCCCGACCTGCGCGGCAGCGAGCGCACCCGGTTCGATGGCCTGGGCTTTTTGCTGTTCGGCGCGGCGATGGTGCTGATCACCATTGCCATGGAAGGCCTGGGGGAACTGCACCTGCCGCACTTGCGGGTGATGTTGCTGCTGTTTGGCGGCATGGCCTGCCTGGCGGCTTATTGGCTGCGGGCCGGGCATGTCGAGAACCCGCTGTTCGCACCATCGCTGTTCAAGACCCGGACCTTCGCCGTGGGCATCCTCGGTAACCTGTTCGCCCGCCTGGGCAGCGGCGCCCTACCATTCCTGGTGCCGTTGCTGCTGCAAGTGGCCCTGGGCTATTCGCCGTCCCAGGCCGGCATGAGCATGCTGCCCCTGGCGGCGGCGGCCATGGTTGCCAAGTCCGTGGCCCGGCCATTGATCGAGCGCTTCGGCTACCGCACCGTGTTGACCGGCAACACCCTGGCCCTGGGCCTGATGCTGGCGAGCATGGGCCTGGTCAGCGAGCAAACGCCATATTGGTTGCTGCTGGCACAACTGGCCGTGTTGGGGGCGATCAACTCGCTGCAATTCACCGCGATGAACACCGTGACCCTGATCGACCTGGACGACGCCAGCGCCAGCAGCGGCAACAGCCTGCTGTCGGTGGTCGCGCAACTGTCCCTGAGCCTCGGCGTGGCCTGCGCCGGCGCCCTGCTCGGCGGCTTCACGGCCCAGGTTGGCAACGATGGGGTCGAGACGGTGCTGGGGGCGTTCCAGTTGACGTTCGTCACGGTGGGGGTCATGGCGATGCTGGCGGCGACGATTTTTTCGCAGTTGTCGAAACAGGATGGGCGGCGGGTCAAGCGGCCGGATGAGCATATCGAGCACTAAGCGGCTTCGTGGCTTGGCGCTTTTTGTGGGAGCAAGGCTTGCCCGCGATACAGGCAACTCGGTTTCCTGAAATATCGCGCCACCTTCGTCGCGAGCAAGCTTTGCTCCCACAGTTCCAGAGCCCCCACAGTTTCTGGATCTGCCATCCCTCAAGACAAGCGTTGCCCTCACAGCTCGTCCAGAACTTTCGAAGAAAGTGGCACGAGGCTGCTACACTGCGCGACATTTTGTTTTGCAGGCCAGTCCCGTGACCACCATTGCCACCGCTTTTAATACTTTGCCGCTGTCCGCCGCCATGCTGGCTAACCTCGAATCACTCGGTTATGCCCAGATGACGCCGATCCAGGCGCAGAGCTTGCCGGTGATCCTCAAGGGCATGGACCTGATCGCCCAGGCCAAGACCGGCAGCGGCAAGACCGCGGCTTTCGGCATCGGCCTGCTGAACCCGATCAACCCGCGCTTCTTCGGCTGCCAGGCGCTGGTGATGTGCCCGACCCGCGAGTTGGCCGACCAGGTTGCCAAGGAAATCCGTCGCCTGGCCCGCGCCGAAGACAACATCAAGGTCCTGACCCTGTGCGGCGGCGTGTCCTTCGGCCCACAGATCGCCTCCCTTGAGCACGGCGCCCACATCATCGTCGGCACCCCAGGGCGCATCCAGCAGCACCTGCGCAAAGGCTCGCTGGTGCTCGATGGCCTCAACACGCTGATCCTCGACGAAGCCGACCGCATGCTCGACATGGGCTTCTACGACGCGATCGAAGACATCATCCAGCAGACCCCAGAGCGCCGCCAGACACTGCTGTTCTCCGCCACCTACCCGGTCGGCATCAAGCAGCTGTCGTCCAAGTTCATGCGCAACCCGCAGCAAGTGAAGGCCGAGGCGTTTCACTCCGACGCGCAGATCGAGCAGCGTTTCTACGAAATCTCTCCCGAAGAGCGCATGGACGCGGTCGTGAAGGTGCTGGCGCATTTCCGCCCGGCCTCCTGCGTGGCGTTCTGCTTCACCAAGCAGCAGGTTCAGGAAACCGTCGATCACCTGACGTCCAAAGGCATCTCCGCCGTCGGCCTGCATGGCGACCTGGAACAGCGCGACCGTGACCAGGTGCTGGCGATGTTCGCCAACCGCAGCACCTCGGTGCTGGTGGCTACCGATGTGGCGGCACGCGGCCTGGACATCGATGCCCTGGACATGGTCATCAACGTCGAACTGGCCCGGGACTCGGAAATCCATATCCACCGCGTCGGCCGCACCGGCCGCGCCGGGGAAAAAGGCATCGCCATCAGCCTGGTGGCGCCGTCCGAAGCCCACCGCGCCCAGGCCATCGAGCAACTGCAGAAGTCGCCGTTGAGCTGGGACCAACTGGACAACCTCAAATCCCAGGGTGGCGGCCCGCTGCTGCCGGCCATGAGCACCCTGTGCATCGGTGCCGGGCGCAAAGACAAAGTCCGCCCCGGCGACATCCTCGGCGCCCTGACCGGCGACGCCGGCATTCCCGGTGCCCAGGTCGGCAAGATCGCGATTTTCGACTTCCAGGCCTACGTGGCCGTGGAGCGCGGCATCGCCAAACAGGCCCTGCAACGCCTGAACGATGGCAAGATCAAGGGCCGGTCATTGCGGGTGCGGATCCTGTAACCGATCTTCCATCCAACGAAGATCCCCTTGTGGGAGCGGGCTTGCTCGCGAAGGCGGTGTATCAGTCGATTCAATGTTGACTGTCACACCGCCTTCGCGAGCAAGCCCGCTCCCACAGTGGTTTTCGGTGAAATTAGAATTTGTGAGAGGACACCGTTTTGCGCTCTACCGAAGTCGTGATCATTGGCGCTGGCGCCGCAGGGTTAATGTGCGCACTGACCGCTGCCGCGCGCGGACGGCAGGTGATGCTGCTGGACCACGCCAACAAGGCCGGCAAGAAAATCCTCATGTCGGGCGGTGGACGCTGCAATTTCACCAACATGTACACCGAGCCGGGCAATTTTCTCTCGCAGAACCCGCACTTCTGCAAATCGGCCCTGGCGCGCTATACCCAGTGGGATTTCATCGCCCTGGTGGCCAAGCACGGCGTGCCCTATCACGAGAAGAAGCTGGGACAGTTGTTCTGCGATAACAAGTCCAGCGACATCCTCGCCCTGCTGCTGGAGGAGTGCGACCAGGCTGGCGTCAAGCTGCACCTGGACACCTCGATCGAGCAGATCGAAAAAACCGCAGGCGGCTACCTGCTGCAAACCACCCTCGGGGCCATCAATTGCCAATCCCTGGTGATCGCGACTGGCGGCCTGTCGATCCCGACCCTGGGCGCTACCGGTTTCGGCTATCAGGTGGCGAAACAGTTTGGTCATGAGCTGCTACCAACCCGCGCCGGTCTGGTGCCGTTCACCATCACCGATCAGCTCAAGACGCTGTGCACCGAACTCTCGGGCACGTCGGTCGATTGCCTGGTGAGCTGCAACGAGCAGAGCTTTCGCGAGAACATCCTGTTCACCCACCGCGGTCTGAGCGGCCCGGCGATCTTGCAGATTTCGTCGTTCTGGGAACCGGGGGACACGGTGCAGATCAACCTGCTGCCGGACCACGACGTGCCGCAATGGCTGCAACAGCAACAGGCCGAACGCCCCAACAGCGAGCTGAAAACCCTGCTGGGCGAGCTGTTTACCAAGAAAATGGCCAACCTGCTGGCGGACACCTGGTTCGTCTCCAAACCCATGAAGCAATACACCCACGCGGAGCTGGCGGACATTGCCGAGAAACTGGCGAGCTGGAACGTCGTC
The DNA here is from genome assembly GCF_004786035.1 of Pseudomonas viciae. Taxonomy (NCBI): domain Bacteria; kingdom Pseudomonadati; phylum Pseudomonadota; class Gammaproteobacteria; order Pseudomonadales; family Pseudomonadaceae; genus Pseudomonas; species Pseudomonas viciae. The sequence continues at coordinate 6,216,817 of NZ_CP035088.1, forward strand.
CCGGCAGGCACCGAAGGCTATCGCACCGCCGAAGTCACCCTGGGTGGCGTCGACACCCGGGAAGTCTCGTCCAAGACCATGGAATCGCTGAAAAGCCCGGGCCTGTATTTCGTTGGCGAAGTGCTGGACGTCACCGGGCACCTGGGCGGGTTCAACTTCCAGTGGGCCTGGGCGTCGGGTTATGCGGCGGCGCAGTACGTCTGACCTGACACACATCAACGGTGGGAGCGGGCTTGCTCGCTCCCACAGTCGGTTGGTGGTGTATGCCGGAACACTTTTTGCTGCCAGATGTGATCGCCCCCATTGCGTCGGCGTCATTACTGCCTCAATTTAGCGTCATTGCCCGTCAGGCCCGTGCACTTCATGTCATCGACTTCGTTTAGCCAGTCTCTGCGTCGCCTTTGGGCGTTGGATAAGTTCAGTTATAGCGTGCGGGTGTTCATCGCCCTGACCGGCAGCATGGGGGTGTGCTGGTATCTTGATGAGATGGTGCTGCTGATCCCGCTGTTCCTGGGCATCATCGCCAGCGCCCTGGCCGAGACCGATGACACTTGGCAGGGCCGCCTCAACGCGCTGGCCGTGACCCTGGTGTGCTTCACCGTCGCGGCGCTGTCGGTTGAGTTGCTGTTCCCGTATCCCATCCTGTTCATCATCGCCCTGGCCCTGGCGAGCTTCGGCCTGACCATGCTCGGAGCCCTGGGTGAGCGCTATGGCGCGATTGCCTCGGCCACCTTGATTCTGTCGGTCTATACCATGATCGGCGTGGACCAGCGCGGTGGCGCGGTCACCGATTTCTGGCACGAACCCCTGCTGCTGGTGGCTGGCGCTGCGTGGTACGGCTTGCTCTCAGTGCTGTGGCAAGCGCTGTTTTCCAACCAACCGGTGCAGCAAAGCCTGGCGCGGCTGTTTCGCGAGCTGGGCCGTTACCTGAAACTCAAATCGTCGCTTCTGGAGCCGATTCGTCAACTGGACGTCGAAGCCCGACGCCTGGAACTGGCCCAACAGAACGGCCGAGTGGTCGCGGCGCTGAACGCAGCGAAGGAGATCATCCTGCACCGCGTGGGCAATGGCCGGCCAGGCTCCAAAGTCAGCCGTTACCTGAAGCTGTATTTCCTCGCCCAAGACATCCATGAGCGCGCCAGTTCCTCCCATTACCCCTACAACGCACTGGCCGAGGCCTTCTTCCACAGCGACGTGATGTTCCGCTGCCAGCGCCTGCTGCGCCAGCAGGGCAAGGCCTGCCAGGCGCTGGCCGAATCGATCCAACTGCGCCAGCCGTTCGTCTACGACGCCAGCTTCGCCGAGGCCCTCAACGACCTGCATGCCTCCCTCGAACACCTGCGCATCCAGAGCAATCCGGCCTGGCGCGGCTTGTTGCGATCGTTACGCGCCCTTTCGGCCAACCTTGCCACCATGGATCGCCTGCTCAGCGACGCGAGCAACCCCGATGCCCTGGCCGACGCCACCGACAGCAGCTTGCTGGACCGCTCGCCGCGCAACCTCAAGGACGTCTGGCTACGCTTGCGCACGCAGCTCACGCCAACCTCGCTGCTGTTCCGTCATGCCCTGCGCCTGCCCTTGGCGCTGAGCGTGGGCTACGCCATGGTGCATCTGATCCACCCATCCCAGGGTTATTGGATCATCCTCACCACGCTGTTCGTCTGCCAACCCAACTACGGCGCCACCCGGCGCAAGCTCGGCCAGCGAATCATCGGCACCGCCATTGGCCTGACCGTGGCCTGGGCACTGTTCGATCTGTTTCCCAACCCGCTGGTGCAATCGAGCTTCGCCATTGCCGCCGGGGTGGTGTTCTTTACCAACCGCACGACCCGCTACACCCTGGCAACTGCGGGGATCACCATCATGGTGCTGTTCTGCTTCAACCAGGTGGGCGACGGCTACGGGCTACTGCTGCCGCGACTGTTCGATACCTTGCTGGGCAGCCTGATTGCCGGGCTTGCGGTATTCCTGTTCCTGCCCGACTGGCAAGGCCGACGACTGAACAAGGTGCTGGCCAACACGCTGACCTGCAACAGCATTTACCTGCGTCAGATCATGCAGCAGTACGCCGCCGGTAAAAGCGACGACCTGGCCTACCGCCTGGCCCGCCGCAATGCCCACAACGCCGACGCCGCGCTGTCCACCACGCTGGCCAACATGCTGATGGAGCCGGGGCATTTCCGTAAGGAAGCCGATGTGGGGTTCCGCTTCCTGGTGCTGTCCCACACGCTGCTCAGTTACCTGTCAGGCCTGGGCGCCCACCGCGGCACCGAACTGCCAGCGCAGGTGCGCGAGCACCTGATCGATGGCGCAGGGGCGAAACTGGCGACGAGCATCGACGAAATCGCCCAGGGCCTGGCGAGTAAAACGCCGATTGTGCTCCAAAGCGACGAGGAGGAAGCCCTGGCCAATGAGCTTGAGCAGATGCCCGATGAAATTGACGAAGGCCAGCGACTGGTGCAGACGCAACTGGGGTTGATCTGTCGGCAACTGGGGCCGTTGCGGACCTTGGCGGCGCATTTGATCAAGGACACCAGCGAGGCTTGAGACTGCAGTGAATGGGTCGACCCCTTCGCGAGCAAGCCCGCTCCCACAGGAGTACGCATTCCAAATGTGGGAGCGGGCTTGCTCGCGAAGAGGCCAGTCCAGACCACTCAACCTTCAAGCTCACATCCCGTGCTGCTTGAGCAACCGCGCATAACTGCCATCCGCCTTCATCGCCGCAATCTCCCGATCAAACCCCGCCACGATCTGCTCATGCTGCGGGTTCTTCAGGCTGACCAGGATGTGCAGGCTGTTTTCGCTCAACGGCTTGGGCAGGAACTCCACGGCATTGCGCACCTTGGCCGATTCGCGGGCCAGGTAATAACGGGCGACATATTCATCTTCCAGAGTCAGCTTCACGCGGTCGGCAGCCAGCATGCGCACGGCCATCGCGAAGTTATGCACAGGGACTTTCTGCATTTTCTGGTCTTCATCGAATGCCTTGGAGTAGGCATAACCGCGCACCACGGCGATGGGATAGGCATACAGCTGTGGCAGGTTGTCGAACTCAATCGGCGCATCCTTGCGCTTGAGGAAGCGCACGCGGTTGAGCAGATACTCGGCCGAGAACTGGCCCACATGGGTGCGTTCTTCGCTGTACCAGGCGTTGACCAGCACGTCATAACGCCCCTCTCCGATGCCCAGCATTGCCCGAGCCCAGGGCACCTGCTCGAAATCAGTGGCATAACCGGCCCGCGCCAGGGCCGTGCTGACGATATCGGTCGCCAGGCCGCCATTGACCAGCGTGGAGTCGGTAAAGGGCGGCCAGCCATCGGCGACCAAACGCAACTTCTGCGCATAAGCGTTGTGGCTCAGCAACAGCAACCCGACCAAAGCAAGAGCTCGATGCAATCGCGGCATGCCAAACATCCTTGACGGGTTCAAAGCCCGGTTTGTTTTTAGCCGAAACTCAAGGGATATCCTCAGACATCCGGTCCTAACATTAGCTCATTGAAACCGCTGCACGGCGCTGGATCGAAGATTACACAAAGAAGACAACGCTGCGGCAAAGGAATGATGGCATTTTGGTCTTTATCACAGATTTTTTTACTGGAGCGAGCAAGAGACTTCCGAAGACAGCGCGCTTAATATCGGCATCAGGTTCTCAAGGAAATTCAAAAAATGGACATCGATTGGGTCTGCAAACACCACAGTGACCTGAGCAAGGAACAGCTGTATGCCATCCTCAAATTGCGCGCCGAAGTGTTCGTCGTCGAGCAAAACTGTGCCTACCCGGACGTCGACGGCCTGGATCTGGAGGGCGACACCTGCCATTTGATGGCTTGGCAGGGCAATCACTTGGTGGCCTACCTACGTTTACTCGACCCGCATTCGCAAAACAGCGACGTGGTGATCGGGCGCGTGGTCATCGCACCGCAAGCCCGGGGCCAGGGCCTGGGTCATAAACTGATGGAACGAGCCCTCAAGCAGGCCGAGAAACGCTGGCCTGGTACGTCGATCTCATTGTCGGCACAGGCGCATTTGCAGGGGTATTACGGACGGTATGGGTTTGGCGTAGTGGGTGTGGAATATATGGAAGATGGGATTCCACATATAGGCATGCATCGGCCCTGAGGCCTTCTTCGCGAGCAAGCCCGCTCCCACAGTGGATCTTCAGTGAACACAAATTTTGTGTACGAAGACGATCAAATGTGGGAGCGGGCTTGCTCGCGAAGAGGCCACCCCAGACACAGCCAATGTTCAGGGATACTCAAGCACCGCCTTGATCCGCTGCAGATTCCCCTCGATCCACCCCCGATCAATCGCCCCCCAATCGCGAATCCGATAACACCCGGCATGATTGCGGGCGCCCTGCTCCTGCTCGAACTCACACACAATATCCAGGTCCGCCAGCGCCGCCACGGTATCCTGGGCGGTGCGCCGGGGCATACCGGTGACTTCGGTGAGCGCGGGGACATTGCTGGCCACGCCGCTGTCGATCAGGTAAGCCACATACAAACGACGATAGAAGCTGCTTTTGGTCTTGCTGACATCCATCCAGTCATTCCTTGTGTTGTTGCAGATCACGCCAGGTCAGGTACACCCGCAAGTCGAATTCCAACTGGTGATACCCCGGCAGCATGTGCTCGCAGAGTTGGTAGAACGCCTTGTTGTGGTCCGACTCTTTGAAGTGGGCCAACTCATGCACCACGATCATTTTCAAAAACTCGGGTGCCGCCTCCTTGAACAGCGAAGCGATGCGGATTTCCTTCTTGGCCTTGAGCTTGCCGCCCTGCACCCGTGAAACCGCAGTGTGCAGGCCAAGGGCGCGGTGGGTCAGGTCCAGGCGATTGTCGAACAGCACCTTATCGATGGCCGGCGCGTTACGCAGGTATTGTTGCTTGAGCTCCAGCGCATAACCGTACAGGGCTTTATCGCTCTGGACCGGATGCCGGTCGGGATAGCGCTGGTGCAGGTAATCGCCCAGTCGATCCTGGGCAATCATTTGCTGCACTTGTGCTTGCAGGGCGGCCGGGTAGGCCTGAAGGTATTTGAGCGCGGTCATCGGTGGCAACACAGTCACAAAAGGCCGCCAGTGTAGCGAATTCAGGCCTGCACCGCGCTCCAGTCAAATGGCACGGCAAAGGCATCGGTGTCTTCGGCCATCAACGGTCGCGCCACGAGGAACCCTTGCACGTAGCCACAGCCATGGGCCTTGAGCCAGTGATATTGCTCCGAGGTCTCGACCCCCTCGGCGATCACCCGCAAGCCCAATTGTGTACACAAATCGATCACCGAAGCAGCCAGTGCCGCATCTCGAGGCGAGTCCGGCAGACGGGCGATCAGGTGTCGGTCGAGCTTGAGAGTGTCGAGTTCAAGGTCGCGCAGATGCGCCAGCGAACACGGCCCCGAACCGAAGTCATCCAGCGCCACCCGCACCCCGAGGTGCCGCAGCAGCCGCAACTGCTTATGGGTTTCGTCGGGGTTGCGCATCAGCGCATCCTCGGTCACCTCCACCTCCAGTTGCCGGGGTTTCAAGGCATGGCGGTCCAGGACCTGACGCAATTCGGTCACCAGGTTAGGCATGCCGAACTGGGTACTGCTCAGGCTCACCCCCAACACCAGATCGTCAGCGAACTTGCGCTCCCAGACTTTGCGCTGGGCTGCGCTGCGATGATAGATCCAACTGCCCAACCGGCTGATCAACCGCGCCTCTTCCAGCAACGGCAGGAACAGCCCCGGCGGTACATCGCCGACGCTGGGGTGCTGCCAGCGCAACAACGCCTCGAAGCCACGGATCCGCCCATCTGCGATGGACACCTGGGGCTGATAGACCATATTGAAATCGCGGTTCTCGATGGCCGAGCGCACACTTTCCTCGAGCATCAGCCTTGAACGGGCTCGACCGTTCATTTCGTGATCGTAGAAACGGTATTGCTGGCGGCCGGCGCGTTTGGCTTCGTACATGGCGATGTCGGAAGCGCGCAGCAAACCGTCGAGATTGGACCCGCAATCCGGATACGTCGCGATGCCGATACTGGCCCCCAACGCCACATCCATGCCTTCGATCTGCTGACAGATCGAGACTCGCTCGATGAGCTTTTCCGCGATCTTCGCCGCGTGCTCCGGGAGTTCGAGGTCCAGCAGGGCCGTGAACTCGTCACCGCCGAGCCGTGCCAGGATGTCGAACGGACGCAGGCACGCCTTCAATTGCTCGGACACCCAGCGCAACACTCGGTCACCGGCGTCATGGCCCAGGGAATCATTGACCCGCTTGAAGCCGTCGAGATCCAGATACAGCAACACCCAGTTGCTTTCCAGCCGCTCGCTGCGCATCAGCAGGTTTTCCGCCGTCTGATAAAACCCCCTGCGGTTGAGCAAACCGGTCAGCGGGTCAGTGACAGCCTGGAACTCGAGTTGCTGGTGCAAGTGGCGAACCACCGACATGTCCTGAAGCGTCACCACCATCGCCTTCTGCTCCGAGGGCAGCGGCGCACAGGACAACGCCACCGACACCTGCTGGCCAGGCGCAGTGCGCAGGACGGCATCGTGCACGCGCCAGGTTTCACCACGGCAATAGGCGCGGTGGATATCGGAGTCGACCCATTCGGGGATATGGGGTTTCTGCAGGAAGTCCAGCAACGGCATGCCCTGCAACTGCTCGGCGGTGGCATTGAGCAGCCGACATGTAGACGGGTTGGCGAAGCGGATACAGCCGCTCTCATCCACCACAAGGATCCCTTCGGCGGCATTGTCCAGCACCGAGGCGTTGAACGCCCTGGCGGCCTCCAGATCCTGGCTCAGACGCTGCAAGGCCCGGCGATTGCGCTGGTGCTCCAGCAACGCCTGGACCTTGGGCTTGAGAATCTGCGGGTCGAACGGTTTGAACAGGTAATCCACGGCGCCACTGGCGTAGCCCTTGATCACCGCATCCTGGGATTGTTCGTTGGCGGTCAGGAAAATGATCGGCGTAAGCCGCGTGCGCTGGCTGCCGCGCATCAGCCGCGCCACTTCGAAACCGTCCATATCGGGCATCTGCACATCCAGCAGAACCAAGTCGATCTCGTGTTCGAGCAGCAGATTAAGAGCCTCGATACCCGAGGCCGCCGTTATGACCTTCCAATCCTGACGCTGCAACAACGCTCGCATGCTGAGCAGGTTTTCGGGGTAATCATCAACAATCAATAGGACAGAGCTGTCTTCGCCAAGTGCAGGTTGCGCGCATTCCATGCTGCTTCTCTTATCGGGCGCCACGTCCGCTTTACGTGGCAAAGCGGACAAATACTGTGATCTCACTCTAGACCGTGATTCCGGAAAGCAGTAGGTGTCATCGCGCCATCATCCAGACAAAGCCCGAAATAGCCGACTAACGGTCACCCTCCTCGGGCACAGAAACTGCAACGACACCGCTGACAGACAATTGACGTCAGTCATCCGCCGGGCGGTCATCAAAAAATCTCCATCCTGCGTGATTAATTCGCCCACAAGCGCGAGCTAGAGCCTCTCGCCGGGCGCTCAGCATTTTCACCCCCGTTACGTAGGATCCGACCATGATTGATCTCGCCACCTGGAACCTGAGCATCCCCGAAGGCAGCCCACCGACGACCATCCAAACCTCTCAACTGGTGGAAGGGTTCCAGGACCAGTACTTCCGCGCCGACTCCGGTACGGTGTTTTTCTGGGCACCGGTCACCGGCGCCACGACCGCCAATGCGATTTACCCGCGTAGTGAACTGCGGGAAACCTATAGCAACGGCACCCAGCGCAACTGGTTGTACTCAGCGGCTGATAACAAGCTGGCCGCCACGCTGACCGTCAACCAGGTCCCCAGCACCGGCAAACTCGTCATCGGACAGATCCACGCCAAAGACAGCACCAGCCCCATGGTGAAGCTGGAGTACCAGTACAAAACCTACAGCTCCACCGGCAACATCGTCGCCAAGGTCCGCATGCGCCCCGACGATGAATCGGGCCAGGTCATCACCATCGCCACGGGCATAAAACTCAATCAGTCCTTCTCTTACCTGATCCACCTCAGCCCCGCCGGCGTCCTGACCATCAATGGCGCGGGTTACCAGTGGAGCTCCCCCATCAGCTCGACCTGGAGCGACAAGCCGCTGTACTTCAAGGCGGGCGTGTACGTGCAGGACAACACCGGCTATCCCACCGAAGGCGGCACCGTGACGTTCAGCCTGCTGGATATCGATCACATCTAGACGCTTTGCGTGGCGCCATGGCAGCGACGCAATGCTGCCCGCCCAGGCGACCCTATCAATGCGAAATCGTTCAGGGCGAGTTCGAAACTACCGACTAACGGTTACCCACCCAGGCACAGATGCTGCAAATGGCATATTCGACGGACAATTGACGTCAATCATCCGCCGGACGGTCATCAAAAAATCTCCATCCTGCGTGATCAACACATCCCAAACGCTCGGAGTAGAGCCTCCCGCTTTGGAACTCAGCACTTTTACGCCCGTTACGCAGGATCCGACCATGATCGATCTCAACACCTGGAACTTGAGCATCCCCGAAGGCAGCCCCGCCATCACCATCGAAACGCCTCGGCTGGCCCAGGGGTTCAAGGATGAATATTTCCACTCCGACACCGGCACGCTGTTCTTTTGGGCGCCGGTGACCGGCACCAAGACCGCAAACGCGATTTATCCACGCAGCGAACTGCGGGAAACCTACAGTGACGGCACCTTGCGCAACTGGCTGTATCCGGCGGCGGACAACATCTTGCGTGCCGCCGTCACCGTCAATCAGGTGCCCAGCAGCGGCAAGATCGTCATCGGTCAGATTCATGCCAAGGACAGCACCAGCCCCATGGTGAAACTGGAGTACCAGTACAAAACCTATAGCTCCACCGGCAACATCGTCGCCAAGGTGCGCATGCGCCCCGACGACGAATCCGGCCAGGTCATCACCATCGCCACCGGCGTGAAGCTCGACCGCAGCTTTACCTACATGATCCACCTCAGCCCGAAGGGCGCATTGGGCATCAGCGCGGCGGGTTATAACTGGAGAACCACCATCGACCCATCCTGGAAGGTCAAACCGCTGTATTTCAAGGCGGGTGTGTACGTGCAGGACAACACCGGCTACACCACCGAAGGCGGAAAAGTGACGTTTAGCCTGCTGGAAATCAATCACAACATCTGATCGCTTTTCCTGGCGCCATGGCAGCACGGATGCTGCTTGCGGTGCGCCCCTCAACGCTTGGGCATTCGCCTCTCACGCTCAATCGAGCGCAGGCCATGCGCGCAGTGCCATATCGCCATCGTTCAAAAAACTTTCCTACTAGCCGACTAACGGTCGCCTGTCTCGGGCACCAAAGCGGCAAACGCAACTCTGACGGTCTGCTGACGCCAACCCTCCGCCGGATCTACGTGAAAAACGTTCGATCCCGTTTCCTCCTGGCGTCGGCGAAAGCGCGTCCTAGAGCCTTCGGCTGTGGCGTAAATCATTTCTTATGTACAGAAAGGATCCGAACATGGTCGATCTTGCAACCTGGAACTTGAGCATCCCCGAGGGCAGCCCGCCGAAAACCATTGAAACGCCTCGGCTGGTGGATGGGTTCAAGGATAAGTACTTCAACTCCGAAGGCAGCACGGTGTATTTCTGGTCACCGGTGACCGGCACCAAGACTGAAAACGCGGTCTATCCGCGCAGCGAATTACGAGAAGCCTATAAAGACGGCACTTTGCGCAACTGGCTGTACCCCGATGCCGACAATAAATTGAGCGCGACCCTGGTCGTCAACCAGGTGCCCAGCACCGGCAAGATCGTGATCGGTCAGATTCATGCCAAGGACAGCAGCAAACCCCTGGTGAAGCTGGAATACCAGTACAAGGACGACAGCAAGACCGGCAACATCGTCGCTAAAGTGCGCATGCGCCCCGATGACGACGAGGGTCGAGTCATCACAGTGGCCACTGGGGTGAAACTTGCCCAGTCCTTCAGTTACCGGCTCCACCTCGATCGTACCGGCGACCTGGGTATTACCGCGGCGGGTCGTAGCTGGTACACCACCATCAGCTCTACGTGGCGGGTCAAGCCGTTGTACTTCAAGGCTGGCGTGTACGTGCAAGACAACAGCGGCTATACCAGCGAAGGCGGGAAAGTGACGTTCAGCAAGTTGGATATTGATCACAACACTTAAAAAGTGCTTCCGAAAATCTCGTAGGAATTCACCCTTTGTGGCGAGGGGATTTATCCCCGCAGGGCTGCGCAGCAGCCCTCTCCTTTCGTCAGACCTACCGCATGCGCCGGTTTTTCGGTGGCTGCGCTCCAGAGCGGGGGCTAGCTCCCTGGCCACGAGGGCGCGGTGAGTTCTACAGGTCGATTTTGGCTTCGAAAATCTCCTCTATAGTTCGGTGGATCTGCTGGCTTTGGTCGGTGGGCAGGGGTTTCGCAGCCCCGGTGAGTTAGAATCACGACCGTCAAAAATCGGCGTAGGGATATCCTGCCTACGCTCGGCTTTTTATGGCGGCTGTGTGTGGGAGATCTTCGGGTCTGCCGGGTTTCTCTAACTCCTCGGTCTGCGAACCCGCACATGGCTGCCACCCAATTTGTTTCGCAGCAAACGGTGGCAAATACTTTTTCTTGAGTTAGAGGTTTGTCATGAAAGCCGAACAATTGCTCAGTCGCTTCACCCCTCTCACCCCGATCGCCACCACCCAACCTATTCTGTTCATCGACAGCACAGCCCCACTGACTGAGCTCCACGCCTGCGCCAGCGAACGCCTGCATGCCACCCTCGATTACCTGACGCTCATGGCCTGCGCCAGCCTGCGTGACTCGGCCGCCAGCGACTTCAACACCCTCACCAATGTCGCCCGGATCCTGGTCCAGGATGTCACCGATGTGTTTGGTGTCATTGAACAGCGCGGGCTTGAAGGGGAATAGAAATACCGTGTGTATATCCATTGCTGCGGTAACGGCTACTTAGGGTTCCGCCCTTACGGCGGGTCACTTTCGAAAAGCGCGAAAGTAACCAAAGCGCTCCTGCCCCACCACTCGGCACCTCGCCTAGGCTCGGTGTGCCCTCACTCCGGCATTGCTCCGTGGGCCCGCCGCGAAGGACCATCCATGGTCCAGCGCGGCTATCCCGGCATCCATGCCGGGATGCCCACTCCACAATGCCTGCGTTCGGCCATCGTGGTTAACGGGGCGCCAAAATCTACGTCCACCGCGAGGCGGCCTAGTAGCCGACCTGGCTCTCCTGGTCGTACACCCGTCAAATCTGTTTGAGCAGGACCTGTGGGAGCAAAGCTTGCTCGCGAGGCGGCCTGACAGCCGACCTGGTTCTTTCCGGAGGTATGCCAATCAGATTTTGTGGGAGCGAGCCTGCCCGCGAAGAGGCCGACACATCCAACATTTTCATCGACTGAACCAATGCCTTCGCGAGCAAGCCCGCTCCCACAGGAGAAACGCAGTCCCACCAAGAAACAGGTCGGCTATAAGGCCGCCTCGCGGTGGACGTAGATTTTGGCGCCCCGTTAACCACGCTGGCTGAACGCAGGTATTGGGCCGTGGGCATCCCGGCATGGATGCCGGGATAGCCGCGCTGGGCCATGGATGGCCCTTCGCGGCGGCCCACGGAGCAATGCCTTCGTTCAGGCATGCCGAGCCTAAGCGAGGCACCAAGTGGTGGGGCATAAAGCGTTTTGCTTACTTTTGCGCTTCTCAAAAGTGAGCCGCTGTAAGAGCGGAACCATAAGTAGCCGTTACCAAAGAAACGGATATACACACAAAACCCTGAAGCCCAAAAAATAAAAAACCCGCATCACTGCGGGTTCTTTAATAACGCGAAAGCTTAGTTAACCTTAGCGTTCAACTCACCTTTCAGATAACGCTGATACATCGCTTCCAACGAGATGGGCTTGATCTTGGAGGCGTTGCCGGCAGTACCGAACGCTTCGTAACGCGCGATGCACACGTCGCGCATGGCCGTCACGGTCGCGCCGAAGAACTTACGCGGATCAAACTCACTCGGATTGGTCGCCATCAAACGACGCATCGCACCAGTAGAAGCCAGGCGCAGGTCGGTGTCGATGTTGACCTTGCGCACGCCGTACTTGATGCCTTCGACGATTTCTTCAACCGGCACGCCGTAGGTTTCTTTGATGTCGCCGCCGTACTGGTTGATGATCGCCAACCACTCTTGCGGAACCGAGGAAGAACCGTGCATCACCAGGTGGGTGTTGGGGATGCGCTTGTGGATTTCCTTGATGCGGTCGATGGCCAGCACGTCGCCGGTAGGTGGCTTGGTGAATTTGTAGGCGCCGTGGCTGGTGCCGATGGCGATGGCCAGGGCGTCGACCTGGGTTTTCTTGACGAAGTCCGCGGCTTCTTCCGGGTCGGTCAGCATCTGGCTGTGATCCAGCACGCCTTCGGCGCCGATGCCGTCTTCTTCACCGGCCATGCCGGTTTCCAGCGAGCCCAGGCAACCCAGTTCGCCTTCCACCGACACGCCGCAGGCGTGGGCCATGGCGACGGTTTGCTGGGTGACGCGAACGTTGTATTCGTAGTCGGTCGGGGTCTTGCCGTCTTCGCCAAGGGAGCCGTCCATCATCACCGAGCTGAAGCCCAGTTGGATGGAGCGCTGGCAGACGTCAGGGCTGGTGCCGTGGTCCTGGTGCATGCACACCGGGATGTGCGGGAATTCTTCGATCGCCGCCAGGATCAGGTGACGCAGGAATGGCGCACCGGCATATTTACGGGCGCCGGCCGAAGCCTGGACGATCACCGGAGAGTCAGTCTTGTCAGCGGCTTCCATGATGGCGCGCATCTGCTCAAGGTTGTTGACGTTAAAGGCTGGAACGCCGTAGCCGAACTCGGCTGCGTGGTCCAGCATCTGACGCATGCTGATAAGTGCCATTAGTGTGTCTCTCCCGGTCGAGGGTCGTTAATCGTGCCAGCCTGCCGGAGCGGCGGCGGCTATTCAAGTCATTGCGGATCGGGGGTGGCCCCGGCCTGCGTGTTCGGTGTTGCAAAAATCTCATGTCTTGCACAGATCCCTGTGGGAGCGGGCTTGCTCGCGAATGCGGCTTAACATTCAACAGGGATGCAAGCTGACCCACTGCATTCGCGAGCAAGCCCGCTCCCACATCTGATCTATTTCCACATTAAATCTATGGTGTATCTGTTACTCGGCCTTGCAACCCCGGCCAATCAAGTCATTCGTGGCGACCCAATACACCAGGCCTTCCTCACCCTTGACGTGAAACGCCAGCATGTCATCGCTGTACAGCGAACCCGACGCGCCTGGTTCCTGCTTCAGGTGATAAACCTGCTCGGCACCGCCGAGGCGCACGTCGACTTCCTTGCGGGAATCGTCGGTATAACGCCAGAGCACCTTGGCCTGGCTGTCGCAGGTCCACGTTGTCCAGCCCTCTACTGAAGGCTCGGACGAACGAAACCGATCCAACTGCGCGCAACCGGCCAGCAACGCCAACGCCACAACGGCGATCAAGCCTTTCATCCGTGTTCCTCGACCGACAGCGCACGCCGCCAGCCATGAGTTAAGAGTCTGACCCGTCAAGGACAACCATGTTCCTTGGCCGGGGTTTGCGTCTCGTATTTATCCAGGCCATCCGGCCCCGAACGCTTGTTCAGCACCGGGTTGGTCTCGGCCTGCCAGTCGGCCTGGTAGCAGCCCTCTTCAGGCGCCGACGTCCCGGTTTCCGGGGCCGTGGCCTTCGGGCTGCTCGAACAGGCCACCAACAGCGTCGCCGTCAACAGCAACGTGAACGTCTTGACCATCAGAACACTCCTTTGCCTGATCAACGCAGCCTCAGGCCTTGGCCCGGCTTTCCAGGACTTCCACGGCCGGCAGCACTTTGCCTTCGACGAACTCGAGGAACGCGCCGCCACCGGTAGAAATGTAGGAGATCTGCTCGGCCACGCCATATTTATCGATGGCCGCCAGGGTGTCGCCGCCGCCCGCGATAGAGAACGCGCTGCTTTCGGCGATGGCATGGGCCAGTACTTTGGTGCCGTTGCCGAACTGGTCGAACTCGAACACACCAACCGGACCGTTCCACAGGATAGTCTGGGAAGATTTCAACAGTTCAGCGAAGTTGGCTGCAGTTTGCGGGCCAATGTCGAGGATCATGTCGTCTTCGGCCACGTCAGCGATCAGCTTGACGGTGGCGGTGGCGCTTTCAGCGAATTCCTTGGCAACCACCACGTCCACCGGCAACGGCACGCTGACCTTGGCGGCGATTTCACGGGCGGTGTCCAGCAGGTCCGGCTCGTAGAGGGATTTACCAACCGGGTGACCGGCCGCAGCGAGGAAGGTGTTGGCGATGCCGCCACCAACGATCAACTGGTTGCACACCTGACTCAGGCTGTTGAGCACGTCGAGCTTGGTGGAGACCTTGGAGCCGGCAACGATGGCGGCCATCGGCTGGGCCGGGGAGCCCAGGGCCTTGCCCAGCGCATCCAATTCAGCCGCCAGCAGCGGGCCGGCAGCGGCAACTTTGGCAAACTTCGCCACGCCGTGGGTCGAACCCTCGGCGCGGTGGGCGGTGCCGAACGCGTCCATCACGAACACGTCGCACAGGGCCGCGTACTGTTGGGCCAGTTCGTCGGCGTTCTTTTTCTCGCCCTTGTTGAAGCGCACGTTCTCGAACAGCACGACATCGCCAGCCTTCACGTCCACGCCGCCCAGGTAGTCGGCCACCAACGGCACTTCACGGCCCAGGGCCTTGCTCAGGTAGTCGGCGACAGGCTTGAGGCTGTTCTCGGCCGAGAACTCGCCTTCGGTCGGACGGCCCAGGTGCGAGCAGACCATCACGGCCGCGCCTTTTTCCAGGGCCAGCTTGATGGTCGGCAGCGAAGCCAGGATGCGCGCGTCGCTGGTGACAACACCGTCCTTGACGGGAACGTTGAGGTCTTCGCGGATCAGTACGCGCTTACCTTGCAGATCGAGGTCGGACATCTTCAACACGGTCATGGGTCGCAATTCCTGGATAACTGTTTAGAGAGCAGGTTTGTTAGAAGCAGCAAGCGAAGTCGCTGTTTGCAGATAATGTTCAGCAACGTCCAGCATTCGGTTGGCAAACCCCCATTCGTTGTCGAACCAGGCCAGGATGTTCACAAGCCGCGGCCCGGAAACCCGAGTCTGGCTGGCATCGACAATGGCCGAATGAGGGTCATGGTTAAAATCACAGCTGGCGTGAGGCAACTCGGTGTAGGCCAGCAGGCCTTTGAGCGGGCCGCTGGTGGCGGCTTCGCGCAGGATCCGGTTGATCTCGGTGGCGTCGGTATCGCTCACGGTCTGCATCGTAATGTCGAGGCAGGACACGTTGACCGTCGGCACCCGCACGGCTTTGGCCTGAATTCGCCCCGCAAGTTCCGGCAGCAGCCGTTCAATGCCACGCGCCAGACCAGTGGACACCGGAATCACCGACTGGAACGCCGAACGGGTGCGGCGCAAATCTTCATGGTGATAGGCATCGATCACCGGCTGATCATTCATCGCCGAGTGGATGGTGGTGATCGACACGTATTCCAGGCCAATGGCCTGGTCCAGCAGGCGCAACAGCGGCACGCCGCAATTGGTGGTGCAGGAGGCGTTGGACACCAGCAGCTCGGCGCCGGTCAGGCAATCCTGATTCACGCCATAAACGATGGTGGCGTCCACATCCGCTTCGCTGGCCATCGGCTGGGAGAACAGCACTCGTGGCGCACCAGCGGCGAGAAAACGCTGGCCGTCTTCGCGGGTGTGATAAGCACCAGAGCATTCGAGCACCAGATCGACGCCCAGGGACGCCCAATCGATGCCTTCGGGGGTGGCACTGCGCAGGACTTTCACGCAATCGCCATTAATATGCAGACAATCGCCCTCGACCCGCACTTCGCCGGGAAACCGGCCGTGGGTGGAGTCAAAGCGTGTCAGGTATTCGATGCTGGCCATGTCGGCCAGATCGTTGATCGCCACAATCTCGAACCCGGCCTTGGCCCCTCGCTCGAACAACGCACGCAAGACGCAACGACCAATCCGGCCGTAGCCGTTGAGTGCAACTTTGTAGGGACGCGGTTGGGGCATGGGGGTTCTCTGACCAGGGTGAATCCATGGAGTACAGCGCTGAATGTTCCGCAGTCATCGCGGGCAAGCCTTGCTCCCACAGGATGGCACTTTCCCAGTGGGAGCGTGCACATCCTGTGGGAGCAAGGCTTGCCCGCGATGGCGTCAGAACAGGCGATGCATTCCTGGACTTAGTCTTCCAGCAGCTCTTCAGCCTGACCCAGGATGTTTTCCAGGGTGAAGCCGAATTCCTCGAACAGCGCCGGCGCAGGCGCCGATTCGCCGTAAGTGGTCATGCCGATCACGCGGCCTTCCAGGCCCACGTACTTGTACCAGTAATCGGCATGAGCGGCCTCGATGGCGATCCGCGCGCTGACCTGCAGCGGCAATACCGCCTGCTTGTAGCCAGCGTCCTGGGCGTCGAACACGCTGGTGCACGGCATGGACACGACACGTACGTTGCGGCCCTGTTCGGTCAGTTTGTCGTAAGCCTGGACGGCCAGGCCGACTTCGGAACCGGTGGCGATCAGGATCAGTTCAGGCTCACCGATGCAGTCCTTGAGCACATAGCCACCACGGGTGATGTCGCCAATCTGGTCGGCATCGCGGTTCTGGTGCTGCAAGTTCTGACGGGAGAAGATCAGCGCCGATGGGCCATCTTTACGCTCGAGGGCGTATTTCCAGGCCACTGCCGATTCCACCGCATCGCATGGACGCCAGGTGTCCAGGTTCGGCGTGCAGCGCAGGCTTGCCAGCTGCTCGATCGGCTGGTGAGTCGGACCGTCTTCGCCCAGGCCGATGGAGTCGTGGGTGAACACATAGAGCACGCGTTTTTTCATCAGCGCCGACATGCGCACGGCGTTGCGGGCATATTCCATGAACATCAGGAAGGTCGCGCCGTAAGGCACCAGGCCGCCGTGCAGCGCCACGCCGTTCATGATCGCGCTCATGCCGAACTCGCGAACGCCGTAGTACATGTAGTTGCCGCTGGCATCTTCGGCGCTGACGCCTTTGCAGCCTTTCCACAGGGTCAGGTTGGAACCGGCCAGGTCGGCCGAACCGCCCAGCAATTCCGGCAGCAGCGGGCCAAAGGCGTTCAGGGTGTTCTGGCTGGCCTTGCGGCTGGCGATGGTTTCGCCCTTGGCCGCGACTTCAGCGATGTAGGCCGAGGCTTTTTCGGCGAAGTCGGCTGGCAGCTCGCCACTGAGGCGACGCACCAGTTCATTGGCCAACTCAGGGAATTCGGCGGAATAGGCGGCGAAACGCTGGTCCCATTCGGCTTCGAATGCACGGCCCTTTTCCTTGGCATCCCACTCGGCATAGATGTCGGCCGGGATTTCGAACGGGCCGTGGTTCCATTTCAACGCGGCGCGGGTCAGGGCGATTTCCTCGGCACCCAGTGGCGCGCCGTGGCAGTCTTCCTTGCCTTGCTTGTTCGGCGAGCCGAAACCGATGGTGGTCTTGCAGCAGATCAGGGTCGGCTGGGCGCTTTTGCGGGCCGTCTCGATGGCGGTCTTGATCTCTTCCGGATCGTGGCCGTCGACGTTGCGGATCACCAGCCAGTTGTAGGCTTCGAAGCGCTTGGGGGTGTCGTCGGTGAACCAGCCTTCGACTTCGCCATCGATGGAGATGCCGTTGTCGTCGTAGAAGGCAATCAGCTTGTCCAGGCCCAAGGTGCCGGCCAGGGAGGCGACTTCGTGGGAAATGCCTTCCATCATGCAGCCATCACCCAGGAACACGTAGGTGTGGTGATCGACAACGTTATGACCCGGGCGGTTGAACTGCGCGGCCAGGACTTTTTCTGCCAGGGCAAAACCCACGGCGTTGGCCAGGCCTTGGCCCAATGGACCGGTGGTGGTTTCCACGCCTGGGGTGTAACCGTATTCCGGGTGGCCCGGGGTGCGGCTGTGCAACTGGCGGAAGTTCTTCAGGTCATCGATCGACAGGTCGTAGCCGGTCAGGTGCAGCAGCGAATAGATCAACATCGAGCCGTGGCCGTTGGACAGCACGAAGCGGTCACGGTCGGCGAAGGCTGGGTTGCTCGGGCTGTGCTTGAGGTAATCGCGCCAAAGCACCTCGGCGATATCCGCCATACCCATAGGGGCACCGGGATGGCCGCTGTTGGCTTTCTGCACGGCATCCATGCTGAGGGCACGAATGGCATTGGCACGCTCACGACGGCTGGGCATCGCTGATCTCCTGCGGGAATTGAATCGAGAATGAATAAAACGAAACTGAAAAAAGGCGAGCATTTTCCCTCACCCACCCGCCTGGGGGCAATGACAGATAGTCATCCAAAGGCGTTTTTCCGGTGGATAAAGTCCCTTTCTTCAAGTGAAACCTTTCCGCTGATGGGTTGTAGAGTCGAGCACGCTCTGGGAAGTGCCATTTATCGAGCAATATCAAAACTTTTTGATATTGACCTTGCGATGATCCATACCCCTCTCTAGACTGCCGCCCTATGAACTTACGCGTGCCTTCCATTCGCCATGACGATTGCGATGAGCTGGCGGCCCTTTGCAAGGCCGGCGGCGATCCGTTGCGGCTCAATGTATTGCGCGCCCTGGCCAACGATTCGTTCGGCGTGCTGGAACTGGCGCAGATCTTCGGCATCGGCCAGTCCGGCATGAGCCACCACCTCAAGGTCCTGGCCCAGGCCGACCTGGTGGCGACCCGCCGCGAAGGCAACGCGATTTTCTACCGCCGCGCCCTGCCCCACACCGATCTTTTGGGTGGCAAGCTGCACGCCGCGTTGTTGGAGGAAGTGGACGAACTGAATCTGCCCACCGACGTGCAGGGACGCATCGCCCAGGTGCATGGGCAGCGGGCCGCCGCCAGCCAGGACTTTTTCGCACGGGTGGCCGAGAAGTTTCGTGCCCAGCAAGACCTGATCGCAGGATTGCCGCAATACCGTGAGAGCGTCGTGGCGCTGCTCGATAAATTGAGCTTCGAGCCCAGCGCCACCGCCATCGAAGTCGGCCCCGGCGACGGCGCGTTTTTACCGGAACTGGCGCGGCGCTTCAGCCAGGTGACGGCGCTGGACAACAGCCCGGCCATGCTCGAACTGGCGCGCCAGGTGTGCGAGCGCGAAACCTTGGCTAATGTCAGCCTGCAGCTGGCCGATGCCTTGGACGGTGTGAGCCTGCAGGCCGATTGCGTTGTATTGAACATGGTGCTTCACCACTTCGCCGCACCGGCCGACGCACTCCGGCACATGGCCGGCTTGCTGCAACCAGGCGGTAGCCTGTTGGTGACAGAGTTATGCAGCCACAACCAGAGTTGGGCCAGGGAGGCCTGCGGTGATCTCTGGTTGGGGTTTGAACAGGACGATTTGGCCCGTTGGGCCACCGCTGCGGGCCTCGTGCCCGGGGAAAGCCTCTATGTAGGCTTACGTAATGGTTTCCAGATCCAGGTCCGCCATTTTCAGCGACCGGCTGGCGACACTCACCATCGGTAACTTGTAGGAAAACATCGAGATGAGCGAATACTCCCTTTTCACCTCCGAGTCCGTGTCTGAAGGGCATCCGGACAAAATCGCCGACCAGATTTCTGATGCGGTGCTGGACGCCATCATTGCTGAAGACAAGTTCGCCCGCGTGGCGTGCGAGACTCTGGTGAAAACGGGCGTGGCGATCATCGCCGGCGAAGTCACCACCTCGGCCTGGGTCGACCTGGAACAGATCGTTCGCGACGTCATCCTGGGCATCGGCTACAACAGCTCCGACGTCGGTTTCGATGGCGCGACCTGCGGCGTGATGAACATCATCGGCAAGCAGTCGCCCGACATCAACCAAGGTGTTGATCGTGCCAAGCCTGAAGATCAGGGCGCCGGCGACCAGGGCCTGATGTTCGGCTACGCCAGCAACGAAACCGACGTGCTGATGCCAGCCCCGATCACCTTCTCGCACCAACTGGTTCAACGCCAGGCCGAAGCCCGTAAATCCGGTCTGTTGCCTTGGCTGCGCCCGGACGCCAAGTCCCAAGTGACCTGCCGTTACGAAGGCGGCAAGGTGGTCGGTATCGACGCCGTTGTACTGTCGACCCAGCACAACCCGGAAGTGTCCTACAAAGATCTGCGCGAAGGCGTGATGGAGCTGATCGTCAAGCACGTACTGCCTGCCGAGTTGCTGTCCAAGGACACTCAGTTCCACATCAACCCGACCGGCCAGTTCATCATCGGCGGCCCGGTGGGCGACTGCGGCCTGACCGGTCGCAAGATCATCGTCGACAGCTACGGCGGCATGGCCCGTCACGGCGGCGGCGCGTTCTCCGGCAAGGATCCATCGAAGGTTGACCGCTCGGCGGCCTATGCAGGTCGTTATGTCGCCAAGAACATCGTGGCTGCCGGCCTGGCCGAGCGCTGCGAGATTCAGGTGTCCTACGCCATTGGCGTCGCCCAGCCTACGTCGATCTCGCTGAACACCTTCGGCACCGGCAAGATCAGCGATGACAAGATCGTCAAGCTGGTTCGTGATGTGTTCGACCTGCGTCCATACGCCATCACCACCATGCTCGACCTGCTGCACCCGATGTACCAGGACACAGCAGCCTACGGTCACTTTGGCCGCACGCCGCAAACCAAGACGGTCGGTGACGATACCTTCACCACCTTCACCTGGGAAAAAACCGACCGCGCCGACGCCCTGCGCGCCGCTGCCGGCCTGTAAGGCCTGCTGTACGAAAAGCCCCTGGCGACCTCGTTGCCAGGGGCTTTTTCATGCCCGTGTTGTGGCGAGGGACCATCGAACTCAAGATCGGCGGGCCACCAGCAAAAACGAAGCCGCACTGGCCAGCAACCCCGCGCACATCCGATTGAACAGACGCTTGCCACTGGGCCGGGCAAACAGCCGCCGCGCATAAATGCCCATGTAGCAATACAACCCGATGGCGATGCACTCCAGCGCCAGGAACAGACCACCCAGCACGGCGAACTGCTGGGTAACGGTGCCCGCACGGTCGACGAACTGTGGCAGGAACGCAGTAAACAACAGGATCGCCTTCGGATTGCCGATCGCCACCAGGAATTCCTGGCGCGCCAGGCTGGTCATGCTCATCGACGTGACCGTTGCCTCGCCGCCCGCCTCGGGCTGCGCCCGCCACAACTGCACGGCGAGGTAGAACAGATAGCCGGCACCGACGAACTTGATCCCCAGGAACAACAGCTCCGAGGTGTGCAGCACAGCGGTCAGCCCTACTGCAGCCAAGGCAATCATGATTGCAAATGCCAATAGCCGACCGATGCCGCCGCTGCACGCCCGGACGAAGCCATAACGCGAGGCGTTACTGATGGACAGCAGGTTGTTCGGCCCTGGCGCCATGTTCAGCGCGAAGCAGGCCGGAATGAAAACGGCGAGGGTTGTCAGGTCCATCGGGGGCGCTCCTGGCAGAGGCGAATCGAAGGTCCATTCTGCACCGGCCTTTGATCGGTTCAAGGGACAGTTGCACGGCTAAATCACGCCGCACTGTACCGCCGCACCTTCGCCATCAGACGTTGCAAAATCCGGTAACGCTCCAGGCCTCGCACCTTGCGCCACAGTGGCTAGCCTTCAAGCACACCACCAAGCAAGGATGCTTCGATGCTGCCGTTACTCCGTACAATCGCCTGTTTCATGTTCATCGTTTCCCCCGTCCTCGCCACGCCCTGCCCCGATTGGCCCACCGAACGCGCCCAGGCGGAGATCATCGCGCTGCAGCAGCAAATCGACGCCTGGGATGACACGTATCACCGTCTCGGCCGCTCACTGGTAGCCGACGAACTGTACGATCAGTCCCGCCTGCAATTGGGCCAATGGCGCAGTTGTTTCGGTCTTGACGCACCAGGCAACCCTTTACGCTCGGCGGGTGGGAAGGTGCCGCACCCTGTCCTTCATACCGGCCTGGACAAACTGAAAGATGCCGATGCCGTGAAGGCCTGGTTGCACGGCCGGGCGGACGTCTGGGCCCAACCGAAAGTCGATGGTGTAGCGGTGACCCTGATTTATCGGGAGGGTCGCCTGCACCAGGCGATCAGCCGCGGCGATGGCGTCCAAGGGCAAGACTGGACCTGGGCGGTGCACAAGATCAGCAGCATCCCCCAACGGCTGCGCCAGCCTTTGGACCTGCTCGTTCAGGGCGAGCTGTACTGGCGACTGAACGCCCATGTCCAGGCCGCCAACGGTAGCCTCAACGCCCGGGCGACCGTGGCGGGCCTGATGGCGCGCACAAACCTGACCGCGCAAGAGGGCACGGACATCGGCCTGTTTGTCTGGGACTGGCCCGAAGGACCGGACACCTTGCCCGAGAGGATGGCCGCGCTAAGTGAGCTGGGCTTCGCTGACACCCTCGACTACAACCAGCCCGTCCAGACATTGACCGAGGCCCAACACTGGCGCGACCACTGGTATCGCACACCGCTGCCATTCGCCAGCGACGGGATCGTCCTGCGCCAGAGCCGCCGCCCACCCGCCGACCGCTGGCAGGCCAGGGCGCCGTTCTGGAGCATGGCCTGGAAATACCCGTACGCCCAAGTCCTGGCCGAGGTGCGCAAGGTGCGTTTCAACGTCGGCCGTACCGGGCGCATCACGCCCGTGCTGGAGTTGGAGCCCGTCATGCTCGACGACCGGCGAATCCGCCGGGTGAGTGTCAGTTCCCTCAAGCGCTGGGAGGAGATGGACATCCGCCCGGGCGATCGAGTCGCCATCAGCCTGGCCGGGCTGACCATTCCACGCCTCGACAGCGTCGTGCTGCGCAGCGTCGAGCGCCGGGACCTCAACGCCCCGACGGCAGCCGATTATCACTTCTTGAGTTGCTGGCAACCCACACCCGGTTGCGAAAGCCAGTTCCTCGCGCGCTTGAATTGGCTTAGCGGCAAGCACGGACTAGCCCTGCCCCATATAGGCCCGGGTACCTGGGAAAAACTCCTGGCCGCCGGCCAACTCGACGGATTACTCGATTGGTTGACCCTCGATGCCGCCGAGCTTGCTAACATTGCCGGCTTCGGCGAGCGCAGCAGCGCCCGCCTGCTCGCCAGCTTGCACAGTGCTCGGCAACGCCCTTTCGAGCAATGGCTCAAGGCCCTTGGCCTGCCGCCTGTCGGTCAAGCCCGACTGGAAGGGCCGTGGCAGAAGCTGGCCGAGCGCAACACCGAGCAATGGCAAGCCGAAGCCGGCATCGGGCCGGGACGCGCCGAGCAATTGAGCGCTTTCTTCCGCGACCCGCAGGTGTTGGCTTTGAGTGAAGTATTACGCACTGCCGGGGTCGACGGTTTTTGACTCAAACTCCGCGCAGTTGAACCCAAGGGGCAAACGTGCGTTCCAACAGCGCATCTGTACCGACCGCTCGCGAGCTTTTTTACGGAGTTGCTATGAATTTCCTGTCCCCCGTAGCCCTGCTGGTCTTATGCAGCGCCATGGCCGCCCCTTTACTGGCGGACGAGCAGACGCCGGAGCTCACTGGCTGTGCGGCCAAGCGCCAGGGCATCATCAATCAGATCGAACTGGCCAAATCCCGTGGCAACAACGACCAGCAGGCCGGGTTGGAAACAGCGCTGAATGAAGTCACCACCCATTGCACCGACGCTTCCTTGCGCAAGGAGCGTGAAAACAAAGTGCTCGACGCCAAACATGAAGTCAGTCGGCGTCAGGCCGACCTGGAAAAAGCCATGAAAAAAGGCGACTCGGAGCGGATCAACAAACGCAAGGAAAAGCTGGCGGCCTCTCGCAAGGAACTGCAGGAAGCGGTGGATGAGCTGGATAAGTGAACATTGAAAAGATCGCAGGCTTCGCCAGCGCCTACAGGTTGAATGCAATCCCCTGTAGGCGCTGGCAAGGCCTGCGATCTTTCAAGGGATATCAATGATCCCGAAATTCTTTATGACAGGCACTGCACGCATCTTCGACCTTCTGCACCGCTGGCCCGAGGTAGCTGGCCTTGTAGGGCTGGACTTTGCTGGCGACCACCAATTCACCGGTGGCGGTTTCAAGACTGCGGGCCAGGTCCTGGAAACGCGTCTGTTGTTGCCAGACCGCATCCCTGGCACTGGTGTGGTCTTCCTCGCGTACTTGCGGGAAGTGTTTCCACGGTTCGCGGGAGAGTTGATCCAGTTGCGCCGCGCCCTCGGCGAAGCGCGCGCCGTCGAACGGAACGCGACCGCGCAGCATGCCGCCCAACTCTTCGTTGGTCTTGAGCATCTGCTTGAAAATCGCCTTGCGCTGGCCCAGGGGAGAATTGGGATCGACGCCACCACAGGCGGACAGCATCAGGCAGGCCAGTACTGCCATGGAAAATCGTTTTACAAACATCTTGGCCTCGGGACAGGGAACGGCGGTTAGTATCCTCGGGTCATCGGTAAAGACCAATGACCCTATCAACAATACGGGTTGTTTGAGTGCCTGACAGCGCTCGAATGACTGCAAAGGAAATCTTCATGAACAGCCGCTTCAAGACCTGGCACAAAGGCCTGGCATTGACCCTACCGTTGATCGCAGTGCTGGCCGGCTGCAATCGCGGTGACAAGGTCGAAGAGCCTCAAACCCACGCCCTCGCCACGTATGTCAGCGCGCCGTGGGAAGCCTTGCCGTCGGTGTCCGATGAAGACCTGCTGGCCGGTTTCGGCTCCTGGCGCAGCGCTTGCACCCGGCTCAAGGCTGATGCGACCTGGGGTCCGACCTGCGCGGCAGCGGCCAATGTGCCGCAGACCGCCCCGGATGTGCGCAATTTCCTGAAACAGAACCTGGACGTCTATGGCCTGCGCTCAGGAGACAACAGCCCCAACGGCCTGATTACCGGCTACTACGAGCCGGTCTACCCCGGCAGCCTCACCCAGACAGCCACCGCGAATATTCCGGTCTACGGCGTGCCGGACGACATGATCATTGTGTCGCTGGACAGCATCTACCCCGAACTCAAGGGCAAACGCCTGCGCGGTCGCCTCGAAGGCCGGGTACTCAAGCCCTACGACGACGCGGCCACCATCGAAACCAACGGGGTGAAAGCACCGGTGATTGCCTGGCTGACCGACCCGATGAACCTGCAGTTCCTGCAAATCCAAGGCTCGGGTCGCATCCGCCTCAATGACGGCCGCCAGTTGCGCATCGGCTATGCCGACCAGAACGGCCACCCTTACCGGCCCATCGGGCGCTGGCTGGTCGAACAGGGCGAACTGAAGAAAGAAGACGTGACCATGGGTACCATCAGTGCCTGGGCCAAGGCCAACCCGAACCGGATTCCCGAATTGCTGGGCAGCAATCCCAGCTACGTGTTTTTCAACCGCAACCCCGACAGCAACGAAGGCCCGCGGGGCTCATTGAATGTGCCACTGACCGCTGGCTACAGCGTGGCGGTGGATCGCAAGGTGATTCCACTGGGCAGCCTGTTGTGGCTATCGACCACGCGCCCCGATGGCAGCGCATTGAACCGGCCGGTCGCCGCCCAGGACACCGGCGGCGCAATTGCCGGCGAGGTGCGCGCGGACCTGTTCTGGGGCACGGGCGAAGCGGCGGGGCAATTGGCCGGGGACATGAAGCAACAGGGGCAGATCTGGATGTTGTGGCCCAAGGGCGCGGCGTTGCCGCAAGTGCCGCAGGTGGCGAATGCGGTTAGCGCCAATCCCTGAAGATGGGCTGACTGTACCGGCCCCCATCGCGAGCAAGCTCGCTCCCACAGGGAATCTCAGTGAACACCTGTTTTGTGTACACAGCCGATCCAATGTGTGGCCAGCTTGCTCGCGGTGGGGCCAGCACAGACACAGGGATTCAACCGTCAGGCTCAGACCGAAACGAAGAAGAAACTCAGTACCAACCCCACCCCCACGAACCACACCAGCGACCGCAAGATGTCCCAATCCGCCAGATAACAAATGATGTAAAGCAGGCGACTGGTGATGAACAGCACCGCCAGCACGTTGATGGTCACCAGCTCGGCATTGCCGGCCAAGTGCGCGACGATCACCGCGGCGGCGAAAAACGGGCTGATTTCAAAGCTGTTCAGTTGCGCGGCGTAAGCGCGCCGGGGAGCGCCTTCGAGTGTTTCCAGGAAGTCCCGAGGGTCGTGGTTATCTGCCAGCCTGTATTTGCCGCCGATCTTGGCGATAGCAATGCACAGGTAAGGCAGGAGAAAGGCAATCAAAATACACCACAGGGCAACCGTCATGACGCAGTTCCTTCTTTGAGTTTTATAGAGAATCGAGAATGGGGGCTTCGGTCAAAGTTTCATCACCAGCATGCCAACCAGCACCAAGGCGCAAGCTAAGAGCCGCGGCCGTCCAAAAGGTTCTTTCAAGTAGCGCATGCCAAACAGTACAACCAGTATCACGCTGATCTCCCGCAGCGCCGCTGCTTCGGCGATCGACCCCAGTTGCATGGCCCACAGCACCAGAGCGTAGCTGAACAATACGCAGAATCCGACCGCCAACCCCAACCGCCACTGCTCGCGCCAAAACAGCAAGAACGCCGGTCGCTTGCCCACCAACGCCAGCAACGGAAACGGCCAGGCGCTGAGCAGCGTGACCCAGACCAGGTAATCCAGCGGATGGGGCCAGCGCCGCAGGGCGTGACCGTCGATAAAAGTGTAGCAACCGATGCACAGGCCGATCAGTGCCACCACCGGTAGCATCGACCAGGGCAGCCGCTCGCCACCACCGCCCTGCCACAACAGGCATAGCATGCCGAACGGGATCAACAGAATGCCGATGATCTGCTGGCTCGTCAGCACTTCCCCGGCGAAGATCAACGTCAGGGCCAACACCACCAACGGCGACAGGCCGCGCATCAGCGGATAGACCAGCCCCAGGTCACCGACCCGATAAGCCTGGATCAGCAAATAGCGATACAGCAGCTCAAACGCCGCCGACGCCAGGATCCACGGCCAGATCTCCAACGGCGGCAGTGCCACGAAGCCCAGGGCCAACGCTCCAAACAGCAGCGCGACGCTGTCCATGCACGCCACCACCAGCAAACGCTCGGCGCTGAACTTGATCAGCGTATTCCACGCCGCATGCAACAGCGCCGCAACCAACACCAGGGCCGTTGCAAGCACGGCACGCTCCTTATTCCATCCAGAGAATTGATTCGCCATCCATCCGCAGCCGTTTATACTGCAAACCGACCACGCCGCACTCAGTTGCGCATACACCTATTCCAATAATTTCGCCGTTGCCCCGTTCACTCGAACCGGTGGTGCCGGCATGCGTATGCCTGATCAGAGCGTCAAGACTACAGACAGAGACCCTGCGCATGCCACTCGCCTTGCTTGCTTTGGCCGTCGCCGCTTTTGGCATCGGCACGACTGAATTCGTCATCATGGGCCTGTTGCCCGATGTCGCCCGAGACCTGGCCGTGAGTATTCCCCAGGCCGGGCTACTGATCACCGGCTATGCCCTGGGGGTGGTGTTCGGCGCGCCGATCCTGGCGGTCGGCACCGCCAACATGCCGCGCAAGGCGACGCTGCTGGGCATGACGCTGATGTTCATCCTCGGCAACGTGCTCTGCGCTCTGGCACCGAATTACGCCACGCTGATGGCCGCGCGCGTCATCACCGCGTTGTGCCATGGGGCATTCTTCGGCATCGGCTCGGTGGTAGCGGCCGGGCTGGTAGCGCCGAACAAACGGGCCCAGGCCATTGCAATGATGTTCACCGGCCTGACCCTGGCCAACGTGTTGGGCGTGCCGTTGGGCACGGCCTTGGGCCAATACGCCGGCTGGCGCTCGACCTTCTGGGCCGTGTCGGTGATCGGGGTGATCGCGGCCATCGCCCAATGGGTCTGGCTGCCCAAGGAAATCCCCATGGACAAGGCCAACCTGGCCAGCGAGTTCAAGGTGCTGGGCAAGGCCAACGTACTGCTGGCCCTGGGCATGAGTGTGCTGGCCTCCACCAGCCTGTTCAGCGTGTTCACCTACATCGCGCCGATCCTGCAGGACATTACCGGTGTCAGCCCCCACGGCATCACTATCATGCTGCTGTTGTTCGGCGTCGGCCTGACGGCGGGCAGTTTCCTCGGTGGGCGCTTGGCCGACCGACGCCTGCTGCCCTCACTGGTGGGCATGGCCCTGGCTGTGGTGCTGGTGCTGGCCGCGTTCAGCCAGACCAGTCAATCGGTGATTCCGGCGGCGATTACCCTGGTGCTATGGGGCATCTTCGCCTTCGCCCTGTGCCCGATCCTGCAATTGCTGATCATCGACCAGGCCTTTGAGGCGCCGAACCTCGGCTCGACCCTGAACCAGAGCGCGTTCAATCTCGGCAACGCGGCCGGGGCGTGGATTGGCGGGTTGGTGGTGGCCAGTGGTGCGGATCTGGCAGATTTGCCGTGGACCGGTGCCTTCGTCGGCATGCTGACCGTACTGACGGCGCTGTACTTTATTTATCGTCAGCGTCGTCATGGCGTCCTGGTGGGTGCGGCCGACTAGGCGAGCCGCTCTCGCTACGCACCTGGGCATGGCTGAGCAATGCGAAGATGAAGCTGCCACCGATGATGTTCCCCGCCAGGGTCGGCGCGGCGAACACCATCCAGAAGTCCTCCCACGACAGCTGGCCGGCGAATACCAGGTAAGACACCTCGGCCGAGCCAACGACAATGTGGGTGAAATCCCCGAGCGCCATCAGGTAGGTAATCAGGATGATGATCCACATCTTGGCGCTTTCCATGGACGGGATCATCCAGACCATGGTGGCGATCATCCAGCCAGAAATGATGCCTTTGGCGAACATCTGGCCGGTGTCGTTTTCCATGACCTTGCGACCGATTTCCAGAAAGGCCTGGTCAGTGCGCTGGTCGAAAATCGGCAGGTGCAGCATCACGTACGCCACCAGCAAGGTGCCGCACAGGTTGCCCACCAGCACCACGCCCCATAGCCGAAACAACCGACCGAAATTGCCCAGCGTGGGCTTGCTCATGATTGGCAACACCGCGGTCAGCGTATTTTCGGTGAACAACTGCTGGCGGGCGAGGATCACCGCGAGAAAACCGGCGCAGTAGCCGAAACTGGCGATCACTTTAAAGCCTTCGTGGTCCGGCAGCCGGGAATTGAGCAACCCCATCGCCATCAGCGACAGGCCCATGGTCAACCCGGCCGCCAGGGCCGACCACCACAGCGCGGCGACACTGCGCTCCAGTTCCTGGTTGCCCTGGGTGCGGATGATCTCATGCAGCACCGCCGCTCGTGGCGGCTGGTTGCGGTCAACTTCGTGCTTTTCCTGTGCCGAAAGATCAGGGGTCTTACCGTCTTTTTGAGTGTCCATGGAGCTCCTGAACCGGTGGCGTGATGTACCTACGACACGCGGCGTTCGGAGCTGTTCAGTCTCCCACAGGGGATGGATGCCCCATGCCCCAGCCGAATTCATTGTGGGAGCGAGCCTGCTCGCGACTGGAGACACCGCCAATCTCACTGACCGGCAATGTCATCCTGGAACTGATCCTTGACGTACCTGATCTCGGTCCGGCCATGGGGCGCTGGCAAGCCGTCTTCACCAAGATTGACGAAAACCATCTTCTCCACGGTCAGGATGCTCTTGCGGGTGATTTTGTTGCGCACCTCGCAGGTCAGGGTGATGGAGGTGCGACCAAATTCGGTGGCGGTGATGCCCAGCTCGATGATATCGCCCTGGCGCGAGGCGCTGACGAAGTTGATTTCCGAGATGTACTTGGTGACCACGCGCTGGTTGCCGAGCTGGACGATGGCGTAGATCGCCGCTTCTTCGTCGATCCAGCGCAACAGGCTGCCGCCGAACAGCGTGCCGTTGGGGTTGAGGTCTTCGGGCTTGACCCATTTGCGGGTGTGGAAATTCATGTTCACTCCTGAGCGTCTGGCCAATGAATGGCTGCATCATGGCAGACCGGGCAGCCAGGCTCTACGTCGCGGCCCCTATAACGATCATCGGCAATTTTGATTTGCCGACAGAAACCCTTTTGGAAGATCCGATTAGCCCGTTATAATCGCCCCCGTTTTATCCGGTCCACGCTTTGGACCGTTCCCGCCACCTGTCCGAGGGGCGCTGCAGCAGGCTCGACCTGTCAGGCTCGGATGGGGCGTTGTTCGTACGGGGCTCCCCGCACGGACACTAAACGCACAACGGCGCCCATTCGCATACATTACGAATGGAGGCTCTTCATGAGCGCTGTTATTACGCCTGCAGATTTTACCGATTACAAAGTCGCCGACATGTCCCTGGCCGCCTGGGGCCGTCGCGAAATCATCATCGCCGAATCCGAAATGCCAGCCCTGATGGGCCTGCGTCGCAAATACGCCGGCGAGCAACCGCTCAAGGGTGCCAAGATCCTCGGCTGCATCCACATGACCATCCAGACTGCCGTGCTGATCGAAACCCTGGTTGCCCTGGGTGCCGAAGTGCGCTGGTCGTCCTGCAACATCTTCTCGACTCAAGACCAGGCCGCTGCCGCCATCGCCGCCGCGGGTGTTCCGGTATTCGCCTGGAAAGGCGAGACCGAGCAAGAGTACGAGTGGTGCCTGGAGCAAACCATCCTCAAGGATGGCCAGCCATGGGACACCAACATGATCCTCGACGACGGCGGCGACCTGACCGAGCTGCTGCACAAGAAATACCCGGCCGTGCTGGACAAAGTCCACGGCGTGACCGAAGAGACCACCACCGGCGTACACCGCCTGCTGGACATGCTGGCCAAGGGCGAACTGAAGATCCCGGCCATCAACGTCAACGACTCGGTGACCAAGAGCAAGAACGACAACAAGTACGGCTGCCGTCACAGCCTCAACGACGCCATCAAGCGCGGCACCGACCACCTGTTGTCGGGCAAGCAGGCGTTGGTGATCGGCTACGGTGACGTGGGCAAGGGTTCGGCCCAGTCCCTGCGCCAGGAAGGCATGATCGTCAAGGTGTCGGAAGTCGACCCGATCTGCGCCATGCAAGCCTGCATGGACGGTTTCGAGCTTGTTTCGCCATTCATCGACGGGATCAACGACGGCACCGAAGCGAGCATCGACAAAGCCCTGCTGGGCAAGATCGACCTGATCGTGACCACCACCGGCAACGTCAATGTCTGCGACGCCAACATGCTCAAGGCCCTGAAGAAACGCGCCGTGGTGTGCAACATCGGTCACTTCGACAATGAAATCGACACCGCTTTCATGCGCAAGAACTGGGCATGGGAAGAAGTGAAGCCACAGGTGCACAAGGTTCACCGCACCGGCACCGGTAGCTTCGACCCACAGAACGACGACTACCTGATCCTGCTGGCCGAAGGCCGCCTGGTTAACCTGGGCAACGCCACTGGCCACCCAAGCCGCATCATGGACGGTTCGTTCGCCAACCAGGTCCTGGCCCAGATCTTCCTGTTCGGCCAGAAGTACGCCGACCTGTCGCCAGCCCAGAAAGCCGAGCGCCTGACCGTGGAAGTACTGCCCAAGAAACTCGACGAAGAAGTGGCCCTGGAAATGGTCCGCGGTTTCGGCGGCGTGGTCACTAAGCTGACCAAGCAACAGGCTGACTACATCGGCGTCACCGTCGAAGGTCCGTTCAAGCCACACGCTTACCGCTACTGATCGGCTCTATTGCCTGCTCTCCCTGTGGGAGCGGGCTTGCTCGCGAAGGCGGTTCATCATTCAACATCGATGTCGCCTGATCCTCCGTCTTCGCGAGCAAGCCCGCTCCCACATTGGAATGCGCCAGGCTTCCAGCCCTACGAGTTTCCAAGGATATGACCATGTCCCAAGAACGTCGCTACAGCTTCGAGTTCTTCCCGACGAAGACCGATGCTGGGCATGAAAAACTGATCGCCACTGCCCGTCAGTTGGCCAGCTACAACCCCGACTTCTTCTCCTGCACCTATGGCGCCGGCGGTTCGACCCGTGACCGCACGATGAACACCGTGTTGCAGCTCGAAAGCGAAGTCAAAGTCCCGGCTGCCCCGCATCTGTCCTGCGTAGGCGACAGCAAGGACGACCTGCGTGGCCTGCTGACCCGATACAAGGCCGCAGGCATCAAGCGCATCGTTGCCCTGCGCGGTGACTTGCCCTCGGGCATGGGCATGGCCAGCGGCGAGCTGCGTCACGCCAATGACCTGGTTGAATTCATTCGTGAAGAGACCGGCGATCATTTCCACATCGAAGTTGCCGCTTACCCAGAGATGCACCCCCAGGCGCGCAATTTCGAGGACGATCTGCTCAACTTCGTGCGCAAGGCCAACGCCGGTGCCAACAGTGCGATCACCCAGTACTTCTTCAACGCCGACAGCTATTTTTACTTCGTCGAGCGTATCCGCAAGATGGGCGTCGACATTCCTGTCGTACCGGGGATCATGCCGATCACCAACTACAGCAAGTTGGCGCGCTTCTCCGACGCCTGCGGTGCGGAAATCCCGCGCTGGATCCGCAAGCAACTGGAAGCTTATGGTGACGACACGTCCAGCATCCAAAGCTTCGGCGAGGAAGTCATCACACAAATGTGCGAGCGTTTGTTGCAAGGTGGAGCCCCGGGGCTGCACTTCTATACCCTGAACCAGGCCGAAGCCAGCCTGGCGGTATGGAACAACCTCAAGCTGCCGCGTTAACAGCAAATACCGTGGTACAAAAGGCCCTGGTGAAAACCAGGGCCTTTTTTTATTCAGTTGTCGTGAGGGTCTTCGAGCCCGAATGGATATGTTTGCCTCGGGACGAATACCGCGAAGCCATCGATCTGCACCGACTGCAGGCAAAAGGCAACTAAGGCGCGAGCCAGAGCGCTCTAGCTATTTGAGGAGTTCTCGTCGTAACCTCAGGCCATGCCCGTTATTGCCCGGTTACTGACAGCCCTTCTCCTCTTGTGCCTGAGCATGACTGCCCGGGCCGAGAAGTTGCGCATTGTCACCGAAGCCTGGGCGCCGTATGTCTACGAAGAGAACGGCAAAATCCTCGGACTGGACTACGAAACCACGGCCATTGTGTTCAAGCGCCTGGGCATCGACGTGGAATGGCAGCTCCTGCCCTGGAAGCGTTGCCTGGCGATGCTGGAACAGGGATTGGCGGACGGCGCGCTGGACATTTTTCATAGCAATGAACGCGACACCATGCTGCTTTATCCCAGCGAACCGCTGTCAGACGTGGAGTTCGTGATGTTCTACGCCAACGCCCGCCCCCATCCGTTTCGCACGCTCGATGACCTGGGCGGCCTGACCATCGGCACGTCACCCGGTTATCTGTACAGCCAGGCGTTCAGTGAATCGCCCCTGTTCAAGCGTGAAACAGCGCCTACCCACGAAGCCAACTTCGGCAAGTTGCAACTGGGCCGGATCGACCTGCTCATCACTGACCGTCGGGTCGGCCGGCATGTGCTCGAGCAAATGCAGTTGGGCGACCAGATTACTGAAAACCCGACGGTCGTGAGCCGTCAAAGCCAATACCTGGCGGTACGGCGTAGCGCCGGGATGGATTTGCTGGTGCAACGCTTCGGCGCCGAACTCAAGCGCTTCAAACGCGAACCGGCCTATGCCGAGCTCAGTGCCCGCTATGGCGCCAGCCCGCTTGCCAAGGCTACGCGGCCCGACCCGGTCAACGCTGAAATAAACCGTTGAGCAGCAGGAAAGCGGCGCACGGCGTTTGCTCTGTTATACTCCGGCCTTCCCGCCAGGCTTACGCCCGGACGCCCGGTCTTGCAAAAGGCATCCCGACACCGCTACAGCGCAGCTTCCAGCCCGCGCGAGCCCTGTCCGGACCCGCCTTTGAGACTCGGCAGGACCGGACGGGATGACGTCTTTCATTATTGAACGTCGTTCGCGCCAGGCAAGACTATCCCATTGGGCCAGGCCCTCACTAAAACAGGATTACTCATGTCCTTTGCTTCCCTCGGTCTCTCCGAGGCTTTAGTCCGCGCCATCGAGGCCGCCGGCTACACCGAGCCTACCCCGGTGCAACAGCGGGCCATTCCCGCCGTGTTGCAAGGTCGCGATCTGATGGTCGCGGCGCAGACAGGCACTGGTAAAACCGGTGGTTTCGCCCTCCCGATCCTGGAGCGGTTGTTCCCCAACGGTCACCCAGACAAATCCCAGCGTCACGGCCCGCGTCAACCGCGCGTACTGGTCCTGACCCCAACCCGCGAACTGGCCGCCCAGGTACACGAGAGCTTCAAGGTCTACGCTCGCGACCTGAAATTCGTCAGCGCCTGCATTTTCGGCGGCGTGGGCATGAACCCTCAGGTCCAGGCCATGTCCCGTGGCGTCGACGTGCTCGTGGCCTGCCCCGGCCGCCTGCTGGATCTGGCCGGCCAAGGCAGTGTCGATCTGTCCCACGTGGAAATCCTCGTGCTGGACGAAGCCGACCGCATGCTCGACATGGGCTTCGTCCATGACGTGAAGAAAGTCCTCGCCCGCCTGCCCGCCAAACGCCAGAACCTGCTGTTTTCGGCGACGTTCTCCAAGGACATCACCGACCTGGCCGGCAAGCTGCTGCACAACCCGGAACGCATCGAAGTCACGCCGCCGAACACCACGGTCGAGCGCATCGAACAACGCGTATTCCGCCTGGCGGCCAGCCACAAGCGTGCCTTGCTCGCGCACCTGATCACCGCTGGCGCCTGGGAACAGGTCCTGGTGTTCACCCGTACCAAGCACGGCGCCAACCGCCTGGCCGAATACCTGGACAAGCATGGCCTGCCGGCCGTGGCGATCCACGGTAACAAGAGCCAGAATGCCCGCACCAAGGCCCTGGCCGATTTCAAGGCCGGCGAAGTGCGCATCCTGGTCGCCACCGACATCGCGGCCCGTGGCCTGGATATCGACCAGTTGCCCCACGTGGTCAACTTCGAGCTGCCGAACGTCGATGAAGACTACGTGCACCGTATCGGCCGTACCGGCCGGGCCGGTCGTTCGGGCGAAGCGATCTCGCTGGTCGCGCCGGACGAAGAAAAGCTGCTCAAGAGCATTGAGCGCATGACCAAGCAGAAAATTGCCGATGGCGACCTGATGGGCTTCGATGCCAGCACCATCGAGGCCGAGAAGCCTGAAGTGCGCGAACGTCCGGACGTGCGCAACCCGCGCAATGCCCGTGGCCCACGCGGCGACGGTCCGAATGGCGGCGGCGGTGGCGGCGGTCGTAAAGACAAAGGCAAGGACAAGGGCAAGGAAAAACCGGCCAGCAACAGCCGCGGTGAACGCCCGGCCCGCGAGCAGAAGCCTCGCGAAGGTACGCCAGCCCGTGAACAGCAGCGCCCGGCTCCCCGCGCCGCAGCTGATCGTGCCCCGGACGAGTTCCTGGACGACGATGTAGATAATTTCGGTAACCGCGTCGACTACGTGCCGCAGCAGAAACCGGCCCAAGGTCGCGGCCGTCGTCCAGGCGCCCCGGCACAGGGCGCGGGTGCAGCCGCTCCGCGTACTGGCCAGCCACAGGGTCGCCAGAACGGTCCACGCAACAGCAACGGCTCGTCCACCGGCACCCCACCGGCCAAGCGCAGCGGCCCACGCAACGGTGCTCCCCGTGACGGTCAGGCCCGTCGCGAAGACACCCGCCCGCGCCGCCCGGCCCGTGACGACCAACCTCGTCAGGAACCGGCCGTGCAGGCCCCCCGTGGCAACCAGCCGAAGATCATGCACAAGGAATCGAAAGCCGATCGCTTCCCGACGCCTGAGCAACTGGATCAACTGCCAAGCCGCCCACGGGGCGAGAAGCCGGCATTGCTGACCCGCAATCGCTGAGTTTTTCCAAGCTGTAAAAAAATGCCCCTGATCTCGCGATCCGGGGCATTTTTTTGAACGCCACAAATCTGCATGTGGGAGCGGGCTTGCTCGCGAAGAAGGTGTATCAGCCAGCATCGAATCGACTGACCCACCGCCTTCGCGAGCAAGCCCGCTCCCACAAGAGTTCTGTGTTGGCTGTTCGAGCTGAGACATGGCAATAAAAAACGCCCCTGATCGCGAGATCAGAGGCGTTTTTTTATCAGGCGCGAAGCTTACTTCGCTTTGACACCTTCAAACGTGACGTACAGCTCGACCGCGTCAGACGCTGGGCCCAGGTCTTTCTGCTTGCCGAAGTCGGAACGCTTGATGCTGGTGGTGCCTTCGAAGCCAGCACGGTAGCCGCCCCATGGGTCCTTGCCTTCACCCAGGAACGTGGCCTTGACCACCACTGGCTTGGTCACGCCCAGCAGGGTCAGGTCACCGGTCACGTCCGCAGTTTCTTTGCCATCGGCGTTTTTACCGGTGGATTTGACGCTGGTGGAAACGAAGGTGGCCTTGCCGAACTTGCTCACGTTCAGGAAGTCGCCGCTGGCAATGTGCTTGTCACGTTCAGCGTGATTGGTGAATACGCTGGCGGTATTGACGTTGAACTCGATCTTGCTGGCTTCAGGCTTGGCGGCATCGAAGCTGAACTTGCCGTCGATATCCTTGAAGGTACCGGTGATGTAGCTATAGCCCAGGTGGCTGATCTTGAAGTCGACGAAGGCGTGCTGGCCTTCTTTGTCGACCACGTAGTCGGCAGCCATGGCCTGGCCGGCCGACAGCAGTGCAGAACCGATTGCCAGGGCGGCGAGCGTCTTTTTCAACATGCTTTCTATTCCTTTGGAGTCGAGGTTGAACATCAGGCTTGGCGCCCCAGCATGCGCTTGAGGGTCGCGTCACGATCGATAAAGTGGTGTTTCAATGCTGCCAACGCGTGAAGGCCGGAAAAAATGACCAGCGCCCACGCCAGGTACAGGTGAATCTGGCCAGCGACGTCTGCCTGATCGGGCAGTCCGGACACCAGCGCGGGTACTTCGAACAAACCAAACACCGGGATCCCGACACCGTCTGCGGTGGAAATCAGGTAACCGGCAATCATCACGGCGAACAACCCGAGATACAGGGCACGATGACCGAGCTTGGCGCCTGCACGGGTGAGGCGTCCGTAGGTTGGCAGGGTCGGCGGTGGCGGGCTGACAAAACGCCAGATCACCCGCAGCAACATGACCGCCAGCAGCACCAGGCCAATGCTCTTGTGCAGGTCCGGTGCGTCTTTACGCCAGGTGCTGTAGTAATCCAGGCCGACCATCCACAGGCCCAGCGCGAACAGTCCATACACCGCCAATGCAACGCCCCAGTGCAGAGCGATACTGACCCAGCCATAGCGAGAAGAAGAGTTGCGTAGCTGCATTGCTCATATCCTGTAAAAACTGCGACCAAGACTAGCGAGTTATCTATCGATTTAAAGCGGAAATTTTCGCTTTGAAATATCGAGAAATACGATCATCAGTCTGGAGGGGGTGGGTTAAGGAAAGATTAAATCGAATACGCTACGTAATGGCGGGGGTGGGCACCGATCGCGTGCTTGAGTAGGGCCTCATCGCGAGCGGGCTGCTTACGACGGTTTTATGTCATGAAATATCTGCGCTGGGCCCTATCCGTCTCTAATACTCAGGAAATCCTGATAGTTTGAAGTGCTAATTTACCGAGCACTCGGGCT
This sequence comes from Pseudomonas viciae, assembly GCF_004786035.1. Lineage (NCBI taxonomy): Bacteria > Pseudomonadati > Pseudomonadota > Gammaproteobacteria > Pseudomonadales > Pseudomonadaceae > Pseudomonas > Pseudomonas viciae. Next base: position 6,254,200 of record NZ_CP035088.1, read on the forward strand.
TAAAGGGGTCGATCGTGCACTTGTACGCTAGCTGCGGATCTCTCTTTGGGATCATCGGAATTGTTAAAGGGTCCCTGCATTCGCCAGATACACACCCTGACAGTGCTACCAATATGATCATCGCTATTAGAGTTTTCATAAACGCTCCAGTTTTTTGAGGAGCCTAGGGCCTATGACCGGGTGCGCTCTATCACTTCCATCCTGTTAGCTGGTGGGAAGTTTCCGATATATCGCCGAAGCGTGTAGGACGATAGCGCTCGTTGCGCAACGCCGGGCTCTGGGCCGCAGCGTCAGTGCACGCCTAATGCTGGATAAAAAAAAGCGCGACCCGTGGGTCGCGCTTTTTTTGCGCCTGAACGTTACTGAACCTGGGTCTCAGGGGGCGTCGCCGGTTTGGCCACTGGCTTCTTCGCCGGCTCAGCCTTTTTTACCGGCGCCTTGGCCGGGGCTTTTTTGGCCGGGGTCTTGGCTGCCGGTTTCTTCGCTGGTGCTTTCTTGGCAGGCTGGGCTTTTACTGGGGCCACGGGCTTCGGCGCTTCTACCGGTGCAGGTGCCGGGGTTGGCGCTGGAGCAGGCGTCGGTGCTGGCGGCGCTACCGGCTCTGGTGCCTTCACCGGCTCCGGCTTCTTGTCGTCGTCCGAGCCACCAAACAGGTTGGTAAAGAAGTTGCCCTTCTTCGCCGCCACCGCACCGGCCGCTGCTGCCGTTGCAGCCGGAACGACCTTGGCCGGTTCAAACGACTTGCCCGCCGCCAGGTCTTCGACTTGGCTGGCTGCGCGTTGACCGCTGCGCAATGCGCCTTCCAGGGTGCCCGGGTACAAGGTGTCGGTGTGTTCGCCGGCAAAGGCTATGCGCTGCAATGGTTTTTCCCACAGGCGCCAGTATTTGCTGATCTGGCCCGGACCAAAGGCCAGGTATGCGCCGCCCATGGATGGGTCGGTGCTATAGCGGCGGATTTCATAACCGGTGAATGCCCCACGTGCCTGTGGGTAAAACGCGTGCAGGCGGATCAGCACCTGATCGACCATCTGCTTGTCGCCGAAGGCCTGCATCACCCGGGCGTTGTCGCCGGACAGGTTGATGACCACGTTGGCGCCGCCCTTCATGGCCGGCTCGATCCACATCATGCCCAGGCCGGTGTTGCTGTAGATCTCGCCCGACATGCGCGCCTTGCTGTCCCAGACCGGGGTCTTGAATTTGAGCATGATCTGGTCGCGCCAGCCGTAGTTGGTCCCCTTGATCGCGCCTTGATGCTGGGCGTCCAGGGCCGGGGTCAGCTGGATCTTGTTCAGCGCGCGCAACGGCACGGCCAGCACCACGTAATCCGCCTGATAACCAACGCTGCCGACCTTGACGGTGACGCCGTCCTTGTCCTGGGAGATGGCCGATACCGGCGAGCTGGTCTTGATGATTTTCAGCTGTTTGACGAAGGCCTGGGCCAGCACCGGACTGCCGCCCAGCAGGCGCGAAGCCCGCAGGTCACGGTCGGACACACCGCGATAGACCCGGTTCTGTTGTGCGAAGTACAGCAGTGACAGGCGCGAAGGTTCATCGTAGCGGGTGCGAATTTCCTGGTTCACCAACTGACGCGCGGTGGCCGGCAGTTGCAGGCGGTCGAGCCAGTTGGACACGGTAATCTGGTCCAGCGAGTGCAACGTGCTGTTGGCCGCCGGGTTCTGCGGGTCTTCAATCGAGCGCGCCAGGTCGTCCACAGTGGTTTCATAGCGCTTGAGGGCTTCGGCCGTTGCCGGCTGCTTGGTCGCCAGGTCAGCGGCCGTGTAGTAGGTACCGTCGATCAGGTAGCTGGGGGTGCGCACGAATTCCGGGGCCGGCGTAGTGCTCAGCTTGAAGGTCGAGACGTACTTGTTCAGCACCGGCTGAGTCTTCTCGTTGCCGATCCACTCGCTGGTGGCCATGCCCGACCGACCGCCCAGGCTCGGCTTGGCTTCCAGCAGGGTCACGGCCCAGCCTTTGTTCTGCAGCTCATAGGCCGCCGTGAGTCCCGCCAGGCCGCCGCCAACGACGATAGCCGTCGGTTGCTTGTCCTTGGCCAGCGCCGAAACGCTGAACAGCCCTATCATCACCAGCGCACAGGCGCGCAGCCAACCAGCAGACATTCAACGAACTCCGGATTAACGTAGGAAATTTCAGTTTTCGAGCCAGGCGGCTCTCGGTTTTTCGAGCCCGGCGGCTCAGGGAACGGCGAAGAATACGTCAGCCATCAAAGCGCCGCCAGCGGCGTCTATCGCCTCGTTCAAAGTAGCGTGAAAGACACAATGGGTTGTCCCCAGGGCCGCCATTGCATAGGCTTGCGCGATTGTTTTGCCCGCGCTCGCCGCGAGCCGCCTCGAGGAGACTGTAAATGGGCCTGAATAACCAGTGGATGCAACGCGACCTCGCGGTGCTGTGGCATCCCTGCACCCAAATGAAAGACCACGAACAGCTGCCACTGATCCCCATCAAGCGCGGTGAAGGCGTGTGGCTGGAAGATTTCGAAGGCAAGCGCTACCTCGACGCCGTCAGTTCCTGGTGGGTCAACGTGTTCGGCCACGCCAACCCACGTATCAATCAGCGGATCAAGGATCAGGTCGATCAACTGGAGCATGTGATCCTCGCCGGCTTCAGCCATCAACCGGTGATTGAACTGTCCGAGCGCCTGGTGAAGATGACACCCGAGGGCCTGACCCGGTGCTTCTACGCCGATAACGGCTCGTCCTGCATCGAAGTGTCGATGAAAATGAGCTTTCATTACTGGATCAATCGCGGCCGGCCGGACAAAAAACGCTTCGTCACCCTGAGCAACAGTTACCACGGCGAGACCATCGCGGCGATGTCTGTGGGCGATGTACCACTGTTCACTGAAACCTACAAAGCGCTGCTGCTGGACACGATCAAGGTGCCCAGCCCCGACTGCTACCACCGCCCTGAAGGCATGGGTTGGGAGGAGCATTCACGCAACATGTTCGCCGCCATGGAGCAGACCCTCGCCGAGCACCACGACACCGTTGCGGCGGTGATCGTCGAGCCGCTGATCCAGGGCGCCGGCGGCATGCGCATGTATCACCCGGTGTACCTGAAACTGCTGCGCGAGGCCTGCGACCGCTACGGCGTGCACCTGATCCACGACGAAATCGCCGTCGGCTTCGGGCGCACCGGGACGATGTTCGCCTGCGAGCAGGCCGGTATCACCCCGGACTTCCTCTGTCTGTCCAAGGCGCTGACTGGCGGCTACTTGCCACTGGCGGCGTGCGTGACCACCGACGAGGTCTACAGCGCGTTCTACGACGACTATCCGACCCTGCGAGCCTTCCTGCATTCCCACAGCTACACGGGCAATCCACTGGCCTGCGCGGCGGCCCTGGCGACGCTGGATATATTCGAAGAAGACAACGTCATCGAAAACAACCAGGCCCTGGCCCAGCGCATGGCGAGCGCCACCGCGCACCTGGCAGACCACCCGAACGTCGCCGAGGTGCGCCAGACCGGTATGGTGCTGGCGATCGAGATGGTCAAGGACAAGGCCAGCAAAACCGCCTACCCATGGCAGGAGCGTCGCGGCCTGGCGGTGTTCCAGCATGCCCTGGAACGCGGCGCGTTGCTGCGCCCGCTGGGTAGCGTGGTGTATTTCCTGCCGCCGTATGTGATCACCCCGGAGCAGATCGATTTCCTGGCGGAAGTGGCCAGCGAAGGCATCGACATCGCCACCCGGGACAAGGTCAGTGTGGCGGTACCGAAGGATTTCCATCCCGGCTTCCGTGATCCGGGCTGACGACAACTTTCCCTCGCCACAACGACACTCCATCAGGCTGCAATGTCGAATTCAGATTCAGTAGAGAACAAAGCATGAGACTGTCCCGCTTCTTCATCGACACCCCCCTGAGCCTCGGCGACCACGAATTGCCCGAAGCCCAGGCCCACTACATCGGCCGTGTGCTGCGCATGGCTGAGGGCGATGCGGTGCAGGTGTTCGACGGCTCCGGCCAGGAGTTTCGCGGCACGTTGGCCGAAGTCGGCAAGAAACGTGTGCGGGTGCAGTTGGACGAGCAATTCACCGGGCAGGTTGAATCGCCCTTGCGTATCCACCTCGGCCAAGGTTTGTCCCGGGGCGAGCGCATGGATTGGGCGATTCAGAAAGCCACGGAACTGGGTGTCAGCGAAATCACGCCGATTTTCAGCGAGCGCTGTGAAGTACGCCTCAAGGATGAACGCGCCGACAAACGCCTGATGCACTGGCGCCAGGTGGCGATCAGCGCCTGCGAGCAATGTGGGCGTTCGAGCGTGCCAGTGATCCATCCGCCGCTGCTGCTGGCTGACTGGCTGAAGCAGACCGAAGCCGAGCTCAAGCTGGTGCTGCACCCGGTGGCCGAGCCAATAGTTAGCCATGCCAAGCCGCAGGCATTGGCGTTCCTGATCGGCCCCGAGGGTGGCTTGTCGGACGCTGAAGTCGAGCAGGCCAAGACCGCCGGCTACCACGCAGCCCGCCTCGGCCCCCGGGTGCTGCGCACCGAAACCGCGCCGGTGGTGGCGCTGGCCGTGGCGCAGCAGTTGTGGGGGGATTTCTAATCGCCTGCGGCCACTGAGGAACCATGGTGGGAGCGGGCTTGCTCGCGAATGCAATTGGTCAGTGACATCGATGTTGGCTGACCCACCGCTTTCGCGAGCAAGCCCGCTCCCACAGTAAAACAGTGGTGTTCATGAATTCGGCGGTATGGGTTCATGAGTCAGAGCACATAAAACAAAATCGCCACGAAGTGCAGCAAACTGCCGGCGATCACAAACAGATGCCAGATCCCATGGGCATGCCGCAGCCGGTGATCCAACGCAAAAAAGATAATGCCCACGGTGTACAGCACGCCGCCCGAGGCCAGCCAGGCAAACCCGGCGCTGCCCAGGGCCGCCAACAGCGGCTTGACCGCCACCAGCACGATCCAACCCATCACCGCATAGATCACAATCGATAAGATGCGCGCTTCGGAACGTGGCTTGATCTCCTGCAGGATCCCGATCAGCGCCAGTCCCCAGACGATCCCGAACAACGTCCAGCCCCACGGCCCACGCAGGGTCACCAGGCAGAACGGCGTGTAACTGCCAGCGATCAGCAGGTAGATCGAAAAGTGATCGACCTTTTGCATGATTTGTTTTTTGCGCCCGCGCACGCTGTGGTAAACCGTCGAAGCGCTGTAGAGCACCAGCAAGGTAAAACCGTAGATCGCCACGCTGACGATCTTCCAAGGATCGCCGGCCATCCCGGCAATCACCAACAACCACACCGCCCCGATGAAAGCCGCCACCGCTCCGACCAGGTGCGTCCAGGCGTTGAGTCGTTCGCCGTGATACATCCCATCCCACCTCACATTCCAGAACAGACGCCAAGGCTCAGGCTTGGCGTCTCAAAGTGCAATGTTTTGCTTCAAGCCAGCCAAATACAAAACCTGTGGCGAGGGAGCTTGCTCCTGCTTGAGTGCGCAGCGCTCACAAAATCTTGGGGCGGCTACGCCACCCAGCGGGAGCAAGCTCCCTCGCCACAATTGAAGGTCCTTCAACAGATATTCGCCACGGTTGAATTTCCTCATCACAAAGGCCTATTGGGGCACAATCAGGTCATACGAAAAAGAGTCCGCCCCATGCTGATCGACGAAGAATTGACCCTGAAGAAACTCGAGGTGTTCCTGGCTTTCATGCGCACCGGCAACCTGGCGCGGGCGGCGGCCGAGTTGCAGACCAGCAACGTCAGCGTGCACCGGGCCATTCATTCATTGGAAAGCGCCCTGCGTTGTCCGTTGTTCAAGCACGAAGGCCGCAACCTCACACCGTTGGAAAGCGCCTACGTACTGGAAGAGCGGGCGCAGAAACTGATCCAGGATGTGGTCGAAAGTGTGCGCCTGACCCGTGAGGCCGCCGGTTTCTCTGCCGAACGCTTCAAGCTGGGCTCGCTGTACTCGCTGACGGTCAAGACCGTGCCGCAGTTGATCATGGGCCTGAAAATTCGCCGCAGCGAACTCAATATCGACCTGATCCTGGGCTCGAACATCGACTTGCTGTACAAGCTCAAAAATATGGAAGTGGACGCGATCCTGATCTCCCTGGACGACAGCGTGAACGACCCGGATTGCGAGCATATCGCGCTATTTTCCGATGACATCTTCCTCGCCACGCCAGCTGATTCGCCCTTTGCCCAACGTGCCGAAGTGGATCTGGCCGAGGTGCGCGACGAGACGTTCATCACCTTGACCCAGGGTTTTGCCACGCATCAAGACGGTATTCGGGTGTTCAAGCAGGCGGGGTTCGAGCCGAAGGTGGCGATGCAGGTCAACGACATCTTCACCCTGCTGAGCATGGTCAGTTCCGGGGTGGGTTATGCGTTGCTGCCGGGCAGGATTGCGGCGGTGTATGAAAATCGGGTGAAACTGATCCCTTTGCAGGAAAAATACCGGTTGCAACAGCACATTGGCGTGGTGTTCCTGAAGGCCAAGGAACGCGATCCGAATTTGCTGGCGCTGTTGGCTGAATGCCGGATGTATGCCAATCGCCAGGCTTGAAACCGAGTCGCGGCCTTCGCGAGCAAGCCCGCTCCCACAGGGACACTCGGTCGACTGTGGGGGCGGGCTTGCTCGCGATGAGGCCAGTCCTGTCAGCAAAAAGACTAAGCCCTACCCCATCAACCCCCGCATGATCAGAAACAACAACGAAGGCCCCAACAAGCATCCAAGCGCCGTATAGAACGCCGCCGTCAGGCAGCCATAGGGCACCAGCTTCGGATCGGTGGCCGCCAGGCCACCGGCGACACCGCTGGAAGTACCCATCAAGCCACCGAAGATCACCGCGCTTCGCGGATTGTTGAGGCCAATCAGCGGTGCCACGAAGGGTGTCGCGACCATCACCAGGATTGCCTTGATCAACCCTGCGGCAATGGACAGCGCCATGACCTCGGAACTGGCGCCAATCGCCGCGCCGGTGACCGGCCCGACGATGTAGGTCACCGCCCCGGCGCCGATGGTGGTCAGGCTCACCGCATCGGTGTAACCGAAGGCCATTGCGACTCCGACACCGGCAATGAACGAGGTACCCACCCCGACAAACAGCGCCAGCACCCCGACGAAACCGGCGCGCTTGAGTTCTTCGACACTCACGCCAAACGCCGTGGCGACAATGGCAAAGTCCCGCAGCATGGCACCGCCGAGCAAACCGATCCCGGACAGCAACGGAATGTCCACCACGCCTTTCTGCCCGCCGGTCATCGCACCGCCGATGTACGACAGCACCAAGCCCAACAGAATGGCGATGGCCGAACCGTGCAAGCGGCCTTTAGTGAACGTGTTGCTGATCCAGTAAGACACCCACATGGTGATGCCGACAATCGCAAAACCACTGATCAGGCCGTAGCCGGTAATCACTTTCATCATCGATTCGTACATGGCGATCACCCGACCGTCTTCACGGAAACATCGGCTTCAGGCCCTTTGTTGCCGATACGCACCAACACAGGCACCAACGCAAAGGCAATCACCACCGCCAGGGTCCCGGCCAGAATCGCCATCGGCCCGCCCTTGAGCGCACCGTAGACGTTTTGCTGGGCCGCCATCGCCACCACGATGGGAATGTAGACCGCACTCCAGAATTCCACGCCGGCCTCGGACTTGCCCTTGAACAGGCCGCGCTTGCTCAGGTAACTGCCCAGGCCGATCAACAACAGCATCGCAATGCCGACGCCACCGACGTTGGCCGGCACCCCGATCAATTTGCCCAGCAGCTCACCGATGAAAATACCCGCCAGGGTACAAAAGGCCAGAAACGCCACACCGTAGATAATCATTGTTGTAGTCCTCAAAATGCATCGTCGAAGTTGTTGTTTTTGTGCTTCGCCAGCTTGAGTCGGTGGTTTAGGGGTAGCGGTTTCCCTCCTCTCTGAGCAGCGCCTGCAAGGTGTCCAGGCGGGCACCGTCGAAAGCCATGACGGTACCCTGCTCGAACACCCGGCGCGCCAGCCCGGTCAGCACCGCACCGGGTGGCAGTTCGATCTGTAGCCGCACGCCACGCTCGTAGGCGCTTTGCACCGTGCCACGCCAATCGACGATGCGGCACATGTTGAACGCCAGGTCGTCGCGCAAGGCCTCGCTGCTGATCACCGGCCGGGCTCGGCTGCCGCTGAGATAACCCAAGGCAGGTACTTTCAACGCCACTTCGGCGAACGCTTGGGCCAATGCCTGCGCCGGGGTCTGAAGCAATGGGCAATGGGACGGCACGCTCACCGCCAGCCGGCACGCCTTCCCGGCACCCAGGCTTCGCGCCTGTCTGGCAACGTTGCTCATGGCCTCGTCGCTGCCGGCAATGACCACCTGATTATCGGCATTGATGTTGGCCAGGTAGACCGGTGTGCGGTCGCTGTGCACCTGCGCCAGCAAGGCTTCCACTGCCGCGAGGTCCAGGCCGATGATCGCGGTCATGCCGTAGCCTTGCGGATACGCCTGCTGCATCAAGTCACCCCGCAGGCTGACCAACCGCAACGCATCGTCAAACCCCAGCGCACCGGCCACCACCGCCGCCGGATAGGCGCCGATGGACAGCCCCGCCACGTAGTCCGGCGCGGGCGCCTGTTCCAGCAACCGACGGGATGCCGCCACGCCGGCGATCAACAAACACAGCTGCACCGCACGGGTCGATTGCAGCGCCTCGGCACTGTCCAACTGCAGGACGTCCTCACCGAGCACGTCGTTCGCCTCGCCCAGAATTTGCGGCGCCAGGCCATGGAGCATGCCTGCTCGCTGCGCACCCTGGCCGGGGAACACCAAGAGGCTGCTCACGCGACCTGCTCCAGCGACGGCTGCCAAGGATCGCTCACCAACCTTGCCTGGACATCATCCTTGAGCAAGACCCGGCGCGCTGAACCCGCCCACTCGCGCAAGGCGACGGCGCCAAAAGGGGTCTGCAATTGCATGTCCACCGCACAAACCGACGTATCCAGTTGCCTCAGCAAATCCCTGGCCCGGAGGCGATCCAACGGCTGCGGCGTGCGCAGGATCAGGTCGAGGTCGCTGCGCTCATGCAACGCCTCGATACCACTGGCGAGCTCGAATCCCGCGCTACCGCTGACACCCCAGCTCCAGCCACTGGCGTCGAGCAGCGGGCGCAGGTGGGATAGCGCTTGCAGGGCCGGCAAGTCGCGGTGGGGCTCGACGTAGCACAAGTCCTCCGGACGCACCCGACGCTGGATGGCGGCCACCGGCATTGAGGTGGCATAACGTTGCTCCCGTGATGCACCTCGCACGCCCACCGCGACGTGCCCCGGTGTCGTCATTGCGCGCCGAATGACCACCGGTTGCCCGAGGCTGATGGATTCGACGGCCCACGCCGGCGTATCCGCAGACAACTGCGCCGGGGTCAGCCCCCAGAGCAAGTCATGGGCAAGCAAGACGTTCACCACTGCGCTCTCAGTAATTGGCGAACAGTGCTGGAGGCGGCGCGATGGGTCGCCCCCAGGCGACTGCGCAAGTCCCGAGGCGCCCCGGCAACATCGTTGATCGCCTGTTGCAGGCAATCGGTGACCCGCGCCAGATCCCTGGCCAGCGGCTGTTCGATTTGCTCAACCGACAAGGTTTCCCAGAGCAAACCCAGGCTGGCGAAGCTATCGATGTCATAAGCCATCGGCGGCACGCTGGCGGCCAACACCTCAAGCTCTTCGACACTGCGCAGGGTGACCCGCGCCGCCGAGGCCTTGCCCATGGCGTGGACCATCACCCCCGGGTCGCGTAGGGCAATCAGTCGGTTGGCCTGATAACCGTGGGCGAGGAACGCCCCGGACATCGCCTTGCCCACCAGCAAACCGATCACCGGATGCCCAGCCAGCCGCGCACGGGCATAGCTGTCCGCCGCGCCGGCCAGCGCCTGGTGAATGCCAAGCGCTTCTTCGCGCCGGCCATAAGCCTGGCTCGGCACATCGACAATGGCGATCAGCGCACGCTTGTGGGGGGCATTGCGGTCGGCGTCGATGGCGTCATCCACCGCCTTGGCCAGGCCCCAGCCTTCCAGCAGGCCAACTTCACCATTACGAGCGCGGGGAAAACGACTGTCGGGATCAGCGACCACCGCCAGCAGGCGCACATTGTGCTCACCCAGCTTGGTATCGGCGACTTTCAACGAAGCGGGCAATCCTTCCAACGGTTTGGCGCCGTCACTCAATGCCTCGAACCAGCGCAAGCCTCTTAATGAATACGCACTCATGGGCGTTCTCCCTGATACAACTGGCGAACCGCTGCCGGTTCGATTTGCACTTGCGTGTCCAATCGAGCCAGGCGCTGCAGGAACAGCTCGGCCTGGCCGCTGCGGTGTTCGGCGGGAACGCCCAGGTGCAGCAACTGGCTGACCTGTTGGCGGATCTGCGTGACATCATCGGCCGCATAACGGTCCACCAGTCCCGTGGCGAAACGCTGTTCACCGCCGGTCAGGCTCCAGATGAACGGCCGGTCGCGGGAGTCGTATTCGTCGATCCCGGCTTCCTGCTCGATCACTTGCGGGCCGTTCAGGCCCAGCCGCGCTTCCTGGGTCACCAGCAGATAACTGCACAGCCCGGCGGCGATGGACATGCCGCCAAAGCAACCAACGCTGCCGGCCACCACGCCGACCACCGGCTGATACTGACGCAGGTCGACGATCGCCGAATGAATCTCGGCAATCGCCGCCAACCCGAGGTTGGCCTCCTGCAAGCGCACGCCGCCGGTTTCCAGCAGCAATACGGCGCGGGTCGGGATGCCCTTGCGGTTGTCCTCGGCGGCCAGCTCCAGCGCGCCGGCAATCTTCGCCCCGCCGACTTCACCAAGGCTGCCACCCTGGAACGCCCCTTCAATGGCGGCGATCACCACCGGCAGGCCATCGAGCGAACCCTTGGCGATCACCACGCCGTCGTCGCTTTGCGGCACCACGCCTTGGCGCAACAGCCAGGGCGACATGATCCGCTGGAACGGGTCGAGCAGTTCACGAAAGGTACCGTCATCGAGCAAGGCTTTCGCCCGTTGCCGGGCGCCAAGTTCGACGAAGCTGTGCTTGTTGAGCAACGCTGCGCTGTCAGTCATGGCCGATCTCCTCGAAGCCCTGTTCCAGGCGCAAGCGCACCACGCCGGGGGTGGCACCAAAGTCGTGGATGTCGATAGACAGGGCTGGCGGCGTCTGGCCGTCGAACATGCGGGCGAACAGGTGCTGCCAGCGTTGTTCGCTGCCATTGACCGAGGTCTGCACCTGGATGGTCAGTTTGCCCGCCAGGCCCGGTTCGATCAGCACTTCCAGGTCGCCCGAGCCGACGCAGCCCACCAGCGCCCGGCCCCGTGGCGGCTGCCCGGCGGGAAATTCAAAGGATAAGGTTTCCATCAGCACACTCCAGGGAAGAGGCCATCGCCGCGTTCGATACGGTCGAGGAACAGGCAGGCGGCGAGCAAGTCGGCAGCGCCACCAGGCGAGGCGTTCAAGGCAATCAGTTGTTGGTCCAGTGCGTGCAACTGGCGGCGACCGCCCAGGCTCGCACTGCCACCGGCATCGAGTACCGCTTTGGCACCCTGTTGCATGGCCTGTAAACCCGGCTCGCCAGCGCGATAGAGCACACAGGTATCGGACAGGGTGGTCATGATCGCCAGCAAGGCATCGAGCCGCGCGTTCTGCTCACCGGCGCCCGCCGCGCGACTGCGCTTGAGTTGCGGCAAGCCCAGACCGGTAACGGCCGGGAACGCCAATTGCGCTTCTTCCCGGGCACCGCGCACGCCGTAGCGTTGGGCGACCTGGGCGCCGTGGCTCAAGGGCTGGGGCGCGTAGCGGTCGTTGAGCAAGGCCAGGCGGGCGGCACGTAAAGTGACGGAGCTGGCGACACTGGCTTCAGGCTCCAACGCTGTCGCGGCCACCAACAGGCCCAAGGCCCAGATCGCCCCCCGGTGGGTGTTCACGCCGTTGGTGGTCGCGAGCATCGCCGCTTCCCCCTCACGGCCGATCCGCCCAAGGGCTTCGCGCAACGGCAAGCCGATCTCACCACAGTCAAGGGCAGCGTCGGCCATTTCCTTGAATGCTGGCCACAGCGACAGCGCCGAGGCGTGCATCAGCCCCAGGTGCAGATCGGTATGAGCGCCATTGCCGCGACGATCCACCAGGGCCGGTTTCGGCGACAGGTCGGCTTCGTCGATCAGCGCATCCACCGCGATATCGGCCAGACGCTCGGCCAAGGACAATCTTTCAGATTGCAGGTTAAAGGCGTGCATTTACCAGCTCCTGAACTTGGCGGGCGGGTTGTAGAGGCCACCGGACCACTCCACCAGATCGGCCACGCTCTTGGCGGCCAGCAACTCACGGGTGGCGTCGGTGCGACGGATACCGAGGTCTTCGGGCAAGGCGATCAGCCCTTCGCGGCGCATGCGCGCGGTGTCTTTCGGGTCGTGACGCAGGCCGATGGCGGTGACCCCGGCCACGGCGGCGATCATCGCCTGGCGCTCCTCCAGGGAGCGGGCCTTATACAGGTAGGCAATGCCTTCCTCGGTCAGCAGATGGGTGACGTCGTCGCCATAGATCATGATCGGCGCCAGGGGCATGCCGGCCTTCTTCGCCACGTCCACCGCGTCGAGGGTCTCGACGAAGGTCGGTTTGCCGCCCTCCTGGAACGTCTCGACCATCTGCACCACCAGTTTCTTGCCACGCTCAAGCAGCGGCGCCTCGCCGTCGCCGTGGCGCATGTCGAGCCAGGCTGGCGTGCCGTGACGGCGACCACGGGGATCGTGGCCCATGTTCGGCGCACCACCAAAACCGGCCAGGCGACCACGGGTAACCGTCGAGGAATGTCCGTCGCCGTCCACCTGCAAGGTGGCGCCGATGAACAGGTCCACCGCGTACTGCCCGGCCAGTTGGCAGACCATGCGGTTGGAACGCAGCGAGCCGTCGCGTCCGGTGAAGAACACGTCGGGGCGGGCGGCGATGTAGTTTTCCATGCCCAGCTCGGTGCCGAAGCAATGCACGCTTTCGACCCAACCGCTTTCAATGGCCGGGATCAGGGTTGGGTGCGGATTGAGGGTCCAATTGCGGCAGATCTTGCCCTTCAGGCCGAGGGATTCGCCATAGGTGGGCAGGATCAGTTCAATGGCGGCGGTGTTGAAACCGATGCCGTGATTGAGGGACTGGACGTTGTGTTTTTCGTAGATCCCGCGGATCGCCATCATCGCCATCAGCACGTGCACAGGCTTGATGTGGCGCGGGTCGCGGGTGAACAGCGGCTCGATATAGAACGGCTTGTCGGCCACCACCACGAAATCGACCCAGGACGCCGGGATATCGACCCGTGGCAAGTCGCTGACGTCGTCCACCAACTGGTTGACCTGGACGATGACGATACCGTCACTGAACGCCGCCGGCTCGATCAGCGCCGGCGTGTCTTCAGTACTGGGGCCGGTGTAGATATTGCCGGCGCGGTCGGCCATGAAACCGGCCGAGAGCACCACGTTGGGAATCAGGTCCACCACCAATCGGGCATAGAGCTCGATGTAGGTGTGAATCGCGCCGATCTCCAGCAAACCGTCTTCGAGCAACTGGCTGATGCGCAGGCTCTGGGTGCCGGCGAAGGAGAAATCGAGCTTGCGGGCGATGCCGCGTTCGAACAGGTCCAGGTGCTCGGACCGGCCGACACTGGGCATGATCATGTGCAGATCGTGCAGCTTCGCCGGGTCGACTTTGGCCAGTGAGCGCGAGAGAAAATCCGCCTGCTTCTGGTTATTCCCCTCCAACACCACACGGTCGCCGGGCAGAATCAACGCCTCCAACGCCGCCACGATCTTGTCGGTGGGCAACACCACACCGTCGGCAAGCCCCTTCACCAGCTCGAGACGCCGCTGCTTTTCGCCGCGCCGCCGCGTCCAGCGCGAGTCGGGGGATATTGTTGTTGTCATGACCACTCCACGGGTTCGCTGTCGTGGGGGTCACATTAGGAGTGTTGGGGCGAGGGTATCAATCAAGCTTAGCGGCGGATCGTTACGGTTGGAGTAATGGTTTGCGATGAACACAAGTCAAAATGTGGGAGCGAGCTTGCTCGCGATAGCGGTGGGTCTGCTTGCATCAATGCTGAATGTACCGCCGCCTTCGCGAGCAAGCTTTGCTCAAACAGGTCCAGCCCAAACAGGTCTGATGGGTGTACACCGCCCGCAAGAGCCAGGCCGGCTGTCAGGCCGCCATCGCGAGCAAGCTCGCTCCCACAGTGGAGACGTGCATGGCTCAGGGTTTGTGGTGCTGAACCAATCCCGCGGCCACCACCAATTCTTCCAACGCCAACAAATCCGGCACCTTCGCCACATGCTCGCCCACCTGTACCGCTGCCTGCTCCAACCCACACAGCGGCACATCGACATAGCTCAACTGGGTATCGAGCTTGCAGGAGCGTGGGATGCCTTGCACCAGCAGCGCGATGAAACGCAACTCCGGGCGCCCGCCCAGGGCGTTGAGGATGACGATGCGCACCCGCTCGCCAATCACGGTTTTCTGGCCGCAGGCCGATTCGAAGCTCAGCAGCGGGATTTGCCGTTCGCGCCAACTCACCCACCCCAGGAACCACGGCGGGGTGTCCATATCGAAGGCGCTGCTCTGATAGTCGATCAGTTCGGCCACGGCCACGTTGGGCAGGATCAGGTGGCGGTCAGCCAGGGGCAGCAGCAGCCCGGTGAGGTGGTGGGTGCGATGCTCATGCATGGGTCTTGCTCCAGTGGGCGATGCTGTCGAGCAGCACCGATTCCTGGTACGGCTTGCCCAGGTAGTCGTTGACGCCGATGGCCATGGCGCGGTCGCGGTGTTTCTGGCCGGTGCGGGAGGTGATCATGATGATCGGCAGGTGCGCCAGGCGCGGGTCGTTGCGTACTTGCGTGGCCACTTCGAAGCCGTCCATGCGCGGCATCTCGATGTCCAGCAGCATCAGGTCCGGGGAGTGCTCGGCCAGCAGCGCCATGGCGTCCACGCCGTCCTTGGCGGTAAGGACGTGCATGCCATGGCGCTCCAGCAGGCGGCTGGTGACCTTGCGCACCGTCACCGAGTCGTCCACCACCAGCACCAGCAGCGGCCGCTGATGTTCGCCCTCGCCTTGCGTCGCTGCCGGCCGGCGCGGGACCTGATGGGGCAAGGCGCGGATCGGCGCCAGCAGGTCGAGGATCAATACCACCCGACCGTCGCCCAGGATGGTCGCCCCAGACAGGCCCTGCACCGCCGAGAACTGCGGGCCGAGGCTCTTGACCACGATCTCCCGGGTACCGGCGGTCGCGTCCACTTGCACCGCGATATGTCGCTCATTGCACTGCATCAGCAGCACTGGCAAGGGTTGGCTCTGGCCCAGCAATTTCGGGCGCGCGCCGGTTTTCAGCAGCTCACCCAGGTAGCACAGCTCATAACGCTGCCCAGCGTAGGTGTAGGTCGGCGGATCGCGCTGGTAATAGCCATCCAGTTCGGCGGGCAACACCCGGACGATGCTTTCGATGGTGTTCAGCGGAATCGCGTACTGATCTTCATGACACTGCACCATCAGTGCCCGGTTGACCGCCACGGTAAACGGCAAGCGAATGCGGAAATGCACGCCCTGCCCCGGCGTGGAGTCGATGACCATGCTGCCGCCCAGCTGTCGCACCTCTTCATGGACCACGTCCATGCCGACACCGCGCCCGGAGATCTGGGTGATTTTTTCCGCGGTGGAAAACCCCGGCTGCAGAATGAACTGCAGTACGTCGCGGTCGTTCATCTCGCTGTCAGGGGCGAGCAAGCCACGTTTGATCGCCTTGCGCCGCACGGCATCCAGCGGTACGCCAGCGCCATCGTCGCGGATGTCGAAAATGATGTCGCCGCCTTCCCGGGACAAGTCGAGGCTGATGCGCCCCCGGGCAGGTTTACCAGCGGCAATGCGTACATCAGCCGGCTCCAGGCCGTGGTCGACGGCGTTGCGCAGCATGTGCTCCAGAGGAGCAGCCATGCGCTCCAACACGTTGCGATCCATCTCACCGTCGGCATTGCCGACCACGAATTCCACGTCCTTGCCCAGCTCCTGGGCCACTTGCCGGACGATGCGTTTGAGGCGCGGCAACATGCGCTCGAACGGCACCATGCGCGTACGCATCAGGCCTTCCTGGAGTTCGGTGTTGATGCGCCCCTGCTGTTGCAGCAAATTCTCGGCATCGTGGTTACTGCGGTCGAGGGTTTCCTTGAGGTCGAGCAGGTCCGAGGCGGATTCGAACAGCGCCCGGGACAACTGCTGCAACTGGGAATGGCGATCCATCTCCAGCGGGTCGAACTCTTCGTACCCCAGACGTTCGGCCTCCACCTGCTGGCGGCTGAGAATCCGCCCCTGAGTTTCAGTGTCGAGGCGGCGCAATTGGTCGCGCATCCGTTCGATGGTGGTTTCCATCTCGCTCAACGCCACGCGCGCGTCGTTGACCTGCTGTTCGATGCGCCCACGGAAAATCGAGGTTTCCCCGGCCAGGTTCACCAAGTCATCGAGCAGTTCGGCAGAGACCTTGACCATGTCCGCACCGTCGCCCGGGGCCGCAGGCTCGGTTCTGGCGGGCACAGGCGGTGGGGCTACAGAGGGGACCGGTACCGGTTCTGGAATAGAGACGACTTCTGGCGCCTCGTGTTCCTGCGGATGATTCACCGCCTGGATCTGCTCGATCAGCCGGTCCGCCAACGGGCACGGGTGGCCGGCGCGCACCGCATCGAGCATCTGTGCGATTCGGTCATGGCTGCTTTGCAACAAGGCGAACAGCGCCGGGGTCGGTTGAAGCAGACCCGCCGACAGACCCTCATAAAGGTTTTCCAGCTCATGGGCCAGGTCGCCGATGGGTACGATTTCCACCATCCGCGCACCGCCCTTGAGGGTGTGCAAATCCCGCAGCAGGGTTTCCACGGCCTGGCGGTTCGAGGGTTCTTCCTGCCAGCGCAGCAACGCCGCACCCGAGCTGTCGAGGATGTCGAAGCCCTCTTCGAGGAAGATTTCCAACAGTTCCGGATCATGCCCGGCCCCGTCGCCCTGGGTCGGCCCGCCCGTCTCTATTGCGTTCGGTTTATCCTGACGGAAGCGGCGAATGGCATCGATCAGTGCCACCGGATCACCCAACGGCTGCCCCTGCTGCAACTGCCCGAGCAACAGGTCGAGGCGTTCGTGGCTGCTGTTGAGCAATTGCTCCAGCTCCTCACTGTGGCTGTAGCGGCGATCCACCAGCCCTTCGTACAGGTTTTCCAGTTCCTGGGCCAGGTCGGTCACCGGCCGCACGTCCGCCATCTTCGCGCCGCCCTTGAGGGTATGCAGGTCACGTTGCAGCGAGGACAGCGGCGCCCCATTCTCCGGATCGGCCAACCAGCGTTGCAGGGCCTGGGCGGCGCTTTCGAGAATGTCCTGGGCCTCTTCGAGAAAGATCGCGGCAATATCGTCGTCCACGGTGGTAGACGCCGGCGCACTGCGTTCAAGTTCAGCCGTCGCATTGCCCAATTCACGAATGCTCAGGGTGCGGCTGCCGTCGCTGCGGATCAGCCCGGTGGCCGATGGATCGAGGCTGGCCTCGAGCAGGCTGCGCAGCGCCTGCACCCGCTCGGGCTGCGGATGCACATGCTGCCCGGCCGCGAGTTCATCGAGCATGTCGATCAGCGCTTCATGGGCGCGCTGCGCCTCCTGGAAAAATCCGTCGCTGACCGCCAGGCTGCTTTCTTCCACCGCCCCATAGAGGTCAAGCAAGGCTTCACAGAGTTCGTCCACCGGGTGCAAATCGGCCAGGTGCGCGCCTTCGCCGAGGGTGGTCAACTCATCCAGCAACGCACTCAGCTCCTGGCCTTCGCCCGGGTGCTGCTGCCAGCGTTGCAACAGGCTTTCGGCGTCCAGCAGGATGTCCATGCCCTGGGCGAGGAAGTTGTTGATCAGTTGCGGATCACGCTTGGTTCGCAGCCCTTTGTCCGGTGCGCTGAGGGCTGTTTGCAGACGCTCGGCCAACAGGGCCTGGACGCGCTGAATCAGCGACTCGGCGCCGGGAATCGCGGCCAGCGGTTCGCTGTGCAACCGGCGCAGGCCCTGGCGCAGCAGGCCTTCGGCCTCCAGCAGCAGTTCGACCTCATCCAGGTCGAGGGCGATCAAGTGCGCCTTGTATTCCCGGGCCAGCTCGTCCATCGCGCCGGCCAGCTCGGCGATCGGCAGCACACCGGCCATGGATGCACTGCCCTTGAGAGTGTGCAAAGCCCGCTGCAGCTCATCGCTGGCCTGCAATGGCAGGTGGTCGGCAGTCTGGTCGAGAAATCGATTGAGGCTGGCGAGGTGACCCTGGGCTTCGGTGTCGAAGATCTTCAGCAGCAACGGATCAAGGGCGGCCACATCCTGCTCGTCTTCGTCTGCCTCGTCGCTGCCTTTGGCCAGGGCGTGGGCGCGAGCAGCCAGGCGGTCGACATCGTCGCGCTGGCGCTGGTGATTGGCAGCGAACTCGCTGACCAGGGTCGGCAACAACTGCACCGTTTCCTCGATCAATTGGCGAGCTGAAGCACTCGGTTCGACGCTGTGCTCCAGCACCCGGTTAAGCAGGTTTTCCACGGCCCAGGCCAGCTCTCCCAGCACCAACGCCCGGACCATCCGGCCGCTGCCCTTGAGGGTATGGAAGGCTCGGCGCAGCTCACTCAGGGCGCCATGGTCGTCGGGATGAGCGTTCCAACGCGGCAGGTATTCGCGCAGGACATCCAGCACTTCGCCAGTTTCCTCAAGAAAGACCTCACGCAACTCATCGTCCACCGGGTGTTCATCCACCGGCGGCGGTAGCAGGCTGCCAGGGGTGTTCCTGGCCGGAGGGTTGACCGCCAGGACCGGGCTGGCGAGCACTTCGGCCAGGGACTGCACAGTCTGCGGGTCATCCAGCTCCTGCAAGTCCTGCATCAACTGGGCTTCGTTGGGGCTCAGCACATCATCGAGCAATGGCACACGGGCTTCGTCGGGGAAATAGCCGAGCACAGCCAAGCTCTTTTCAACCACATCCAGCAAGGGCTCGCCAGGGGTTTGCGGGTCTTCGCTCAAACGCTCCAGGTAGTATTCGAGGCCAGTGATGGCATCGGCCAGGTGATCGAGTTCTTCCCAACCCGGCTGGGCATGGTCCAGCAGCAGGTGTTCGCGGATAAAACCGTTGCAAGCCTCCACCAGGCTGGCAGCGCGACTCAGGGGGATCATCGCCAGCGCGCCACGCACCTGGGTCAGCAGCGCCGGCAAGGGTTGCAATTGCTCGCTGTTCCAGTCGGCGTCGATGTAGTCGACGATCATGTCCTTGGCCTGTTGCAGGCAGGTGTGGGCTTCCTTGATGACGATCTGGTGAATCTGGGTCAGGTCGGTGGTGGGCAGGTGGGTCTCTTCGCGACTCTCCGGCTCGACGGTGCCGACCATGCCGGCCAGGGTCGCTTCGACATAGAGCAAGGCTCCAGCGACGTCCATGAGCGTTGCGTCATCCGGCTCGCGCTGGCCTTGGGCAAGGCTCAACACCACCGCCAATTGATCGATGATGACCTTGCGCGGCTGACCGAAGCCGAGCACCGCCAAGGTATCGGCGATCTGCCGCAGGGGCGCCAACAGGCTGTCCAGTTCAGAGGCGTGCTGGCGGTCGCTGCGTACGAACAGGTCAAGGCGCTCCTTGACCCGCACCAGCTCTTCGCAGAGCGCGGTGAGCACCGAGCGCATGGCATCGCGGTCGGGCCCGGCCAGACGCGCGCGTTCCTCGTCGACCATGGCGCTGTCGGGCAGCGCGTCGTCCAGTGAGTAGCGTTCTTTCATGATCTGCATCTGCCCGCTGGGATGTTCGGCCTTGGCAATATAGAACAACAAGCTCTTGAGCAAGTGTGGCGGTGCCGGTTGATTGATGCCAAGCATGCCCTGGTCCAGCAGGCGCTTGAGCTCCTTGTCGGTTTCCTTGAACAGGCTGCGCAACGCCGGGCTATTGGCGATGCGTCCGTCGCGAATGCCTTCGACCAGCGCCGAAGCCACCTGCCACAAGGCATTGAGTGGCGCCCCGGCACACAGCCCTTCCAGGCGAAGGAAAACTTTGGCCAGATACCCGAGGTGGGTGGCGTCATCCTGTTCACGCAACAGGCCCACCAGGGCCATTTGCAGGGTCTGGCGCAATTTGCGCAAGGTGTGTGGCAGGTCCGCCGGCTCGAGCCGCTTCAATGCCTCGTCGCTGAGCGCCGCGATGTCCGGCAGCTCGGGACTGAACAGGCTGGTCTCCGACAACAGGCTCTCGCCCCGGGCGCTGCGCAAGTCGTTGATCAGCGGCAGCACCACCAGCGGCAGGTCGCGTCGGGCGCCCTGGATGCGCTCCAGGTAGATCGGCAACTGGCCCAGGGACTGGCTCAACAGGCTGATGGCTTCGTCGCGATGGGCGATGCGGTTGTCCAGCAGGGCGGCGCACAGCTGCTCCATCTCCTCGGCCAGCAGCGCCGCACCATAGAACTCGACCATCAGCAGGCCGCCGTGGACCTGGTGAATGCAGGCCAGGCATTGCCCGAGGGCGTCCGACGCCTGCGGATCATCCACCAGCCGGTTGAGGGCCAGATGGGCCTGCTTCAGCGTTTCGGCAATCTCGCCCTTGACCCATTCGAGGGCCACATAGTCGTGCCGATCACCCATAACCACTCCAAATCAACAGTCGTATGCCTGTGGTACGGCCCAGAACCCCGTGGCGAGGGAGCTTGCTCGCGCTTGAGCGCGCAGCGCTCACAAAATCCCTGGGGCGGCTACGCCCCCCAGCGGGAGCAAGCTCCCTCGCCACAAAAGCACCCATGCCACAGGTAGATCCCCTCCCAGCAGACCAGTCACCCCTTGTCATCCTCAACCACCGGCCCCGCCGGCAAGGTAAACCCCGACACCGAACGACGCAGCTGGCTGGCCATTTTCGCCAGGTTGCCGATGCTCTCGGCGGTGGCGGTGGAGCCGGACGAGGTTTGCGTAGTGATCTGCTGGATCACGTTCATGGTCAAGGAAATCTGCCCCGCCGAGGTGGTCTGTTGCTGAGCCGCGTTGGAAATGCTCTGGATCAGCGCCGCCAGGGTCTTGGACACGCCTTCGATTTCCTCCAGCGCGACGCCGGCATCCTGGGCCAGCCGCGCGCCGCGCACCACTTCGGTGGTGGTCTGCTCCATGGAAATCACCGCCTCGTTGGTGTCGGCCTGGATCGCCCGCACCAGGGTCTCGATTTGCCGGGTCGCCGCCGAAGAGCGTTCCGCCAGGCGCTGCACTTCATCGGCCACCACCGCGAACCCGCGCCCGGCATCACCGGCCATGGACGCCTGGATCGCGGCGTTGAGCGCCAGGATGTTGGTCTGGTCGGCGATGTCGTCGATCAGGCTGACAATGTCGCCAATTTCCTGGGATGACTCACCCAGGCGCTTGATGCGCTTGGCGGTGTCCTGGATCTGCTCGCGAATGTTGTCCATGCCATGAATGGTGTTGTGCACCACCTCGTTGCCCTTGTTGGCGATTTCCACCGAGCGCTCGGCCACCGCCGACGATTCGGCGGCATTGGCCGAGACCTGGTCGATGGACTGGGCCATTTCATTAATTGAAGTCGAAGCTTCGCTGATCTGCTGGGCCTGATGCTCGGAAGCCTGGGCCAGGTGCATGGCCGTGGCCTGGGTCTCCTGCACCGCAGCGGCGACCTGGCCGGCGGTGAGGTTGATGGTGGCGACCAGGTCCCGCAGTTGATCCACCGAGTAATTGATGGAGTCAGCGATGGTGCCGGTGAAGTCTTCAGTGACCGACGCGGTGACGGTCAAATCGCCGTCGGCCAGGTCTTCGATTTCGTCCAGAAGACGCATGATCGCGTTCTGGTTGCGCTCGTTCTTTTCCGCGGTTTCGCGCAGTTGGCGGTTGGTTTCACGGACCATCACCAGCCCGATCAGGATGATCGACATCAGCGCCAGCAAGCCGAGCACATAGCCGCCAATGCTATTAACGGAGCGTCCGCCGGCCAGGTTCTCGAAGGCCGTGGCCAGGTGCGAGGCTTCGTCGAGCAGGGTTTGCGACAGGTTGAAGATGTTGCCGGCCGATTCACGAACCTTGAATAGCTCCGGGGAGGTTTCGAGGATTTCGTCCACCGAACCCGAGACAAACTCGAAGAGTTCACTGATTTCAGCCAGCCGTGCCCGGGCGTCGCGGTCCTGGACCTGGGAGATCTTCAAGGTCGGGTCGCCTTGCAACATGCCATTGAGCACCTGGCCGAAGCGTGCGGCGTCGCGACCAAAGGTGTCGGCGGCCTGGCTGGCGTTTTCGTCCCCGGCCAGCACGGTATTCACCGCGCCGAGAATCCGCTCGGCCAGCAGCGACTGACGCTGGGCCATGGCCACCTGGGCGGCGGGCGCGCCGCGCTGGAGCAGGATTTCGACGACTTTTTCGTACTCGACCTGCAACTGCGGCACGGTTTCGGCCAGGGTCGCCGCCACCTGATGCAGCGACAATACGGTCTGCTCGCTGGAGAGAATGGCGTCGGCGTTCTTCAGCAGGTGCTCCCAGTCCAGCTGCACGGCACGCATCTGCGGACGCAGAGTGGCGGGCGCCGGTGGCAGGCCGGTCACTGGATCACCCTGTTTCAGATAACCCCAGCGCTGGGCGAAATCATTGCGCGCGTCACTCAACAACTTGAACGCCGCAGGTTTGCCGGCGGCGGCTTCGGTGGCGTTCTTGGCGATGCGTTGGGACAGCACGCGCAATTCACCGGCGTGGCCGATGTACTGTTTGTCGTAGGTCGATTGAGTGTTGAGGTAAGCGAAATTGGCGAACAGCAGCATGATGAAGACAATCAGCGCGACGAACAGCACGATGATCTGCGAACGACTGCGCGACGCTTCCAGTGGCTTGCCTGTTTTTGCTTTGATCATCGGTTCTCGCCTGTACTGCCCAAGACCCCACCCCACCGCCACCCCATTGTGGGAGCGAGCTTGCTCGCGATGGCGCCAGCACAGTCAATATTGACGCAAGCTGTACCGCCGCTATCGCGAGCAAGCTCGCTCCCACAGGGGCCGCATTACGGCCTGTTAAATTGCCACATCCATGAACCCCGGCGAGCGCGTCAACGCAAACGGGCTGAACACTCGCCACTGGCGCTCGCCGCGAAAACGACCTTTGACGAAGGCCGCCTCCGGGCCGTCGAGATCGTCCGCAAGCGTCGTTTCCAAGCTGTCCTGGGCGAAATGCTGCAGCCCGAGGACCTCGTCCACCAACAACCCGGTGAACACCTCGTCGTGATCGACCACCAACACCCGCCGCTGCTTGCGCACCGACGAGAGCTCATGCCCGAAGAAACCGCACAGGTCCATCAGTGGCAACAATCGCCCACGCAGGTTAGCCACACCACGAACCCATGGCTTGACCCCGGGCAAGTGCGTGTAACGCGGCTCATGCAGCACTTCACTGACTTCGCCCATGGGCGCCACGTACCAGTGTTCACCCAAGCGAAAGCCGATGCCGCTCCAACCGGCGCGATGGGTCGGCTGGGAAGGCAGGTCCGCCCCCAGCAGCCGGCAGCGCCGATCGATCTGCAGTAGCAGCTCGAATGCCGTCAGGGATTGGCTCATGGCCGAGCCATCAACCCGCCAGCACTTTGTTCAAGGTCGCGATCAGGGTTTCTTCGTCCACCGGCTTGGTCAGGTAATCCTTCGCCCCTTGGCGCGTGCCCCAGACCTTGTCGGTGTCCTGGTCCTTGGTGGTGATGATGATCACCGGGATGTGCCCGGTGTCCGGGTCCTTGGTCAACTGGCGCGTGGCCTGGAAACCGTTGAGGCCGGGCATGACGATGTCCATCAGCACGGCATCGGGTTTTTCCTGGCGGGCCAGGGCCACGCCGTCGGCGCCGTTTTCGGCCTTCAGGACCTGATGGCCGTGCTTTTCCAGCATACCGGTCAGTTTGTACATTTCGGTCGGCGAATCATCGACGATCAGAATACGTGCCATGGTCTTCCCCATTTTTGTCGACCCCAGGCCCGTTGGCCGAGCGTCATTAATGTGCCTGGTGCGGCTGGACAGCGATAAAGCCCGGAACATGGGCCTGTATTGCCCCCAACAGTTCTTCCTTGCTGAACGGTTTGGTCAAAAACTGATCGGAACCGACGATGCGCCCCTTGGCCTTGTCGAACAACCCGTCCCGGGACGACAGCATGATCACCGGCGTGGCCTTGAACGCGCTGTTGTTCTTGATCAGGGCGCAGGTCTGGTAACCGTCCAGGCGCGGCATCATGATGTCGACAAAGATGATGCCCGGATGATGGTCGGCGATCTTGGCCAGGGCGTCGAAGCCGTCGATGGCCGTGATTACCTCGCACCCCACGTTGCGCAGCAGGGTTTCGGCGGTGCGGCGGATGGTCTTCGAGTCGTCGATGACCATGACCTTCAAGGCACTGGGTTGCTGCTGCGTAAGATGCTCTGCCATTGCCACTGCTGACCGGTTTTTAACGCTTAAGAGTGAACGACAGCGCAAACCCTTGATGTTCAAGGCCCGCACGTCACATGGCAGCCTTTTTAGCACAGTCTCCATCGCCGATCTATCGGCCGCTCGGCGCGGTGGTTTTTCCTTGACCGCCAAACTTCCGGGCGCCACTCTGACGCCACTTTTTCACGCCATTTGTGCCCATCAAATTTTCGAGGAACCAAGCCATGAGCGTACGCGTCGGCATTGTCATGGACCCTATCGCCAGCATTTCCTATAAAAAGGATAGCTCGCTGGCCATGCTGCTGGCCGCTCAAAAGCGCGGCTGGGAGCTGTTCTACATGGAGCAGCGTGACCTCTACCAGGCCGAAGGCCAGGCGCGGGCGCGGATGAAGCCGCTGAAAGTCTTCGCCAACCCCGAAAAATGGTTTGAGCTGGGCACCGAAAGCGATGCGCTGCTGAGCGACCTGGACGTGATCCTGATGCGCAAGGATCCGCCATTCGACATGGAGTTCGTCTACTCCACCTACCTGCTTGAGCAAGCCGAAAACGCCGGTGTACTGGTGGTCAACAAGCCCCAGAGCCTGCGCGACTGCAACGAAAAACTGTTCGCCACGCTGTTCCCGCAGTGCACGCCGCCGACCATCGTCAGCCGGCGCCCGGATGTGCTGCGTGAATTTGCCGATCATCACGGCGACGTGATCCTCAAGCCCCTGGACGGCATGGGCGGCTCCTCGATCTTCCGACACACCGCCGGCCACCCGAACCTCTCGGTGATCCTGGAAACCCTGACCTTGCACGGCAAGCAGCAGATCATGATCCAGGGTTACCTGCCGGCCATCATCGACGGCGACAAACGCATCCTGATGATCGACGGCGAACCAGTGGATTATTGCCTGGCGCGCATCCCGGCAGCCGGCGAAACCCGCGGTAACCTGGCGGCCGGCGGTCGGGGCGAAGCCCGTCCGTTGACCGAGAAGGACCGCTGGATCGCGGCCCAGGTCGGCCCGACCCTGCGCGAGAAAGGCCTGTTGTTCGTGGGCCTGGACGTGATTGGCGAGCATTTGACGGAAATCAACGTCACCAGCCCGACCTGCATCCGCGAAATCGACAACGCCTTTGGCACTGACATCGGCGGGATGCTGATGGATGCCATCGATCAGAAGCTCAAGGCTCGTTGATCCAGATCCTGCTGAAGGAAACCCACATTGCGTTATCATGCCCGGCCTGAAAAAAACGCGATGTTGGTTTCCTTGTCATGACTCTCCCGTCCGATCTGCCCCAAGAGCTCGCCCATCGTGGCGTGCGCCCGGCTGATCGCCTCGGTTTTACCCTGTTCCTGGCAGCGCTGATCCACCTGGCCCTGCTGCTGGGCGTCGGCTTTGCCACGGTCGAACCCAAACAGATCAGCCAGACCCTGGAAATCACCCTGGCCACCTTCAAGAGCGAGATCAAGCCCAAGAAGGCCGATTTCCTGGCCCAGGAAAACCAGCAAGGCAGCGGCACCCTGGAAAAAAAGGCGATCCCCAAGACCACCGAGATCGCGCCATTCCAGGACAACACGGTGCAGAAAGTCACCCCGCCGCCGTCGGCCAAGCCCGAGGTGCAGGAGACCGCGCCCAAGGCCGCCGTGACCACTGTGGCACCGAAGCCGAAAAAAGCCCCGGTCAAGGAAGAGGTCAAGCCCGATCCCAAGCCCAAGGTCCCGGCACCGACTTTCGACAGTTCCCAACTGTCCAGTGACATCGCCAGCCTGGAAGCCGAACTGGCCCAGGAACAGCAGCTGTACGCCAAACGCCCGCGCATCCACCGCCTGAGCGCCGCCTCGACCATGCGCGACAAGGGCGCCTGGTATAAGGACGAATGGCGCAAGAAGGTCGAGCGCATCGGCAACCTCAACTACCCCGACGAAGCCCGGCGCAAACAGATCTACGGCAACCTGCGGCTAATGGTCTCGATCAACCGCGACGGTTCGTTGTATGAAGTGCTGGTGCTGGAATCCTCCGGCCAGCCGCTGCTGGACCAGGCGGCCCAGCGGATCGTGCGCCTGGCCGCGCCGTTCGCGCCGTTTACCGGGGATTTGTCGGACATCGACCGCCTGGAAATCATCCGCACCTGGAAATTCGCCCGGGGCGACCGCCTTTCCAGCAACTGAACTGCCGCCAATCCCTTGTGGGAGCGGGCTTGCTCGCGAAGACGGCAGTCCTGCCCCAAGAGCGCTGTCGGATGTACCGGCCCCTTCGCGAGCAAGCCCGCTCCCACAGTGGAGATGTGCATGGCTCGGGGTTTCTGGTGCTCCCACATTTGATCGGTGTCGCCAGCCAGTTCGAGGTATTTCCTGCACATCCCCAGCTTGTCAGTTCGCCCCTGCGCCGCCACACTAGCGCCTATGAAAAACGTCAGCCCCACCTACCTCAAGCATCACTTCCTGATCGCCATGCCGCACATGGCCGATCCGAACTTTGCCCATACCTTGACCTACATCGTCGAGCACACGGCCAATGGGGCCATGGGGCTGGTGATCAATCGCCCGCAGGAACTGAACCTGGCGGACATTCTTGAGCAGTTGCGTCCCGACATCGAGCCGCCACTCCTGTGCCAGCATGTGCCGATTTTCATCGGCGGCCCGGTGCAGACCGACCGCGGTTTCGTGCTCCATCCGTCGGGGCCGAGCTACCAGGCCACCGTGGACCTGGACGGCATCTCGCTGTCCACCTCCCAGGACGTGCTGTTCGCCATCGCCGATGGCGTCGGTCCGGCAAAAAGCCTGATCGCCCTCGGCTATGCCGGTTGGGAAGCCGGGCAACTGGAAGCCGAGCTGGCCGATAACGCCTGGCTGACCTGCCCGTTCGACGCCGACATCCTGTTCAACACCAGCAGCGAACTGCGCCTGGAAGCGGCGGCCAGCCGGTTGGGGGTCAACCTCAGCCTGCTCACCAGCCAGGCAGGACACGCCTGATGGCCCTGCGCTTGCTGCTGGGCTTCGACTACGGCACCAAACAGATCGGCGTGGCGGTCGGCCAGGTCATTACCGGCCAGGCCCGCGAGCTGTGCACGCTGAAGGCGCAGAATGGCGTTCCGGACTGGAACCAGGTCGAAGCGCTGATCAAGGAATGGAAGCCCGACGCCGTGGTGGTCGGCCTGCCGCTGAACATGGATGGCACGCCCAGCGATATGTGTCTGCGCGCCGAAAAATTCGCCCGCAGGCTCAATGGCCGCTTCAACTTGCCCTTCTATACCCATGACGAACGCCTGACCACCTTCGAAGCCAAGGGCGAGCGCCTGGTGCGTGGTGGGCAGAAAGGCAGTTACCGCGACAACCCGGTGGACGCCATCGCGGCCGCCCTGCTGCTGCAAGGCTGGCTCGACGCCAACACCGCTCTGTTTGAAACCTGATTTTTTTACAAAGCGCCGCCAAGGCGCTTTCTTTTAGCGATAAGCCGCGCCACTCACCACCGGCCCGGGAACCTGAAGGAGCCAGCATGAGCCTGCCCAATCCTGCCGAACTGATCAGCCAGATGGCGATTCGTCTCACGGCGCACCTGGAACACCGCGGCATCAGCGAACCGCGCTACATCGGTATTCGCACCGGTGGCGTCTGGGTCGCCCAGGCCTTGCTCGATGAACTGGGCAGCCAATCGCCCTTGGGCACCCTGGATGTGTCGTTCTACCGCGACGACTTCAGCCAGAACGGCCTGCACCCGCAAGTGCGCCCTTCGGCCCTGCCGTTCGAGATCGAAGGCCAGCATCTGGTATTGATCGACGACGTGCTGATGAGTGGCCGGACCATCCGCGCCGCCATGAACGAACTGTTCGACTATGGCCGCCCGGCCAGTGTGACCCTGGTGTGCCTGCTGGACCTGGACGCCGGCGAGCTGCCGATTCGCCCGAACGTGGTCGGCGCGACGCTGACGCTGGCGGCCCACGAGCGGGTCAAGCTCTCCGGCCCCTCGCCGCTGCAACTCGAACTGCAAGACCTTGCCCTTTAACTGCCCTTGTAAGAGTCCATCGCGATGACGCCTCTCGAAACCAAGCGCCCGCTGCAGCTCAACGATCAGGGCCAGCTGCGCCACTTCCTGTCCCTCGACGGCCTGCGCCGCGAGCTGCTGACGGAAATCCTCGACACTGCCGACTCGTTCCTCGAAGTCGGCGCCCGGGCGGTGAAGAAAGTCCCGTTGCTGCGCGGCAAGACCGTGTGCAACGTGTTCTTCGAAAACTCCACCCGCACCCGCACCACCTTCGAACTGGCGGCCCAGCGGCTGTCGGCGGACGTGATCACGCTAAACGTGTCCACGTCCTCGGCGAGCAAGGGCGAAACCCTGCTCGACACCTTGCGCAACCTTGAAGCCATGGCCGCCGACATGTTCGTCGTGCGTCACGGTGATTCCGGCGCGGCGCACTTCATTGCCGAACACGTGTGCCCGCAAGTGGCGATCATCAACGGCGGCGACGGCCGTCATGCCCACCCGACCCAGGGCATGCTGGACATGCTGACCATCCGTCGGCACAAGGGCAGCTTCGAAAACCTGTCGGTGGCCATCGTCGGCGACATCCTGCACTCGCGAGTGGCCCGTTCGAACATGCTGGCCCTCAAGACCCTCGGCTGCCCGGACATTCGCGTGATCGCGCCCAAGACCCTGCTGCCCATCGGCGTCGAGCAGTACGGCGTGAAGGTCTACACCGACATGACCGAAGGCCTCAAGGATGTCGACGTGGTGATCATGCTGCGTCTGCAGCGCGAACGCATGACCGGCGGCCTGCTGCCCAGCGAAGGCGAGTTCTACCGCCTGTTCGGCCTGACCACCGCCCGTTTGGCCGGGGCCAAGCCGGACGCCATCGTCATGCACCCGGGGCCGATCAACCGCGGTGTGGAAATCGAATCAGCGGTGGCTGACGGGCCGCACTCGGTGATTCTCAACCAAGTGACCTACGGCATCGCCATCCGCATGGCCGTGCTGTCCATGGCCATGAGCGGGCAAACGGCCCAGCGCCAATTCGACCAGGAGAACGCCCAGTGAAGCTCAGCATTCTCGGCGCACGCGTGATCGATCCAGCCAGTGGCCTGGATCAAGTGACTGATATCCATATCGATGCCTGCAAGATCGTCGCCTTGGGCGCCGCACCGGCCGGTTTCGTCGCGGTCGAGACCCTCGACGCCCAAGGCCTGGTGGCCGCCCCTGGCCTGGTGGACCTGAACGTCGCCCTGCGCGAACCCGGTTACAGCCGCAAAGGCAGCATCGTCAGCGAGACCCGGGCCGCCGCCGCCGGTGGCGTGACCAGCCTGTGCTGCCCGCCGCAGACCAAACCGGTGCTGGACACCTCGGCCGTGGCCGAACTGATCCTCGACCGCGCCCGCGAGGCCGGAAATGCCAAGGTGTTCCCCATCGGCGCGCTGAGCAAAGGCCTCGACGGCGAGCAACTGGCAGAACTCATTGCCCTGCGCGACGCCGGCTGCGTGGCGTTCGGCAACGGCCTGAACAGTTTCCGCAACACCCGCACCCTGTGCCGCGCCCTGGAATACGCGGCGACCTTCGACCTGACGGTGATTTTCAACTCTCAGGATCACGACCTGGCCGAAGGCGGCCTGGCCCACGAAGGGCCGACCGCCAGCTTCCTCGGCCTGCCGGGCATTCCGGAAACCGCCGAGACCGTGGCCCTGGCCCGGGACCTGCTGTTGGTAGAGCAAAGCGGCGTGCGCGGGCACTTCAGCCAACTGACCAGTGCCCGCGGCGCGGCGCTGATCGCCCAGGCCCAGGCTCGCGGCCTGCCGGTGACCGCCGATGTGGCGCTGTATCAACTGATCCTGACCGACGAAGCGTTGATCGACTTTAACAGCGTCTATCACGTCCAGCCGCCGCTGCGCACCCGCGCCGACCGCGATGGCTTGCGCGAAGCGCTGAAGTCCGGGGTGATCTCGGCCATCTCCAGCCATCACCAACCCCACGAGCGCGATGCCAAGCTGGCACCGTTTGGCGCCACCGAGCCGGGCATCAGCAGCGTCGAACTGCTGCTGCCGCTGGCCCTGACATTGGTCGAAGACGGCTTGCTCGACCTGCCAACCTTGCTGGCACGCCTGAGCGCCGGCCCGGCCCAGGCGTTGCAATTGCCGGCCGGGAAACTGGCAGTTGGCGCGGCGGCGGATTTGGTGCTGTTCGACCCCGCCGCGTCCACCGTGGCCGGTGAAGCCTGGCGTTCCAAGGGTGACAATTGCCCGTTCCTCGGTCACAGCCTGCCGGGTGTGGTGCGTTACACCCTGATGGATGGGCGGATTACTCACCAGGCCTGATGCCGCGTCGCCTGCTTCGCGAGCAAGCCCGCTCCCACATTGGATCCGCCGTGAACACATGATGTGTGAACACCCCAGATCCAATGTGGGAGCGGGCTTGCTCGCGAATGCAGGCGACTCGGTCTAGCTGACTTAGTGAAAAGCCCCCCGCTTCTGCGCATTACGAATCGAAACCTGATCGTTCAGCGTCCAGAAGTCATACAACACCCCCAGGAAAAACACCCCGCCAGTCAGCAGGTAAAGGATCCCACTGAGCCATTTACCCTGATACATGCGATGCACGCCCAGCACACCGAGAAACGTCAGCAAGATCCACGCAACGGTGTATTCAATAGGGCCAGGGGTAAAACGCAGGTCCGCTTCGCGATCCATGGCCGGGATCAGGAACAGGTCGATCAGCCAGCCGATACCCAACAGGCCGAAGGTGAAGAACCAGATCGTACCGGTGACTGGCTTGCCGTAATAGAAGCGGTGAGCCCCGGTAAAACCGAAAATCCACAGCAAGTAGCCAATGAATTTGCTGTGGGTATCGCGGGTTACGTCCTGCTGATAGCTGTTCATGAATGGCCTCTTTTGCCTCGATAGATAAATTTGTTCAGATTTTTTGTGACTTTTTTGTATCTCGCCGACAAGCGGTCCTGAGCGGCTTTGAACCAAGCAAACCCCCGTGGGGTCGGGGTTCTGTCGGACAATCGGAGCAATTTGTCGCAATTATGCTGGGTTGGCGCCGGGTTTCGAATCGACAAACGGCCTCAGGAACGCGAAAAAAGCTGTTATAAAGTTGCGCGCTAACCTTTAAGAGCCCTGCCTAATGCGTCCATTTTTCAAGACATGGCTGACCATTTGCCTATTAATGCCACTGGCCGCCCACGCCACTAATCGTGAGCAACGTCTTCCTAACGTCAACGGCTACACCCCCAAATCCCATGTTTCTGCTCCTGCGAGCAAGAACAAGCAAAACGTCCAGCGCTTGAGCACGACTAACAGCAAGCTGGTTCCGCCCATGGCGACCAAAGCGAGCAGCAACGTGCTGAGCCGTGCCGTGAATGTACTCGGCACACCTTATCGTTGGGGCGGCAGTAGCCCAAGTAAAGGTTTCGATTGCAGCGGATTGGTGAAGTACGCCTTCAACGACGCCACATTCGACCTGCCACGCACTTCCAATGCGATGGCCTCCGGTCACGGCGAGAAAGTCGATCGCAAGGACCTCAAGCCCGGCGACCTGATTTTCTTCAAGCTCAAGAGCCGCCGGGTCAACCATGTGGCTATTTACCTGGGCAACGACCGCTTCATCCACGCCCCGCGCCGTGGCAAGTCGGTGAGCATCGACACCTTGAACAAACCGTACTGGAACACCCATTACGTGGTTGCCAAGCGGGTTCTGCCGAAAGAACCGGGTGGGCTGCGGGTGGTTCAGCGCTGATCCGGTATTTGTGTCGCTGCTGAGTGCCTCATCGCGAGCAAGCTCGCTCCCACATTTTATTTGCGGCGAACACAATTTCTGTGGTCACTGAAGATCGAGTGTGGGAGCGAGCTTGCTCGCGATGAGGCCTGCAAAAGCACCACCCTCTAGAAGTTATCCGGCGTACGCGCCCGCTCCCGGGCATGTTCGCGGCTGATCAAGCCTTTGGTCAGCAAATCCTTCAAACACATATCCAGCGTCTGCATCCCCAGCGAGCCGCCGGTCTGGATCGACGAGTACATCTGCGCCACTTTGTCTTCGCGGATCAGGTTCCGGATCGCCGAGGTCCCCAGCATGATTTCATGGGCCGCGATTCGGCCGCCGCCGATCTTCTTGACCAGCGTCTGGGAAATCACCGCCTGCAGCGATTCCGACAACATCGAGCGAACCATGGACTTCTCGTCACCCGGGAACACGTCCACCACCCGGTCGATGGTCTTGGCCGCCGACGTGGTGTGCAGGGTGCCGAACACCAGGTGGCCGGTTTCGGCGGCGGTCAGGGCCAGGCGGATCGTCTCCAGGTCGCGCATCTCCCCCACCAGAATCACGTCCGGGTCTTCCCGCAAGGCCGAGCGCAGGGCCGTGGAGAAGCTTTGGGTGTCGCGGTGCACTTCGCGCTGGTTGATCAGGCATTTGCGCGGTTCGTGAACGAATTCGATGGGGTCTTCGATGGTGAGGATGTGATGGTGCTTGTGGCTGTTCAAGTGGTCGATCATGGCCGCCAGGGTCGTGGACTTGCCTGACCCGGTCGGTCCGGTCACCAACACCAGCCCGCGGGGCGCTTCGGTCACTTTGCGAAACACTTCGCCCATCCCCAGGTCTTCCATGGTCAGGACTTTTGACGGGATGGTGCGAAACACCGCCCCGGCACCGCGATTCTGATTGAAGGCGTTGACCCGGAATCGCGCCACGCCCGGCACATCGAAGGAAAAATCGGTTTCCAGAAACTTCTCGTAATCCACCCGTTGCCGGTCGTTCATGATGTCGTAGATCAGCTCATGAACCTGCTTGTGATCCAGCGCCGGCAGGTTGATGCGCCGTACATCGCCATCGACACGGATCATCGGCGGCAACCCGGCGGACAGGTGCAGGTCCGACGCGCCCTGCTTGGCGCTGAACGCCAGTAACTCAGTGATATCCATAGCGCTCCTCAATTCCAGTAGAATGCCGCGAACCTCACCGCTGGCGCTTCTTTATGTCCACGATAGCAGACAACATCGCTCAGGTTAGTTCGCGTATCCACGCTGCGGAGCAGGCCGCCCAGCGCGCTGAACACAGCGTCCAGCTGCTGGCCGTGAGCAAGACCAAGCCCGCCCAGGCCCTGCGCGAAGCCTATGCCGCCGGCCTGCGGGACTTTGGCGAGAACTATCTGCAAGAAGCCCTGGGTAAACAGGTCGAACTCACTGACCTGCCCTTGATCTGGCACTTCATCGGCCCCATTCAATCGAACAAGACGCGCGCTATTGCCGAACATTTCGATTGGGTGCATTCCGTGGATCGCTTGAAAGTTGCACAACGCCTGTCCGAGCAACGCCCCGCCGAACTGCCACCGCTGAACATCTGTATCCAGGTCAATGTCAGCGGCGAAGCCAGCAAGTCCGGTTGCACACCCACGGACCTGCCTGCGCTGGCAAACGCCATCAGCGCTCTGCCACGCCTGAAGCTGCGCGGGTTGATGGCGATTCCCGAGCCGACCGATGATCGTGCGGCCCAGGACGCAGCCTTCGCCGCCGTTCAACAGCTGCAAGCCAGCCTGGAGCTGCCATTGGACACACTGTCCATGGGCATGAGCCATGACCTCGAATCAGCTATTGCCCAGGGTGCCACTTGGGTGCGCATCGGTACGGCCCTGTTTGGCGCGCGCGACTATAGCTAAGCCATGCTGACCCCACTCTCTAATCAAGGACCTGTCATGAGCAACACGCGTATTGCCTTCATTGGCGCCGGCAACATGGCCGCCAGCCTGATCGGCGGCCTGCGGGCCAAAGGCCTGGACGCTGCGCAGATCCGCGCCAGCGATCCGGGTGAAGAGACCCGCACCCGGGTGAGCACCGAGCACGGCATCGAAACCTTCGCCGACAACGCCCAGGCCATCGACGGCGTGGATGTCATCGTGCTGGCGGTCAAGCCACAAGCGATGAAAACCGTGTGCGAAGCTCTGCGCCCGAGCCTCAAGCCCCATCAATTGGTGGTGTCGATTGCCGCTGGCATTACTTGCTCCAGCATGAGCAACTGGCTGGGCGAGCAACCGATCGTGCGCTGCATGCCCAACACCCCGGCGCTGCTGCGCCAGGGCGTCAGCGGGCTGTTCGCCACCGCACAGGTAAGCGCCGCACAACGCCAGCAGGCCGAAGAGTTGCTGTCGGCGGTGGGCCTGGCGCTGTGGCTGGAAACCGAGCAACAACTGGACGCCGTCACCGCCGTCTCCGGCTCCGGTCCAGCGTATTTCTTCCTGCTGATCGAAGCCATGACCGCCGCCGGCGAGAAACTCGGCCTGCCGCGGGACATCGCCGCCAAACTGACGTTGCAGACTGCTCTGGGCGCCGCGCACATGGCGGTGTCCAGCGACGTCGACGCGGCAGAGTTGCGCCGCCGCGTGACCTCGCCGGCCGGCACTACCGAAGCGGCTATCAAATCGTTCCAGGCCGGGGGCTTCGAAGCCCTGGTGGAAAAAGCACTCGGCGCCGCCGCGCACCGCTCGGCCGAAATGGCCGAACAACTGGGCCAATAAGGAGCCATTCATGATTGGATTGAATACTGCAGCGGTCTACGTGCTGCAAACCCTCGGCAGCCTGTACCTGCTGATCGTGCTGCTGCGCTTCGTGCTGCAACTGGTACGCGCCAACTTCTACAACCCGCTCTGCCAGTTCATCGTCAAGGCCACCCAGCCGCTGCTCAAGCCGCTGCGCCGGATCATCCCGAGCCTGTTCGGCCTGGACATGTCGTCGCTGGTATTGGCAATCCTCGTGCAACTGGCGCTGATGGCCCTGACCCTGCTGCTGACCTACGGAACCACCGGCAACCCGCTGCAACTGCTGATCTGGTCGCTCATTGGCGTGACCGCGCTGTTCCTGAAGATTTTCTTCTTCGCCCTGATTGTCAGCGTGATCCTGTCCTGGGTCTCGCCGGGCAGCCATAACCCGGGCGCGGAACTGGTGAACCAGATCTGCGAGCCGGCCCTGGCGCCGTTCCGCCGCATCGTGCCGAACCTCGGCGGCCTGGATATCTCGCCGATCCTGGCGTTCATGGTGCTCAAGCTGATCGACATGCTGGTGATCAACAACCTGGCGGCAATGACCATGATGCCGGAAATCCTGCGCCTGCTGATCTGACCCGACACCGGCCTGATCAGTCAGCACCGATCTCTGTGGGAGCAAAGCTTGCTCGCGAAACAGGCACCTCGGTCCCTGAAAGACCGCATCGTCCTCATCGCGGGCAAGCCTTGCTCCCACGGGGTTTGCGCCGGGCGGACAATCAGCGCCGCCCGTTGCTTGCCGCTAGCCACAGCGGTCTTTAGACTTACGCCTCATTTCAACGCGAGCAGGGTCGATGCCAGCTGCCTTTCCCCCCGATTCCGTTGGTCTGGTGACGCCGCAAATGGCGCATTTCAGCGAGCCCCTGGCCCTGGCCTGCGGCCGTTCGTTGCCAGCCTATGACCTGATCTACGAAACCTACGGTACGCTCAATGCCACGGCGAGCAACGCCGTGCTGATTTGCCACGCCTTGTCGGGGCATCACCACGCCGCCGGCTACCACAGCGTCGACGACCGAAAACCCGGCTGGTGGGACAGTTGCATCGGCCCCGGCAAGCCCATCGACACCAACAAGTTCTTCGTGGTCAGCCTGAACAACCTCGGCGGCTGCAACGGGTCCACCGGTCCCAGCAGCCTCAATCCGGACACCGGCAAGCCCTTCGGCGCCGACTTCCCGGTGCTGACGGTCGAAGACTGGGTCCACAGCCAGGCGCGCCTGGCCGATCGCCTCGGTATCGGCCAATGGGCAGCGGTGATCGGCGGCAGCCTGGGCGGCATGCAGGCCCTGCAATGGACCATCACCTACCCGGACCGCGTGCGCCATTGCCTGGCAATCGCCTCGGCGCCCAAGCTGTCGGCGCAGAACATCGCCTTCAACGAAGTGGCGCGCCAAGCGATTCTCACTGACCCCGAATTCCATGGCGGTTCGTTCCAGGAACACGGCGTCATCCCCAAGCGCGGGCTGATGCTGGCGCGGATGGTCGGGCACATCACCTACCTGTCCGACGACTCCATGGGCGAAAAATTCGGCCGTGGCCTCAAGAGCGAAAAGCTCAACTACGACTTCCACAGCGTCGAGTTCCAGGTCGAGAGCTACCTGCGCTATCAGGGCGAAGAGTTCTCCGGGCGTTTCGACGCCAACACCTACCTGCTGATGACCAAGGCACTGGACTACTTCGATCCGGCAGCGAACTTCGACGATAACCTGGCGAAAACCTTCGCCGGCGCCACGGCCAAGTTCTGCGTGATGTCGTTCACCACCGACTGGCGCTTCTCCCCGGCGCGCTCGCGGGAACTGGTGGATGCACTGATGGCCGCGCGCAAGGACGTCTGCTACCTGGAGATCGACGCGCCCCAGGGCCACGACGCCTTTTTGATCCCGATCCCGCGCTACCTGCAGGCGTTCGGCAACTACATGAACCGTATAACCCTGTGAGGACGCCATGAGAGCCGATCTGGACATCATCCAGGAATGGATCCCCGCTGGCAGCCGCGTGCTCGACCTGGGCTGCGGCAACGGCGAACTGCTGACCTGGCTGCGGGACAACAAGCAAGTCACCGGCTACGGCCTGGAGAACGACCCGGACAACATCGCCGAGTGCGTGGCCAAGGGCATCAACGTGA
The DNA here is from genome assembly GCF_004786035.1 of Pseudomonas viciae. Classification (NCBI taxonomy): domain Bacteria; kingdom Pseudomonadati; phylum Pseudomonadota; class Gammaproteobacteria; order Pseudomonadales; family Pseudomonadaceae; genus Pseudomonas; species Pseudomonas viciae. The sequence goes on from NZ_CP035088.1 coordinate 6,291,238, forward strand.
TCGAGCAGGACCTGGACAAGGGCCTGGGCAACTTCGCCAGCAACAGCTTCGACGTCGTGGTCATGACACAGGCGCTGCAAGCGGTGCACTACCCGGACAAGATCCTCGACGAAATGCTGCGGGTCGGGCGCCAGTGCATCATCACCTTCCCCAATTTCGGGCATTGGCGTTGCCGCTGGTACCTGGCGAGCAAGGGCCGCATGCCGGTGTCGGATTTCCTGCCCTACACCTGGTACAACACGCCGAACATCCACTTCTGTACCTTCGAGGATTTCGAAGCGCTGTGCCGCGAACGCGAGGCCAAGGTCATTGATCGCCTGGCGGTGGACCAGCAACACCGCCATGGGTGGGCCAGCAAGCTATGGCCTAATCTGTTAGGTGAAATAGGCATCTATCGGGTCAGCAGCCCAGGCCTTGCCGATCATCAGGTCGCGGTATGAAGCCCGGCCGAACCAGGAGCACGACATGAAACGTCTAGCGTTGTTTCTCATCACCGCCTGCCTGAGCGTTGGCGCCATGGCCGCCGATGTCATCAAGGGCGAACGCAAGGAAGTGTTCGGTGACATCACCGTGCACTACAACACCTTCAATTCCACCTTCCTGACGCCGGACATCGCCAAGGCCGCCGAACTGATCCGCAGCAAGGAACAGGGCGTGATCAACGTCTCGGTACTCAAGGACGGCAAACCGTTGATGGCCCAGGTCAGCGGCACGGTCAAAGACCTCACCAGCCAGAGCGTCCCACTGAAATTCAAGCAAGTGACCGAACAAGGCGCGATCTACTACATCGCCCAGTACCCGGTACCCCAGCAGGAAACCCGGACCTTCGAGATCAAAGTGCAAGTGGGCGACAAGCTCAACACCATCAACTTCAACCAGGAACTGTTCCCGGGCCAATGATCAACTTTACCCAACTCGTATTGGCCAGCCACAACGCCGGCAAGCTCAAGGAACTCCAGGCCATGCTCGGCGGCTCGGTGCAGCTGCGTTCGATTGGTGAGTTCAGCCAGGTGGAACCGGAAGAGACCGGCCTGTCGTTCGTCGAGAACGCCATCCTCAAGGCCCGCAATGCCGCGCGCATCTCCGGCCTGCCGGCGCTGGCCGACGATTCCGGGCTGGCGGTGGATTTTCTCGGCGGCGCGCCGGGCATCTATTCGGCCCGCTACGCGGACGGCAAAGGTGACGCAGCGAACAACACCAAGCTGCTCGAAGCCCTCAAGGACGTGCCGGAAGCCGAGCGCGGCGCGCAGTTCGTTTGCGTCCTGGCCCTGGTCCGTCATGCCGACGATCCGCTGCCGATCCTCTGCGAAGGCTTGTGGCACGGGCGTATTCTCACCGAGGCCAGCGGCGAGCACGGTTTCGGCTATGACCCGCTGTTCTGGGTGCCGGAGCGCAACTGCTCCAGTGCCGAGCTGGGCCCGGTGGAAAAAAACCAGCTGAGCCACCGCGCCCGCGCCATGGTGCTGCTGCGTCAACGCCTGGGCCTGCAATGATCGATGAGTCCCCCGCACCTCTGATTCATGGCGGTGCGCAAACCCCTCGGGCGCCACTACCGGTGCTGCCGCCCCTGGCGTTGTACATCCACATCCCGTGGTGCGTGCGCAAATGCCCGTATTGCGATTTCAACTCCCACACCGCAAGCCCGCAACTGCCGGAAGAGGAATACGTTGACGCCTTGCTCGCCGACCTCGACCAGGACCTGCACGCCGTGTATGGCCGGCAGCTGAGCTCGATCTTTTTCGGCGGCGGCACACCCAGCCTGTTCAGCGCCCAGGCTCTGGGCCGACTGCTCAAGGGCGTCGAGGGGCGCGTACCGTTCGCCCATGACATCGAAATCACCCTGGAAGCCAACCCCGGCACCTTCGAGCAAGAAAAGTTCGTCGCTTACCGGGCCCTGGGCATCAATCGCCTGTCCATCGGCATCCAAAGCTTCCAGCAGGCCAAGCTCGAAGCCCTGGGCCGAATCCATAACGGTGACGAGGCGGTGCGCGCCGCCGGTATGGCCCGTCAGGCCGGGTTCGATAACTTTAACCTGGACCTGATGCATGGCCTACCCGACCAGTCCCTCGACGATGCCTTGAGCGATCTGCGCCAAGCCATCGCCTTGAAGCCGACCCACCTGTCCTGGTACCAGCTGACGCTGGAGCCGAACACGGTGTTCTGGAACCAGCCGCCGACATTGCCGGAAGACGACACGCTGTGGGACATCCAGGAAGCCGGGCAAGCGTTGCTGGCCGAGCATGGCTACGCCCAATACGAAGTTTCGGCCTATGCCCAACCCGGGCGACCGGCGCGGCATAACCTCAATTACTGGAGTTTCGGCGACTTCATCGGCATCGGTGCCGGCGCCCACGGCAAGCTCAGCCATCCCGACGGGCGCATCGTACGCACCTGGAAGACTCGCCTGCCCAAGGACTACCTCAACCCGGCCAAACGTTTCCTGGCTGGCGAGAAAACCCTGGCCAATGAAGAGCTGCCTTTTGAGTTTTTGATGAATGCCCTGCGCCTGACTGAAGGTGTGGAAGCGCGGCTGTACCCGGAGCGCACCGGGCTGCCCCTGCAAAGCCTGGCCGAAGGCCGGCGCGAGGCCGAACAAAGCGGCTTGTTGCAGGTCGAACCGTCACGTCTGGCGGCCACCGAGCGTGGACAGCTGTTTCTCAACGACTTGCTGCAGAAATTTTTGAGCTAATTACCCAAACAAGGAAATCGAATGGATCTGGTACTCGACCTGCTCGCCACCGTGTCCCGCTGGAGCCGCAGCAACCTGTCGGAAATCTCCCTGGCATTGGTGGGCTGCCTGCTGGTGCTGTTTGGCGCCGACATCAAGGGCTGGGTCGAACAACGCCTGGGCAGCATCGCCGGCGCCCTGCGCGTTCCGTTGATCGCCCTGCTGTGCATGATCGGCAGCGGCGCGGCCCTGATCTACGCCACGCCGTGGGTCGTTCGGGGCTTGAGCCAGTTCAACAACTACAGCCTGGCGCCAGTGCTGTTGGTGGTGCTGGTGTTGATTGGTGTGGTGGCGGATCGGCGCTGATCCCACAGACACCACAAAACAAATGTGGGAGCAAAGCTTGCTCGCGATGTAGGCAACTCGGGGTTGAAGTTGGTACCGAGGTGCTGCTATCGCGGGCAAGCCTTGCTCCCACAGTTTTTACCGCGTGATGCTTACGCCACCTTCTCGAACTTCAAATCCCAAACCCCATGCCCAAGCCGTTCGCCACGGCGTTCGAACTTGGTGATCGGCCGTTCGGCCGGGCGTGGTACGCACTTGCCGTCTTCAGCCAGGTTGCGATAGCCCGGGGCGACGTTCATCACTTCCAGCATGTATTCGGCGTAGGGCTCCCAGTCGGTGGCCATGTGCAGCACACCACCGACCTTCAACTTGCTGCGCACCAGTTCAGCGAACGACGCCTGGACGATACGGCGCTTGTGGTGGCGGCTTTTGTGCCATGGGTCCGGGAAGAACAGCATCAACCGGTCGAGGCTGTTGTCGGCCACGCAGCGGTTGAGCACTTCGATAGCGTCGCAATCGTAGACCCGCAGGTTGGTCAGCCCTTGGGTCAGCACGCCATTGAGCAGCGCACCGACGCCTGGACGGTGGACTTCCACGCCGATGAAATCCTGCTCCGGCGCGGCGGCGGCCATTTCCAGCAGCGAATGGCCCATGCCGAAGCCGATTTCCAGCGAGCGCGGAGCCGAGCGGCCGAACACCTGGTCAAAATCCACCGGCGCATCGGCCAGGGGCAGCACGAACAGCGGCGTGCCCTGGTCCAGGCCGCGTTGCTGGCCTTCAGTCATGCGCCCGGCGCGCATCACAAAACTCTTGATGCGCCGGTGTTGGCGCTCTTCGCCTTCTTCCGGCAGGACAGGCGTGTCGTTCGATTCAGTCATCAATGGCTCTTACTTGATCAGACCATCCAGCGGCGAGGAGGCGCTGGCGTAAAGTTTTTTCGGCATGCGCCCGGCGAGGTACGCCAGGCGACCGGCGACAATCGCGTGTTTCATCGCTTCGGCCATCAGGATCGGCTGCTGGGCGTGGGCGATGGCGGAGTTCATCAGCACCGCTTCACAACCCAGTTCCATGGCGATGGTCGCGTCGGAGGCGGTACCGACACCGGCATCCACCAGCACCGGGATCTTGGCTTCTTCGAGGATGATCTGCAGGTTATACGGGTTGCAGATCCCCAGGCCCGTGCCGATCAGGCCGGCCAGCGGCATCACCGCGATGCAGCCGATTTCCGCCAATTGACGGGCGATGATCGGGTCATCGCTGGTGTAGACCATCACGTCGAAGCCTTCCTTGACCAGGGTTTCGGCGGCCTTGAGGGTTTCGATCACGTTGGGAAACAGGGTTTTCTGGTCCGCCAGCACCTCCAGCTTCACCAGATTGTGGCCATCGAGCAGCTCACGGGCCAGGCGGCAGGTGCGCACGGCCTCGATGGCGTCGAAGCAGCCGGCGGTGTTGGGCAGGATGGTGTAGCGATCCGGTGGCAGGATATCCAGCAGGTTCGGTTCGCCCGGGTTCTGGCCGATATTGGTGCGGCGCACGGCGACAGTCACGATTTCGGCGCCCGAGGCTTCGATGGCCAGGCGGGTTTCTTCCATGTCACGGTATTTGCCGGTGCCTACCAGCAAGCGCGACTGGTAGGTACGACCGGCCAGGACGAAGGGCTTGTCGCTACGAACGATGCTCATGGGAAATCCTCTGTTGGGGTGAGGTTCTTGCGAAATACTGTAAAGCCGCAGGGACTAGCCGCCGCCGATGGCGTGGACCACTTCGACGCTGTCGCCGTCGTTCAACGTGGTGTCGGCGTGCTGGCTGCGCGGGACGATATCCAGATTGAGCTCCACCGCGACGCGGCGTCCGGTAAGTTCCAGACGGGTCAGCAGGGCCGCGACGGTTTCACCGTCGGGCAGATCAAGGGGTTCGCCGTTCAACTGAATGCGCATGCCGGATGCCGCCATCATTTTTAGGGGCTGGCATTCTAGCCCGATCAGTCTGGGCGACCCAAGCCATTCGTCATGAAAGGGACCGTCCGGTCAGCCCAGCCGCCAGGCGGCAAGCCCCAGGCACAGCCAGCCGATCAGGAACGCCACGCCGCCAAACGGCGTGATGATGCCCAGCTTGCTGATCCCCGTGAGGGTCAGCAGGTACAGGCTGCCGGAGAACAACAGGATGCCGACCACAAATGAAATCCCGGCCCAGGTGACGATGCGCCCGGGGATGTGCGTGGCCAGCAGCGCGACGCCCAGCAGTGCCAGGGTGTGAACCAGTTGGTAGGTGACGCCGGTGTGAAAAATCGCCAGGTAATCGGCGCTCAAGCGGTTTTTCAGGCCGTGGGCGGCGAACGCCCCGAGTGCCACGCCTGTGAAGCCGAAAAAAGCAGCCAGCATCAGAAAGCTACGCAGCATGAGAACTCCAATCAGACTCGGTGGACAGGGTCTGTATAATGGCCCGCTCGACGGGTTCGGCCAAGCCATCTCTATGCTGCGTTCATTGTTTCGACGTTTCCTAAAAGCCCTGCTCTGGTTCGCCGTCGGCAGCGTTGTGCTCGTGCTGTTGTTTCGCGTGGTGCCGCCACCGTTCACGGCGCTGATGATCGAGCGCAAGGTTCAATCCTGGTTCGGCGGCGAGCCCATCGACCTGCAACGCACCTGGCAGCCTTGGGAGCGGATCTCCGACAACCTCAAGGTCGCGGTGATGGCCGGCGAAGACCAGAAATTCCCCGAACACTGGGGCTTCGACATCGGCGCGATCCAGGCCGCGCTTGCCCACAACGGGCAGGGCGGTTCGATTCGCGGCGCCAGTACCCTCAGCCAGCAAGTGTCCAAGAACCTGTTCCTGTGGTCGGGTCGCAGCTGGCTGCGCAAGGGGCTGGAGGCCTGGTTCACCGCACTGATCGAAGTGTTCTGGCCCAAGCAGCGGATCCTTGAGGTGTACCTCAACAGCGTCGAATGGGATGACGGCGTGTTTGGCGCCGAAGCCGCAGCACGGCACCACTTTCGGGTTGACGCCAACGCCTTGTCCCGGCAACAGGCCAGCCTGCTGGCGGCGGTATTGCCTAACCCTCGAAAATGGAGCGCCAGCCGACCGAGCCCCTATGTGCTGCGGCGGGCGGGCTGGATTCGCCAGCAGATGAGCCAGTTGGGGGGCGACAGTTATCTGCTGGAGCTTAATAACTCGCGACGAGCGCCTTGGGCGCAGTAGCCCATACACTGAAGATCCCTTGTGGGAGCGAGCTTGCTCGCGATGGCGGTATATCAGTCAACTTCAATGTGGCTGACCCACCGCTATCGCGAGCAAGCTCGCTCCCACAGGGGATTGCAACGTACAAACAAAAACGCCCCGATCATCACTGATCGGGGCGTTTTTTATGGCCGCTATCGCAGTCAGGCGGCGATCGACACCTTGAGCTTGTTCATCGCGCTCTTCTCAAGCTGACGAATCCGCTCGGCCGACACGTTGTACTTCTGCGCCAGGTCGTGCAGCGTGGCTTTTTCCTCGGCCAGCCAGCGCTGGTAGAGGATGTCGCGGCTGCGTTCGTCCAGCACTTCCAGGGCTTCGTGCAGGTTGGTGTTGGAGTTGTCGCTCCAGTCGGCGTCTTCCAGTTGACGCGCCGGGTCGTACCGGTGGTCTTCCAGGTAGTTGGCCGGCGATTGGAAAGCGCTGTCGTCGTCCGCTTCGGCGGCCGGGTCGAAGGCCATGTCATGGCCGGTCAGGCGGCTTTCCATCTCGCGCACTTCCCGAGGCTCTACCCCGAGGCTCTCGGCCACGCGATGGACCTCTTCGTTGTTCAGCCAGGCCAGACGCTTCTTCTGGCTGCGCAGGTTGAAGAACAGCTTGCGCTGGGCCTTGGTGGTCGCAACTTTCACGATGCGCCAGTTGCGCAGGATGAACTCGTGGATTTCCGCCTTGATCCAGTGCACGGCGAACGATACCAGGCGTACACCCATTTCCGGGTTGAAACGCTTGACCGCCTTCATCAGGCCAACGTTGCCTTCCTGGATCAGGTCGGCCTGGGCCAGCCCATAGCCAGAATAGCTGCGGGCGATATGTACGACAAAACGCAGGTGGGCGAGCACCATCTGCCGAGCCGCCTCAAGATCCTGCTCATAATAGAGACTCTCGGCCAGTTCACGCTCCTGCTCAGGCGTCAGCAAGGGAATGCTGTTCACCGTGTGCACATAAGCCTCCAGGTTCGCACCCGGGACCAGAGCATAAGCAGGTTGCAAAGAAGTGGTCATACGAAAAAACCTCCGACTCACATAACTCGTGCAGTTCAGCACTGCGAAAATTGACCGGGAACCGTAGGACAAGTTCCCACAAAAACTGAAAGGTCAATACGCGCAAAAACCCTATTTTGGTGCAAGCTCACGCAAGTGGCGTGCTACCGCAATCCATGCACCGATATAACCCAACAGCACTGCGCCAAGCAAGAGCGACAGACCATCGGCGGCTGGCACACCGGCCAGTGCGAAATCACTGCCGTACAAACCGGCCAGCCCCACTACCGCATCGTTCAGCCAGTCCAGGCCGAACGCCAATACACCCCAGGACAGAATCCCGGCACCAAAGCCATACAGCGCGCCCATATAAAGGAAGGGCCTGCGTACATAACTGTCCGTACCGCCGACGAGTTTAATCACTTCTATCTCGGTGCGGCGGTTTTCAATATGAAGACGAATGGTATTGCCTATCACCAAAAGTAATGCAGAAACCAGAAGCACCGTCAGACCGAAGACAAACCGGTCGCCGAGCTTGAGGATCGCCGCCAGACGCTCGACCCAGACTAGATCAAGTTGCGCCTGCTGTACCTTCGGCAGTTCGGAAAGTCTTTGTCTTAATGCTTCAAGGGTCGGCTTGTCGACTTCATTCGGCGTCACCAGCACCACGCCTGGCAGCGGGTTTTCCGGCAGTTCCTTGAGGGCTTCGCCCAGGCCGGACTGCTGCTGGAACTCTTCAAGCGCCTGATCGCGACTGATGTATTCGGCATCGGCTACACCCGGCATGGCTTTGATCTGCTCGCGCAGCGCCTGACCTTCCGCCGGAGTCGCCTCCAGTTGCAGGTACAGGGAGATCTGCGCCGCACGCTGCCAGGAGCCGCCCAGGCGCTCGACATTACTGAGCAATAATGACAGGCCCATGGGCAAACTCAGGGCTACCGCCATCACCATGCAGGTAAAGAAGCTGCCGATGGGCTGCTTGCCCAGGCGCCGCAGGCTGTCCAGCAGGCTGGCGCGATGGCTTTCGATCCAGGCGCGCAACAGCGTGGCAAAGTCCGGGCCGTCGTCATCGTCGCGTTTCTTCTTTTGCGGCTGCGGGTCGGAGGCTTTCGGGGCCACGCGTTCGGCCACTTTCGGGCTGCGAGTCGCACTCATACACCAGCCTCCCCGTCACCGATCAATCGACCGCGCTGCAAAGTGAGCATGCGGTGACGCATCCGCGCGATCAACGCCAGGTCGTGACTGGCGATCAGCACGCTGGTGCCTAAACGGTTGATGTCTTCGAATACGCCCATGATTTCCGCCGCCAGACGCGGGTCGAGGTTACCGGTGGGTTCGTCGGCCAACAGCAAGGCCGGGCGATGGACGATGGCGCGGGCGATGCCGACGCGCTGTTGCTGGCCGGTGGACAGGTCGCCCGGGTACAGGTCAGTCTTGTCCGACAGGGCCACGCGCTCCAGGGCCGAGTCCACGCGCTTGACGATCTCGGCCTTGGACAGCCCGAGGATCTGCAACGGCAACGCCACGTTATTGAACACGGTGCGATCGAACAGCAACTGGTGATTCTGGAACACCACGCCGATCTGCCGCCGCAGGTAGGGAATCTGCGCATTGCTGATGGTGCTCAGGTCCTGGCCGGCCAGCAGCAGCTTGCCGGTGGAGGGCCGTTCCATCGCCAACAGCAGGCGCAGTAAAGTACTTTTACCGGCGCCGGAATGGCCGGTGACAAACAGAAACTCGCCCCGACGGACCCGAAAGCTCAGCTCATGCAAGCCGACGTGACCGTTCGGATAGCGTTTACCGACCTGTTCGAAACGAATCATGAGTGCTCCCGCTCGGCAAACAGTGCCTGGACAAAGGGCTCGGCTTCAAAGGTGCGCAAATCATCAATGCCTTCGCCCACGCCAATGTAGCGAATCGGCAGGCCAAACTGCTTGGCCAGGGCGAAAATCACCCCGCCCTTGGCGGTGCCGTCGAGCTTGGTCAGGGCCAGCCCGGTCAGTTCGACGGTCTGGTTGAACTGCTTGGCTTGGTTAATGGCGTTCTGGCCGGTACCGGCATCCAGCACCAGCAGCACTTCGTGGGGCGCGTCGGCATCGAGCTTGCCGATCACCCGGCGAACCTTCTTCAACTCTTCCATCAGGTTGTCTTTGGTGTGCAGGCGACCGGCCGTGTCGGCGATCAGCACATCGATGCCACGGGCCTTGGCGGCCTGCACGGCGTCGAAGATCACCGAAGCGGAGTCCGCGCCGGTGTGCTGGGCGATGACCGGGATCTTGTTGCGCTCGCCCCACACTTGCAGTTGTTCGACGGCGGCGGCGCGGAAGGTATCACCGGCGGCCAGCATGACTTTCTTGCCCTCGAGCTGCAGCTTCTTCGCCAGCTTGCCGATGGTGGTGGTCTTGCCGGCGCCGTTGACGCCCACCACCAGAATCACGAATGGCTTGTTCTGCGAAGTGATCACCAGTGGTTGTTCCACCGGCTTGAGCATGTTGGTCAACTCGCCCTGCAGGGATTTGTACAGTGCGTCGGCGTCGGTCAGTTGTTTGCGCGCAACCTTTTGGGTCAGGCTCTGGATGATCACCGAGGTCGCCTCGACGCCGACATCGGCGGTCAGCAGGCGGGTTTCGATGTCTTCGAGCAATTCGTCATCAATGACTTTCTTGCCCAGGAACAGGCTGGCCATGCCTTCGCCGATGCTGGCGCTGGTCTTGGACAGGCCTTGCTTGAGACGGGCGAAGAAGCCGACTTTGTTCTCTTCAGCCGTGCGGGCCGGCTCGACTGGGGCCAAAGCTTCAACCGGAGCGGGTTCTGGTTCAGGGGCGGGCTGCGAAGCGACAGGTGCAATGACAACCGGCGGGGCCTCGACAATCGGCGCCACGACAGGTTGTGGCACCGCCGGAATGGGTGGGGTGATATGCGCGGCTTGCTCGTCTTCGACCAGCGCCACCGGCTCTTCTGCAACCGGCAGGGTCAGCCAGGGAGTGGGTTCGATGGGCGGGGTCAGCGGCTGTTCGGCCACGGGCTCAGGCGCGACCGGTTGCAGGACCGGCTCGGCAATCGGCAGGATGATTGGCGCGGCTTCCTCCTCCACCGTTTCGGCGGCAGGTTCAGGCAGCGGTTGTGGCTGTTCGTCGGCGGTTTCCTGCGGCTTCTTGCGCAGCCATCCGAACAGGCCTTTTTTCTCGCCAGCCGCAGCTGGGGTCTTCTTGTCGTCGTTGGAACCAAACATGGAGGACGGCTATCTCACGGTAGCGACGCGCCGCGGAGGCGCCTCGGTGATAAATATTCGATGCTGAACAGACTGCGTTTCATCCAGCTTGTTCACGCGCAACAGATTGTCGAAATGTCTCCAGGACACCTCATAGTCGATTTTTACGAAGGACTGGTACGGCATCATCGGCGAAAGCACAGGGATCCACGGGAAAATCCCACACTTCTGCGCAGAACCCAAACAGCCAGGGGTCGATAAAAGACCCGATAGGCGTGGCCGCCAGTAAAACGGATCAGTATCCTAGCACCCTCTCGCCCGCCGACGCTAAGACCTAGCGGGCAGTCCAACAGGTTTAAACACGAATGAATGCTCTTGCCCGCCGCGCTGCAGGCCTGCTGCTCAGCACAGTTTGTCTGCCCTTTTCAGCCTTGGCTGCCGACCCACAACCCACCCATGAATTCACCCTCGATAACGGCCTGAAGGTCGTGGTGCGCGAAGACCATCGTGCACCAGTGGTGGTGTCCCAGGTTTGGTACAAGGTCGGCTCCAGTTATGAAACGCCGGGCCAGACCGGCTTGTCCCACGCCCTGGAACACATGATGTTCAAGGGCAGCGAGAAAGTCGGCCCCGGCGAAGCTTCGCTGATCCTGCGCGACCTTGGCGCCGAAGAAAACGCCTTCACCAGCGATGACTTCACCGCTTACTACCAGGTACTGGCCCGGGATCGCCTGGGCGTGGCCTTCGAACTGGAAGCCGACCGCATGGCCAGCCTGCGCCTGCCGCCGGAGGAGTTCAGCCGCGAGATCGAAGTGATCAAGGAAGAACGCCGCATGCGCACCGACGACAAGCCGATGTCCAAGGCCTTCGAGCGCTTCAAGGCCATGGCTTATCCGGCCAGTGGTTACCACACGCCGACCATCGGCTGGATGGCCGACCTGGATCGGATGACCGTCGAAGAGCTGCGGCACTGGTACGAATCCTGGTACACCCCGAACAACGCAACCCTGGTGGTGGTCGGCGACGTGACGCCGGACGAGGTCAAGACCCTGGCCCAGCGTTACTTCGGCCCGATTGCCCGGCGCGACGTGCCGGTGGCGAAAATCCCCCTGGAGCTGGCCGAACCGGGCGAGCGCCAGATCACCTTGCATGTGCAGACCCAACTGCCAAGCCTGATGCTGGCCTTTAATGTGCCCAGCATCGCCACCGCCACGGACAAAGGCTCGGTCAATGCCCTGCGGCTGATTTCGGCGTTACTGGACGGCGGCTACAGCGGCCGCATCCCGACACAGCTGGAACGTGGCGAAGAGCTGGTGTCCGGCGGTTCGTCGAGCTACGACGCCTACACCCGTGGCGACACGCTGTTCACCTTGTCGGCGACGCCCAATACGCAGAAAAACAAAACCCTCGCCCAGGCCGAAGCCGGTCTGTGGCGCCTGCTTGAGCAGTTGAAAAACACCCCTCCGACTGCCGAAGAACTGGAACGCGTGCGCGCCCAGGTCATCGCCGGCCTGGTGTATGAGCGTGATTCGATCACCAGCCAGGCCACCGCCATCGGCCAGTTGGAAACCGTCGGGTTGTCCTGGAAGCTGATGGACACCGAACTCGCCGAACTGCAAAGCGTGACCCCGCAAGATATCCAGAAGGCAGCCCAGCTGTATTTCACCCGCTCGCGCCTGAGCGTTGCGCATGTCCTGCCCGAGGAGAAAGCTCATGAGTGAGCGCAAAACACCGCGTCGGGTGCTGATTGGCCTGGTGCTCATCGCCCTGGCCGGTTCCCTGGCTTTCTACCTGTATCCCACCACTGGCGTCACTGCCAGCCAGGCGCTGGATAAGGCCAAATCCGGCAACAAGTTGCAATCGCTGGCGGAACTGGACGGCAAGGCCCCCAGCCACCGCCAACTCGACGTGCAGACCTGGAAAACCGCTGACGGCGCCAAGGTGTTGTTCGTCGAAGCCCGGGAATTACCCATGTTCGACCTGCGCCTGACCTTCGCCGCCGGTAGTAGCCAGGACGGCGATGCACCCGGCCTCGCGCTGCTGACCAACGCCATGCTCAACGAAGGCGTGGCCGGCAAGGATGTCAGCGCCATTGCCCAAGGGTTTGAAAGCCTCGGCGCGGATTTCGGCAACGGCGCCTACCGGGACATGGCCGTGGCATCACTGCGCAGCCTCAGTGCGATGGACAAGCGTGAGCCGGCGCTGAAGCTGTTCGCAGAAGTCGTCGGCAAACCGACCTTCCCTGCCGACTCCTTCGGGCGGATCAAGAACCAATTGCTGGCCGGTTTCGAGTATCAGAAGCAGAACCCCGGCAAACTGGCGGGCCTGGAACTGATGAAGCGCCTGTACGGGGAGCACCCTTACGCCCACTCCAGTGACGGCAGCGCAGAAAGCATTCCACCGATCACCCTGGCCCAGGCTCGCGCCTTCCATGCCAAGGCTTATGCCGCCGGCAACGCGGTGATTGCGCTGGTCGGCGATCTGTCCCGGGCCGAGGCCGAAGCGATTGCCAACCAGGTGTCCGCGGCATTGCCCAAGGGCCCGGCCCTGGCGAAGACCCCGGCGCCGGCGGAACCGAAGGCGAGCGTCACTCATATTGAATTTCCGTCCGAGCAAACCAACCTGATGCTCGCGCAACTGGGTATCGACCGGGACGATCCGGACTATGCCGCGGTGTCCCTGGGTAACCAGATTCTCGGCGGCAGTGGGTTCGGCACGCGGCTGATGACCGAAGTACGGGAAAAACGCGGCCTGACCTACGGCGTGTATTCCGGCTTCACGCCGATGCAAGGCCGCGGCCCGTTCATGATCAACCTGCAAACCCGCGCCGAGATGAGCGAAGGTACGTTGAAACTGGTCCAGGACGTGTTCGCCGACTACCTCAAGAACGGCCCGACCCAGAAAGAACTCGAGGACGCCAAACGTGAGCTGGCCGGCAGTTTCCCGCTGTCCACCGCCAGCAACGCCGACATTGTCGGTCAGCTCGGTGCGATGGGTTTCTATGACTTGCCGCTGAGCTACCTGGAAGACTTCATGCGTCAATCCCAGGCGCTGACGATCGAACAGGTCCGGGCCGCGCTGAACAAACACCTGAGCACGGACAAAATGATCATCGTCACCGCCGGCCCGAGCGTGCCGCAAAAGCCGCTGCCGGCCCCCACTGACAAACCTGCCGAGCAGCCGCTCGGGGTTCCGGAGCACTAATGGCCCGCCCATCGAATTCCAGCAAGAAACCCGTCCACAACGGTGTGAACCAATTGCGCATCATCGGCGGTGAATGGCGCAGCCGTCGCCTGAGCTTCCCTGACGCCCCGGGCCTGCGTCCGACCCCGGACCGGGTGCGCGAAACCCTGTTCAACTGGCTCGCGCCTTACGTGGCGGGCGCCCGGGTGCTCGACCCGTTCGCCGGCAGCGGCGCGCTGTTTCTCGAAGCGCTGTCCCGTGGCGCGGCCATGGGCCAGGCGCTGGACGCCAGCAGCCTGGCAGTCTCCAGCCTGAAAGAACACCTGGGCACTCTGCGCTGCACCGTCGGCCAGGTGCAGACGGCTGATGCGCTGCGCTACCTGGACAGCCAACCGGCGACCCCCTTCGACCTGGTATTCCTCGACCCGCCTTTCAACCAGAATCTGTTGCCTGCTGTGTGTGCCTTGCTTGAGGATCGCCAGTGGCTGGCCGAGGATGCCTGGGTCTACACTGAAAGCGAGACTGCCCCGTCCACCCTGGGCTTGCCCGGCAATTGGCGTTTGCATCGCGAGCAGAAATCCGGACGGGTGTATTACGCGTTGTGGCAACGTTTGGCAGAGGACGTTGGCTGAACGGCTGGCCAGTGCATCGAGAATAATAAAAGTGTCCGCTGCATCTGAACGTTTCGTCCCCGCCTTGGGGCTTGGCAACCCGCACTTGCAAACCTTGTGGGGCCCTCTGTGGCGCAAGACCACCCACATCGATCGCGAACGCGAACGCCTCTGGCTGGACGACGGCGATTTCCTCGACCTCGACTGGCATGGCCCCCACAGCGCCAATGCGCCTCTGGTGCTGGTGCTTCACGGGCTGACCGGTTCTTCCAACTCGCCTTATGTCGCCGGCCTGCAACAAGCCCTCGGTCGCCAGGGGTGGGCCAGCGTCGCGCTGAACTGGCGCGGCTGCTCGGGCGAGCCGAACCTGCTGCCCCGCAGCTATCACTCCGGCGTCAGCGAAGACCTGGCCGCCACTATCGCCCATCTTCGGAGCCGACGTCCCTTGGCGCCGCTGTTTGCGGTGGGTTACTCACTGGGCGGCAACGTGCTGCTCAAGCACCTGGGGGAAACCGGCAGCGCCAGCCAGTTACAGGGGGCGGTGGCGGTCTCGGTACCGTTTCGCCTCGACCAGTGCGCCGATCGTATCGGACAGGGATTTTCCAGGTTCTACCAGGCGCATTTCATGCGGCAGTTGGTGGCCTATGTGCGCAACAAGCAACGCCAGTTCCAGCACGACGGACGCCATGAAGGGCTGGCGACCCTGGCGGCGCTGGGGCCGCTGGACAACATGCGCACCTTCTGGGACTTCGATGGCCGGATAACGGCGCCGTTGCACGGTTTCTCGGATGCGGCGGATTATTATCGCCGCGCCTCCAGTCGTTATTTCATGGGCGCGATCAACACGCCGACCCTGGTCATCCAGGCCGCCGACGATCCTTTCGTGTTTCCCCACAGTTTGCCCGAACCCGGCGAGTTGTCGGCCTCGACCCGACTTGAACTGCACGCACAGGGCGGGCATGTGGGGTTTGTCGACGGGACCTTGCGGTGCCCGGGGTATTACCTGGAGCGGCGGATTCCCCAGTGGCTGGCCAGCTTGGGCCAGGGATGAACCGTGGCGAGGTGGCGGTTCATGTTCACCACGATCTCCCACATTGTTTTAGAGCGTGAGCGCTATTCGCCCTTCGCCACCCCGCGCTGCGGATCATTGATCCACTCACTCCACGAGCCGGCATACAGCCTTCCCAACGGATACCCTGCCAGGCACAAAGCGAACAGGTTATGGCACGCCGTCACACCGGAGCCGCAATAAGCGACCAGTTCAGTCGGCGAACGATCTCCGAGCTTTTCGGCAAAGCGCTGCTTGAGTTGATCCGCCGGCAAGAAGCACCCATCGGTGCCCAGGTTATCGGTAAAGGCTGCGCATTGGGCGCCAGGAATATGCCCGGCCACCGGATCAATCGGTTCGACTTCGCCCTTGAAACGCGGCAACGCCCGGGCATCGAGCAGGGTCATGTCAGGCTGGCCGAGGCGCTGTTGCAGCGCTTGCGCACTGAGCAGCAAGGCGCTTTCTGGCGCGCCGCTGAAGGTCCCGCGACGGTTCTGCGGCGCATCGAGGCTCAAGGGCAGGCCGGCGGCATGCCAGGCCTTGAGGCCGCCGTCGAGGATGAACACGCCATCGCGCTTACCCAACCAGGCCAGCAACCACCAGGCCCGAGCCGCATAGGCACCGGGGCCGTCGTCATACAGCACGATGTCGCTGTCGTTGCTGATGCCCCAGGCCTGCAGGCGTTCGACCAAGGCCTCGGGCTCCGGCAGCGGATGACGACCGGTCACGCCCTTGGTCACCGGCCCGCTCAAGTCGCGCTCGAGGTCCGCGAACGAGGCACCGGCGATATGGCCCTCGGCGTAACTGCGCTGACCGTAATCCGAGTCCTCCAGGGCAAAACGACAATCGAGGATCACCAACCCGGGCTGTGATCTGTGCTGCTCGAGGGCTTGGGGGCTGATGAGTTGCGCGATGGGCATGCTGAGCTCCTGTGGCTGAGTCGAGAGTCCAATCCTACTGCCCTTCCTCAAGGGTCTGGGCCAGGGGGACGTAATATTCCTTGAACAGTGCATCCACCGCTTCGCGGGCCTGATCGGTCACGAAACCGGCTTCCAGCACCAGCACCTGATAGACGCCACGCTTGATGGCCTGTTCACTCAGATGGTTGGAGTTTTCGCGCGTAGTGCACAGAAATCGTACCCAGGACGTGAGGATGATCCAGGCATTAAGCGTCAGGGACTCGATCTGCACCCGATCCATCTTCAAGATACCGGCCGCCACGAAACCCTCGTAGATAGCGGTACCGTGGATCAGGCAGCGCTGGGAAAACCGGCGATAGCGGGCCGCAAGATCCGGGTCGCTGTCGAGCAGATGTTCCAGGTCCCGGTGCAAGAACCGGTAGCGCCACATCGCCGACAGCAGTTCCTGCAGGTAGAAACGCTTGTCGTCCACCGTGGACGCCCGGCCCTGGGGTGGACGCAGGAAGCTGTCCACTAGGTTTTCGTATTCGCTGAACAGCACGGCGATGATCGCCTGCTTGTTAGGGAAGTGGTAATAGAGGTTGCCCGGGGACATGTCCATGTAGGCGGCAATATGATTGGTGCTGACACTGCGCTCGCCCTGCTGATTGAACAGCTCCAGACTGTTTTGCACGATGCGCTCGCTGGTTTTCATTCGTGGGGCCATGGTTTGGGCTTTAATTCGACGAAGGCATTGATCGGCATCTTACGACCTATCGGTCACAGGAAAAACCCAAAGCCGTCTCGGATGCCATTGACTTTATAGAGTATAAGCTCTAGAAAACACCCACTCTAATAATATCCGGTGTCCGACAATGCCTGCTGACGTTGCTTACCTGCACGAGTCTCAACAGCAATTGGGCGAGCTGCGGTCGCTCTTCGATGCCCAGCGCCAGGCCTATGCCGCCCATCCGATGCCACCGGCCGACCAACGCCGGCAATGGCTCAAGGCATTGCGGGAACTGTTGAGCAACGAACGACAGGCGTTGATCGATGCCATCAGCCAGGATTTCAGCCACCGCAGCGCCGACGAAACGCTGTTGGCCGAGCTGATGCCAAGCCTGCACGGCATCCATTACGCCAGCCGGCACCTCAAGGGTTGGATGAAACCTTCCCGACGCAAGGTCGGCATGGCCTTTCAACCGGCGTCGGCCAAGGTGGTGTATCAACCATTGGGTGTGGTCGGAGTCATCGTGCCGTGGAATTACCCGCTGTTCCTGGCCGTCGGTCCGTTGGTGGGGGCGTTGTCGGCGGGCAACCGGGTGATGCTCAAGCTCAGCGAGTCGACCCCGGCGACCGGGCTGCTGCTCAAACAATTGCTGGCTCGAGTCTTTCCCCAGGACTTGGTCTGTGTGGTGCTCGGCGAGGCAGAGGTCGGCATGGCATTTTCCAAGTTGCCCTTCGATCACCTGTTGTTCACCGGTGCCACCAGCATCGGCAGGCACGTGATGCGTGCCGCCGCCGAGAACCTGACCCCGGTCACCCTCGAGCTGGGTGGGAAATCGCCAGCCATCGTGTCCGACGACGTCCCCCTCAAGGACGCCGCCGCGCGCATTGCCTTTGGCAAAACCCTGAATGCCGGGCAGACCTGCGTGGCACCGGACTACGTGCTGGTGCCGCAAAGCCGCGTAGGTGAATTCGTAGAAGCCTATCGCCAGGCGGTTCGCGGGTTTTATCCGACCTTGGCTGACAACCCGGACTACACCGCGATCATCAACGAACGACAACTGGCACGGCTCAACGGCTACATCAGCGACGCCACCAGCAAGGGCGCGCTGCTGATCGAGTTGTTCGACCAAGGCCAGGGCCGGCGCATGCCCCATAGCCTGTTACTCAACGTCAACGATGACATGACCGTGATGCAGGATGAAATTTTCGGCCCGCTGCTGCCCATCGTGCCTTATGAGCATCTGGACCAGGCATTTGCCTACATCAACCAGCGACCTCGCCCGCTAGCGCTCTACTACTTTGGCTACAACAAGGCCGAACAGAATCGCGTGCTCCACGAAACCCACTCCGGCGGTGTCTGCTTGAACGACACGCTGTTGCACGTTGCCCAGGACGACATGCCGTTCGGCGGCATCGGTGCCTCAGGCATGGGCCACTATCACGGGCACGAGGGCTTCCTGACCTTTAGCAAGGCCAAAGGCGTGCTGACCAAACAGCGCTTCAACGCCGCGAAACTGATTTACCCACCTTACGGCAAACCTCTGCAGAAACTGATCCAGAAGTTGTTCGTCCGTTAACGCGTGTCTTCCCGGGTAATAACAATAATGAACCCAAGCCTGACCGATACACCTGCCCTGTCACGGCGCGGCCTGCTGAAATTCAGCCTCGGCGCCAGCGCGTTCCTGGCCACCGTCGGGTTGGGAGCCAGCCTGAGCGGTTGCTCACCCAGCCATCCGGCCAGCGGCCTGGCGGCCCTGCGTGACAACGACTTGGCGTTTTTGCGCGCGGTCATTCCCGTGATGCTGGACGGCGCCGTGGCCGTCGAACAGATTCCCGCCGCCACTGACGTCACCCTGCGCAGCCTGGACACCGGTCTGGCTCACCTGTCCCCGGCCATGCTCAAGCTCACGCGCCAACTGTTCGACGTCCTCACGCTGGGCATTACCCGTGGGCCACTGACCGGGGTCTGGGGCGCGTGGGAAAACGCCAGCGCCGACGACATCCGCCGGTTTCTCGACCGGTGGGAAAACAGCTCACTGGACCTTCTGCGACAAGGCCATAGCTCGTTACTGCAGATGGTGATGATGGCGTGGTACAGCCGGGCCGAGGCCTGGGCGCATTGCGGGTATCCGGGACCGCCAACAGTCTGAAAGCCAAATCCAATGCCTGTGGGAGCGGGCTTGCTCGCGAAAGCGGTGGGTCAGCTTGCATAAGTGTTGAATGTGTAACCGTATTCGCGAGCAAGCCCGCTCCCACAGGGCGCCACATCACATACTCATAACAATAAGAGACCCCCAACATGCCCGTACCCGATCTCTTCCGCGAAGGCCTGGCCCGTGGCTGGACCACCCACAACGGCGCGCAGTTGACCCAGGACCTGACCCTGGAAGCGGACGTGGCAATCATCGGCAGCGGCGCTGGCGGCGGCACCACGGCCGAAATCCTCAGCGCTGCCGGGTACCGCGTGCTGCTGATCGAGGAAGGCCCGCTCAAGACCAGCAACGACTTCAAGATGCTTGAAGACCAGGCCTACACCAGCCTGTATCAGGAAGGCCTCGGGCGCATGAGCAAGGACGGCGCCATTACCATTCTCCAGGGCCGGGCAGTCGGCGGCACCACGCTGATCAACTGGACTTCCAGCTTTCGCACCCCCACTCAAACCCTTGACCACTGGGCCGCCGAGCACAACGTCAAGGGCCACAGCGCCGCTGACATGGCGCCCTGGTTCGAACAGATGGAGCAACGCCTGGGTGTGGCGCCATGGCTGATTCCACCCAATGCCAACAACGACGTGATTCGTAAAGGTTGCGAACAATTGGGCTACAGCTGGCACGTTATCCCGCGCAACGTACGCGGCTGCTGGAACCTGGGCTATTGCGGCATGGGCTGCCCGACCAACGCCAAGCAGTCGATGCTGGTCACCACCATCCCGGCCACGCTGGACAAGGGTGGCGTACTGCTTTACCTGGCGCGAGCCGAGCGTCTGACGATCAAAAACGATGGGATTACCAGCCTGGAATGCCTGGCCATGGACGAGCGTTGCGTGGCACCGACCGGGCGGCGCATCACCGTCAAGGCTCTGCATTACGTACTGGCCGGTGGCGGCATCAACAGCCCCGCCCTGCTGCTGCGCTCCGCTGCGCCAGACCCGCACGAACGCCTGGGCAAGCGCACCTTCCTGCATCTGGTGAACATGTCCGCCGGGCAATTCGACGAGGTCATCAACCCGTTCTACGGCGCGCCACAATCGATTTATTCGGATCATTTCCAATGGCAGGACGGTGCCGCGGGCAAAATGGCCTACAAGCTTGAAGTCCCGCCGTTGCACCCGGCCCTCGCCGCCACGTTGCTTGGCGGCTTTGGCAGCGAGAACGCCCTGCACATGGAGCACCTGCCTCACACCCACGCCATGCTGGCGTTGCTGCGCGATGGGTTTCATCCGGACAGCCCCGGCGGCAGCGTCGAGTTGCGCGACGACGGCACACCCGTGCTCGACTATCACGTTTCACCGTATGCCTGGGACGGCTTGCGCCGGGCCTTCCACAGCATGGCCGAGATTCAGTTCGCCGGCGGCGCCAAAGCGGTCATGCCCATGCACAGCGATGCGCGCTATGTGAAAACCCTGGCCCAAGCCCGCACGCTGATCGACGGCCTGGACCTTGCCTTGTATCGCACACGCCTGGGCAGCGCCCACGTGATGGGTGGCTGCGCAATGGGTGAAGATCCGAAAAGCGCCGTTACCGACAGCCTTGGTCGTCATCACCAACTGAGCAATCTTTCGATCCATGACGGCTCGCTGTTCCCCACCAGCATCGGTGCCAATCCACAATTGTCGGTGTATGGCCTGACCGCGCAACTGGCGACTTCCCTGGCCGAACGTCTGAAAAAATCATGAATATGCAGATTATTCGCAGCGTCTATAGTGCTTTCTTATCCAACAGCCGACTTGGCCGACCGAGAAGGCTGCGATACCATCCGACTCCCCAACGGACACCCGCCAGGACGACGCGATGAACCGAGTGTTGTACCCAGGTACCTTCGACCCTATTACCAAGGGCCATGGCGATCTGGTCGAACGCGCCGCGCGCCTGTTCGACCACGTGATCATCGCCGTCGCCGCCAGCCCGAAGAAAAACCCACTGTTCCCGCTGGAGCAACGTGTGGAATTGGCTCGCGAGGTCACCAAACACCTGCCCAACGTGGAGGTGGTCGGCTTCTCGACGCTGCTGGCGCACTTTGCCAAAGAGAAGAACGCCAATGTGTTCCTGCGCGGCCTGCGTGCGGTTTCGGACTTCGAGTACGAGTTCCAACTGGCCAACATGAACCGCCAGTTGGCTCCGGACGTCGAAAGCCTGTTCCTGACACCGTCGGAGCGCTACTCCTTCATTTCTTCGACCCTGGTGCGGGAAATCGCGGCCCTGGGCGGTGACATCACCAAGTTCGTCCATCCGGCCGTGGCCGATGCGCTGACCCTGCGCTTCAAGAAATAACCCGCTGGCTGCGATCCGATTCGTAGCCCGGCATAGCGCAGTCCATCGCGCCCGCGTGCACTGCGCTCGCCAATGCGGCACAATTGCGCACATACGTTTTCAGATGCCCGGGCCCAACGCCCCGGCAGGAGCCTGCATGTCCCTGATCATCACCGACGACTGCATCAATTGCGACGTCTGCGAGCCCGAGTGCCCGAACGAAGCCATTTCCCAAGGCGAAGAGATCTACGTCATCGACCCGAACCTGTGCACCCAGTGCGTCGGCCACTACGACGAACCCCAGTGCCAGCAGGTTTGCCCGGTAGATTGCATCCCCCTGGATGAAGCCCATCCGGAAACTGAAGAACAGTTGATGGCGAAATATCGCAAGATTACTGGCAAGGCTTGAGCCAGAAGACTCTGTAGCGCTTGTGCGGACCTCTTCGCGAGCAAGCCCGCTCCCACGATCGGCTATGTCCACAGTATTTGTGTCTTAAGCAAATCCCTTGTGGGAGCGGGCTTGCTCGCGAAGGGGCCATCAGCAGCACCCAAGATCCAACTGCCAAAACCTCACTCCTGCCCCTCAAACCCCTCCCCAACACACCCCAGGCACCGCACAAACGTGGCCTTCGCCGGGTCCACCACCAACGCTTTCCCCGCATCGCCAACCCCACCGCCCAGCGCGGTAAAAGGCAGGGACACCACAAAAGCCCCGGCACCGATCACAGTGGCGGCGAGCAGCAGCGGACGGGCGATCAGCAGGTCGCCGATCATGGCGAAGGCGGGTGGATTCTGGATGGTGTAGCGCGGGTCGCCGCTACCGTTGTTCGCCAGGACAGGCAAACCAACACTCAGCAGCAGCGCAAGGACGACAGGTCGAAACAGATTCATGGGGCGATCCTTCGGCTTAGCAGCAGTATGACTACTGACTATAGACCGTAGGACAGATCAGCTCTGGCAGCGCGGACACCAGACACTGGCGCGCTGACCCAGGCGAACTTCCCGCAGCCCCGTGCCACAGACCTTGCACAGTTCGCCGCCGCGGCCATATACGAACAGTTCCTGCTGGAAATAACCGGGCTGACCATCGCCGCCGATGAAATCCCGCAGCGTCGTACCGCCGCGCTCGATAGCATGGGTGAGGATGCGTTTGATCTCGATCGCCAGCTTCAGGTAACGGGCCCGGGAAATGCCCCCGGCTTCACGTCGCGGGTCGATACCGGCGGCAAACAATGCTTCGGTCGCATAGATATTGCCCACGCCTACCACCACCGCGTTGTCCATGATGAATGGCTTGACCGCCATGGAGCGCCCGCGGGAAAGCTGGAACAGGCGCTCGCCGTCAAACAGATCGGTCAGCGGCTCAGGCCCGAGACGAATCAGCAATTCATGGTTGAGCGGGTCGAGGCTCCAGAGCATCGCGCCAAAGCGCCGGGGGTCGGTGTAGCGCAAGGCCAGGCCGGATTCCAGCTCGATGTCCACATGCTCGTGCTTGGCGGCAGGCATGCCGACTTCCACCAGTCGCAAGTTGCCGGACATACCCAAATGGCTGATCAAGGTGCCGACTTCGGCGTTGATCAGCAGGTATTTGGCCCGTCGCTCCACCTGCACGATGCGCTGGCCCGAGAGCCGCACATCGAGGTCTTCCGGAATCGGCCAGCGCAGGCGGCGATCGCGCACCACGACACGGCTGACCCGCTGTCCTTCAAGATGTGGCGCGATTCCGCGGCGGGTGGTTTCGACTTCCGGCAGTTCTGGCATGGGATTCTCGAGTCAGGCGAACCCGGTACTCAACGAGTGGCGAGGTCGCGAATTTCCTGTTTCTGGGTCTGGAAGTCGTATTCCGACAAACCGATGTAATCGAGCACCAGGGCCCCGACGCTGTCCCACTCGTGATCTTCGGCCTGATTACCGAGCACCCGGTGGGAGGCACAGATGTTCTCGGACATTTTCAGGATCGCCAGCAGGTTTTTCAGCTGACTGTTGTTGCGCGAGGACTCGTCGCTGAAAACCGCCAGGGCGTTATGGTGGTTGGCGATGGCCTGGCTGACGTGATCCGGCAGACGCCAGGATTTGGAGGTGTAATAACCGACCACCGCATGGTTGGTGTTGAACACGCGGTTTTCGGTGTCCACCACCCGGCATTCGGCGCTGGCATTGGCGTAGGCCTCCTCCAACACTCCCATGTAGGTGGGAAACTGCTTGAGCATCAACGGCACGCCGCAATCATGGAACAACCCCAACGCATAAGCTTCGTCGCCATTCTCCAGGCCGACGCGCTTGGCCAGGGTCAGGCAGGTCATCGCCACGTCCTGGGCGGTGTCCCAGAAGCGGTTCAGGGTGACGATGGCGTCATCGTGCAGCTCGCCCTTGATCGACTGCGCGTTGATCAGGTTGATGATCGAGCGACTGCCCAGCAGGTTCACTGCGCGCTGGATCGAGGTGATCTTGTTGCGCAGGCCGTAATACGGCGAGTTGACGATCTTGAGCAAGGCACCGGAAAGGCCGGGATCGTGGGAGATCAGCTTGGCGATGGTCTCCAGGTCCGGGTCGGGCATGTACTGCTCCATCTGCAGATCCACCATGATCTGCGGCTGGGGCGGCACACTGATCCCTTGCAGGGACTGTTGGATCTGTTCGGCGGAAAGCTCTTTGGACATGAGTACACACTCCGGGTCAGGCGAGGATTCTAACCCTTAAAGATGGATCCGATATACCGCCGGGCCACCTATCGTCCTTCAAGCCCGCCAACCCCTGCAACACGGTATACTCCCGCTCTTTTTTCCGGAGCGACGTCATGTCCCTGCCTAGCCTGCGCCTCAAAGCCAACGCCGACCGTCGCCTGCGCGCCGGCCACCTGTGGGTCTACAGTAACGAAATCGATGTGGCGGCCACCCCACTGCACGGTTTCAAGGCCGGCGACCAGGCGATCCTCGAAGCCGCCGGCGGCAAGCCGTTGGGCATCGTTGCGATGAGCCCCAACAACCTGATCTGCGCCCGGCTGCTGTCCCGTGACGTGAAGCTGCCGCTGGACAAATCCCTGCTAGTGCATCGCCTCAACGTGGCGTTGTCCCTGCGCGAGCGGCTGTTCGACAAGCCGTTCTATCGCTTGGTCTATGGGGATTCCGACCTGTTGCCAGGCCTGGTGGTCGACCGTTTCGGCGACATCCTGGTGGTGCAGATCGCTTCTGCCACCATGGAAGCCCATAAAGACGACGTGATCGCCGCCCTCACCCAGGTGCTCAAGCCCAGCGGCATCCTGTTCAAGAACGACTCCGCCGCCCGCGACGCCGAAGGCCTGAACCGCTATGTCGAGACCGTGTTCGGCCTGGTACCGGAATGGGTCGCCCTGGAAGAAAACGGCGTGAAGTTCGAAGCACCGGTCATGGAAGGTCAGAAAACCGGCTGGTTCTACGACCACCGCATGAACCGCGCACGCCTGGCGCCGTACGCCAAGGGCAAGCGGGTGCTGGACCTGTTCAGCTACATTGGCGGCTGGGGCGTGCAAGCGGCGGCGTTCGGTGCCAGTGAAGTGTTCTGCGTCGACGCTTCGGCCTTCGCGCTCGACGGCGTCGAGCGCAATGCCGCGTTGAACGGCTTTGCCGAAAAACTGACCTGCATCGAAGGCGACGTGTTCGAAGCCCTGAAGGAGCTCAAGGCCAGCGAAGAACGTTTCGACGTGATCGTTGCCGACCCGCCGGCCTTCATCAAACGCAAGAAAGACCTGAAGAACGGCGAAGGCGCCTATCGCCGCCTCAACGAGCAAGCCATGCGCCTGCTCAGCAAGGACGGCATCCTGGTCAGCGCGTCGTGCTCGATGCACCTGCCCGAAGACGACCTGCAGAACATCCTGCTGACCAGCGCCCGCCATCTGGACCGCAACATTCAGTTGCTCGAACGCGGCGGTCAGGGGCCGGACCATCCGGTGCACCCGGCCATTGCCGAAACCCGCTACATCAAGAGCATTACCTGCCGGTTGTTGCCCAACAGCTGAGCCCTGGCGGGGCCGGAGTTGCCGCTCTGTGCCCCGCATATTGATACCCGATTTGACTCGCAGCCTAGGCTGCGATTTTTTTTGCGCGTATGAAAAGTTACCGAGCGCCGAAGTTAATACCGACATTGGTTAATTTTGTATGAACTCTCCCACATTATTACTGGAGCTTTCCTACTCAACACTCACTTGCCAAGCACCCACTACAAACTATGATTGAGCTGTCACAAGGCAGTGACAACTATCAGCAGACACAACACTTGTTCAAACAAAGGAGCCGCACCATGAAAGCAATCCGTCTGGAAGTTAACAAAATCGCCAACCTGGCAGGTCTGATTACGCCAAAAGCCGCTCAGTAAGTAACAGACGGGGTCGGGGAAGTGCCGGCACTTCGGCCCCATCCAGACGCGTGCCCCTGCGGAATCAATCTTCATGTATATAAACCCGAACCTTTTCATACTTGCGCGCCCGCCGCACCAAGTTGTATGGAACTATGAACACCATACTCAATTCGAGCTCGAACTTAATTACTCAAGCCGACTGGCGCAACTTATAAGTGACCCGTCACAATTCGACACCGACAACCCGATTGATATCGACTTTGTAAACGCCGATATACTGGTAGTAGCCCCCAAAGAACCTATTGAGTGGAAATGGGATGAGCTGTCGAGAATATTTCACATCGGCACAAAAAACATTCCTTGCGAACGCGTTCCACAAGATGTGAATGAATGGGCCCCCCTGTATCTACAGCACTGCAACGATGTACTTTCGTCACCAACGCCTCCCGCCAGGCTAAAAACGTACCCCGTCGAGCGGATTGCCCTCGCACCCTGTTCGTTGGTCGACCTGCAGGACGTTTCGCTGGCGCAGACGCTTGTCAGTCGGAGCACTTCCCGCGCCTTCAGCGAACACGCCATTTCAATCGGACAGGTCAGCACCCTCCTGTACCTGACCCTGGGATACCTGGACGAACGCTCGTGCGTTCATATGCCCACCAACCATCGCGATGCACTGAGCGCGCGCCGCAGCAGCCCCTCGGGCGGCGGTCTGAATGCCTGCGAAGGCTATCTGTACGTACGCAATGTCACTGGCCTGGAAGCGGGGGTCTACGCCTATCACCCGGATGAACATGCCTTGAGCCTGGTCCGGCCGCTGCCGGATACCCCCCTGGGTCAATTGTTGTGCGGCCAGCACTTCATCAATCCGCTGCCCTTCGGGCTGTTCATCACCTCGCGCTTCGACAAACTCTGGTGGAAGTACGAACACTCCCGCGCCTACCGGATGGCTTTTGTCGAAACAGGCCATGTCTCCCAGGCCTTCCTGATGGTTGCAACCGCGCTGGGCCTCAATACCTGGCTGACCGGGGCGCTGGCCGACCGTCAAGTGGAATGTCTACTTGGTCTCGAGGATACCCCCGAGCAACCGCTGTTTTTTGTCGGCTGCGGCCATGGCGACGGACAGGTGCACTGCAACGAGCTGATGGCGTTGGTCAATCGCCAGGATTCTGGGACATGAGCGGCTCAACGTTTCTGCAAACGCCTCGTTACACCTTGGGTGACTGGGATAACAAGGCCACGGTGCGCGTGCGCAAAAACGACTATCGCCTGCCCGACGACCTGGAGCAGCAACTGACAAGTCGAGACTGGTTTCCGCCGGCCTTCATTCCCTATATCGAGCACCCCTTGATCGGCAGGGCGGGACGCTCCATTGCCCAGCGCCTGGCGGCGAATCACCTGGTGTACTTCCTCGACTACACCACTGTGCTCGAACATCAGGTCGTCAATCGCGCCGTGGAAATCATCGTTCACGGCGACCTGGCCGTGACAATCCCCAGGCAAATGAAAACCGCCGCCCTGCAGCTGTATACCGACGAGGGTTATCACGCGCTGTTCTCCAATGAAGTGGCCGAGCAGATCGCCGCTCTGTATGACATCCGCGACCGCCCGTTCCCCAGGCGCATCGACCGGCTGTTGGGTGTGATCGAGGCCGCGAGCCCCGCTGATCGCAGCCTGGCGTGGTTCCTATTGGGGTTCGTCTCCGAAACGATCATCGCCAAGGAACTGCTGGCCATCACCCGCGAAAGCCTGGTTTCCACGGTGTACAGGATGCTGAGCAATCATCTTGAGGACGAAGCACGCCACAGTCGCTACTTCAGCGAGGTGTTCCAGTATCTATGGGCCGCCATGGCATCGACCCAACGCGACCTGGCCGCAAGGATGCTGCTGGAAATCATCGGCCTTTATTTCGAACCAGACGTGCCCTGGCTGATGCGCAGCCTCGCCAGCGTCGGCTTCGACGAGCAGTCATCCCAGCGGATCATTGCCGGACTCCGGCAACCCGATGCTCATGCCCGACGGATTCGCTCGGGGGCGGCATCGACATTCGCAGCCATGCGCAAGGCGAGCTTCTTCGACAGCGAACACAATCGACGGCTTTTCTCTCAAGCGGGGTTCATCGATGACTGACACCAAAGACCTGCCGGAGGCACGCAAACCCGCCGCGGTCGGTTTGCTGCTGGCCCTGACCTTGCTCGGCGTGTTCCCGATCGATGTGGTGCTGCCCTCGTTCCCTGCACTGTCCGAGCACTTTCAGCACCCATCGTCCGATATCGCCCTGTCTGTCAGCCTGTTCGCTGTGGGTATCGCCCTTTCGCAGTTGCTGATCGGCCCGCTCTCCGACGCCATGGGGCGAAAAAACCTGCTGTTGATCGGGATCACCGTTTCAGCCCTCGGCGCAACTGGTTGCGTGCTCGCCAACGGCTACGGGGCCTTTGTTTTCTTTCGTGTCGTCCAGGCCTTGGGGTGCGGTTGTTTCGTGCTGTCCCAGGCGTTGATCCAGGACCTGTTCACCGGCCGCGAACAGCAGCGACTGCGGATCTTCCTGGTCACCTGCGGCGGTATTTTCATTTCCGTGTCGCCCCTGGCCGGTACCGGCCTGCAAAGCTGGATGGGCTGGCGCGGCAGCTTCCTGGTGTTCATTGCCCTGGCCGTCGGTGTGTTTATCCGCGCGAGTCGTTTACTCCCCTCTTCTCCGGCAGGTCACCAACCCAAGCGTCTGGCGTTCATTGCGGCTTATCGAAAGGTCTGCGGTGACTTCAGCTTCATGGCCTATTGGTTGACATCGGCGCTGGCCTTCTCCTGCCATTTCTCGTTTATCGTCATTTCACCACTGGTACTCATCGACCAGCTGCAACTCTCACCCGAGGCCTTTTCGTGGGCGCTGCTGGGCTACGGATTGGCCTATATCGGCGGGGGAGCGGTCGCGACCGTACTGAGCACTCGAATCGACCCACAGACGCAAATCATCACAGGCCTGTGCCTGATCCTGGCCGCGGGGGCCTTGATGCTTGGGCTCAGCAGCCATCTCGGCCTGTCGGTCACCACCTTGTTGCTGCCCATGATCGTATGCACCGCCGGAACGACCATTGCCCGGGCGGCAGCCCACACCCGGGCCATGAATATATTCCCCGAGCAAGCCGGTACGTCCGCCTCGGCCGGCAGCGTGCTGATCTTCATCATCGGTGGGCTGACCAGCGCCGCGATCAGCCTCACGCCGCTTGACCTGCAAATCACCCTGGCCCTCTCCCTGATAATGCTCAGCCTCTTGGGGCTGGGGCTCAATACCCTGGCGCGACATCGTCACAGGGGCCTGTTGCCCGGCTGAACGCTGCCAGTCGTCATCCCAAGCGCGACATTGGCGCCCGATCAGCGCTTTGCGTCATTTCATCCTGGCGCCAGCGGTGTAGAATCGCGACATTCATCGCCATTCATCCCCGGCGGGTTTATGAGCTCATGCTGAGGCACGCAGCGATCCTGCAAAGTCATCGGCCACTTCCGGACACACGGCCAAACCCGGGTGTTCCAGACGTCAACAGAAGCTCACTTCCCCATTGATACCTGATAAGTACCTGATTAGCCGCCCGGAGTGCTCCATGCCTGATTACCGCTCGAAAACATCCACCCATGGCCGCAACATGGCCGGCGCCCGTGCACTGTGGCGCGCCACGGGGATGAAGGATGACGACTTCAAGAAGCCGATCATCGCCATTGCCAACTCCTTCACCCAGTTCGTACCGGGCCACGTTCACCTCAAGGACCTCGGCCAACTGGTTGCCCGGGAAATCGAACGCGTCGGCGGCGTTGCGAAAGAGTTCAACACCATCGCCGTGGATGACGGCATCGCCATGGGCCACGACGGCATGCTCTATTCGCTGCCGAGCCGCGAGATCATCGCCGACTCCGTCGAATACATGGTCAACGCCCACTGCGCCGACGCCATCGTGTGCATTTCCAACTGCGACAAGATCACCCCAGGCATGCTCATGGCCGCCCTGCGCCTGAACATCCCGGTGATCTTCGTTTCCGGCGGCCCGATGGAAGCCGGCAAGACCAAGCTCGCCAGCCACGGCCTGGACCTGGTGGACGCCATGGTCATCGCCGCCGACTCCAGCGCCTCTGACGAGAAGGTTGCCGAGTACGAGCGCAGCGCCTGCCCGACCTGCGGTTCGTGCTCCGGCATGTTCACCGCCAACTCGATGAACTGCCTGACCGAAGCTCTGGGCCTGGCCTTGCCGGGCAACGGTTCGACCCTCGCCACCCACAGTGACCGCGAACAGCTGTTCCTGCAGGCCGGCCGGACCATCGTCGAGCTGTGCAAGCGCTACTACGGTGAGAACGACGAGTCGGTGCTGCCGCGCAATATCGCCAACTTCAAGGCGTTCGAAAACGCCATGACCCTGGACATCGCCATGGGCGGTTCCACCAACACCATCCTGCATTTGCTGGCGGCCGCCCAGGAAGCCGAGATCGATTTCGACCTGCGCGACATCGACCGTTTGTCTCGTCACGTACCGCAACTGTGCAAGGTCGCACCGAACATCCAGAAGTACCACATGGAAGATGTGCATCGCGCCGGCGGGATCTTCAGCATCCTCGGTTCCCTGGCCCGTGGCGGCCTGTTGCACACCGACCTGCCGACCGTGCACAGCAAGAGCATGGCCGAAGGCATCGCCAAGTGGGACATCACCCAGACCACCGACGAAGCCGTGCATCACTTCTTCAAGGCCGGCCCGGCAGGTATTCCGACGCAAACCGCGTTCAGCCAGTCGACCCGTTGGGAAACCCTGGACGACGATCGTGAAAACGGCTGCATCCGCAGCGTCGAGCACGCGTATTCCCAAGAAGGCGGCCTGGCCGTGCTGTACGGCAACATCGCCCTGGACGGTTGCGTGGTGAAAACCGCCGGCGTCGACGAGTCGATCCACGTGTTTGAAGGCAACGCCAAGATTTTCGAAAGCCAGGACAGCGCCGTGCGCGGGATCCTCGCCGACGAAGTGAAAGCTGGCGATATCGTGATCATTCGCTACGAAGGCCCGAAAGGCGGCCCGGGCATGCAGGAAATGCTCTACCCCACGTCCTACCTGAAGTCCAAGGGCCTGGGCAAAGCCTGCGCCTTGCTCACCGACGGTCGTTTCTCCGGCGGCACCTCGGGCCTGTCCATCGGCCACGCTTCGCCAGAAGCAGCTGCCGGCGGTGCCATCGGCCTGGTGCGCGATGGCGACAAGGTGCTGATCGACATTCCGAACCGTTCGATCAACTTGTTGATCAGCGATGAAGAACTGGCCGCGCGCCGCGTCGAGCAGGACAAGAAAGGCTGGAAACCGGTGGAAGTGCGTCCGCGTAAAGTCACCACCGCCCTCAAGGCCTATGCCCTGCTCGCCACCAGCGCCGACAAAGGCGCGGTGCGGAACAAGGCGATGCTCGACGGCCTGTAAGCGTCGATAGCCGCAATAAAAATGCCCCGCCAAGTGCGGGGCATTTTTATTGGGTCAATGATATCTCCGTGGCGAGGGAGCTTGCTCCCGCTTGAGTGCGAAGCGCTCACAAAAGCAGTACCTGCAGCTTTTCCTCTTGTGCGGGTTTACTGAATGTCTTCCGGCTTGACGATCACCCAGTTCTTGTCCGCCGTCACCGGCAGTCCTTCCTTCGCCTGGGCAGCGGCGTGCTTGGCCATCATGCCGTTAATCTGGGTCATGTACTTGTCCTTGCGGTTGACCCACAGGTGGATGCCGCCTTTGGCCACGTCTACATCGTGGAACAGCATGTAGCCATCGCTGCTCGGGGTGTCGCCGGCCACGAGTACCGGTTTTTTCCATTCGTCGATATACGTCAGGATCGCCGCATGCTTACCGGCCATCCAGGTCGCCGGGGTCCACAGATAAGGCGTGTATTCCAGGCCGAGGTTGGCTTTCTCATCATATTTGCCAGCGGTGATCTGCTTGCGTGCGGTGGTCAATTCGCCGGTCTTGCGGTCCTTGAGCAGCGTGGTCACACCGATGATGTTCTGCGGCTTGAGGTTGTAGCCGTACTTCGGATCGGCGGCGACCATGCGCACCAGCTCTTCCGACGCCGCGGTCATGACATAGACCTCGATGCCGTTTTCCATCAGCTTGTTGTACAGCTCGGCCTGGCCGGTGAAGATTTTCGGCGGATTGACGTTGTAGTTGACCACCTTGTCACCATCGTAATACGTGGTCGGCACCGGTTTGCCAGAAGCCATCAGCTCGTCGACATAGCCCTTGAGTTCTTTGAGGGTAAAGCCGGAAAACACCTGGGCCACCCATGGATAGCAGACCATGTCATCCACTTCGCACAGGCGGTAGTAATAGCTGAACAGACTTTCCTTGTGGTCGGCCGTGTCCTTGAACGGCATCAGTTTCAAGGACGGGTCCAGGGTTTCACGGGTGATGAGGCCCTTGTTCTCCATGAACGGCAACAACGACTCTTCAAGGTCGTAGCGGTAACTGGTGTTGTCCATGTCGAACACCGCGTAGTTACCCTTGTTGGCATTGGCCGCGATCATCGCGTCCAGGGCCTTGGCCTGTTCCGCCGGCCAGTGTTTGAGTTCGGTGGCGAGCACTTGGCCGGCAAGGCCCAGGCTCAAGGCGACAGCGAGAAAACGAGGTACGAGCTTCATCGGCATTTCTCCCAGGTTCAAAGAACCCGACGCTAACAAATGCGTGTGACAGTCCTCGCCTACCCGCGACGGCTTGCGTCCTGATAACGCCAGCGACATGTCCGTAAACGCCGCCGCCTTATTCCATAAACGACAATCTACATGCCTTTTTAGTATTAATTCATTAGTTATCAGGCTGTTAGGCTCCCCGGTTCGCAGTCGCGGCTCCAAGCGACTGGCACAAGTCTTATCGGAGTCTCTTTGATGAATCTGCCGCTGATCCTCAATCTGCTGGTATTCCTCGCCTTGCTGTTCGGCCTGGCGCAAACCCGTCACCGCACCTGGAGCCTGGCCAAAAAAGTGCTGCTGGCACTGGTGCTGGGCGTGCTGTTCGGTCTTGCCCTGCACACGATTTATGGCGCCGGCAACCCGGTGCTCAAAGCCTCGATCGGTTGGTTCGACCTGGTGGGCAACGGTTACGTGCAACTGCTGCAAATGATCGTCATCCCGCTGGTCTTCGCCTCGATCCTCAGCGCCGTGGCCCGCCTGCACAACGCCTCGTCCCTGGGCAAGATCAGCTTCCTGACCATCGGCACGCTGCTGTTCACCACGGCCATTGCCGCCCTGATCGGCATCGGCCTGACCAACCTGTTCGGCCTCACCGCCGAAGGCCTGGTGGCCGGCACCCAGGAGCTGGCGCGCCTGCAAGTGATCCAGAGCGACTACGCCGGCAAGGTCGCCGATCTGAACATTCCGCAATTGCTGCTCTCGTTCATTCCGCAGAACCCCTTTGCCGACCTGGCTCGGGCCAAGCCGACTTCGATCATCAGCGTGGTGATTTTTGCGGCGTTCCTCGGTGTTGCGGCGTTGCAGTTGCACAAGGATGACGTGGAGAAAGGCCAGAAAGTGATCAACGCCATCGACACCCTGCAAAGCTGGGTGACGCGCCTGGTGCGCCTGGTGATGAAGCTGACCCCGTACGGCGTGCTGGCCCTGATGACCAAAGTGGTGGCTGGCTCCAACCTGCAGGACATCATCAAGCTCGGCAGCTTTGTCGTGGTGTCGTACCTGGGGCTGGGCCTGATGTTCGTGGTGCATGGCTTGCTGGTGTCCACGGCCGGAATCAACCCGTTGCGCTTTTTCCGCAAGATCTGGCCGGTGCTGACCTTCGCGTTCACCAGCCGCTCCAGCGCCGCGACCATCCCGTTGAGCATTGAAGCCCAGACCAGTCGCCTGGGCATCCCCCGCTCCATCGCCAGCTTCTCCGCCTCGTTCGGCGCCACCATCGGCCAGAACGGTTGCGCCGGCCTCTATCCGGCGATGCTGGCGGTGATGGTTGCACCGACGGTGGGCATCAACCCGCTGGATCCAGTGTGGATCGCGACGCTGGTGGCAATCGTGACGTTAAGTTCGGCCGGGGTGGCCGGTGTCGGTGGCGGCGCGACGTTTGCCGCACTGATCGTGCTGCCGGCCATGGGCTTGCCGGTCTCGCTGGTGGCACTGCTGATTTCCGTCGAGCCACTGATCGACATGGGCCGTACGGCGTTGAACGTCAGCGGCTCGATCACCGCTGGGGCAATTACCAGCCAGGTGATGCAGCAGACCGACAAGGCGTTGCTCGATGCCGAGGAGCATGGGGAGTTGGTGCACGCTTGATGGGGAGTACCTGCTAAATCGCCATCGCGAGCAAGCTCGCTCCCACAGTGGTCAGCGGTGATCGCAGATATTGTGCTCACCAAAAAACCAATGTGGGAGCGAGCTTGCTCGCGATGCTTTTAGCGCTTTTCCCACACCTCAAAGCTGTAGGCCGGCTTGTCCCCTTCGGCCGGGTTCGGCTGGTTCGACACCAATGTCCACTGGCTCGAATCAAACGCCGGAAACCACGCATCCCCTTCCGGGCTCAGCGCCACGCGGGTCAGGTACAGGCGATCCGCCTGCTCCAGGGCCTGGGCGTATAGCTGGGCACCACCGATCAACATCAGCTCGTCGACGCCCTGTTCCAACGCCCACGCTTCGGCACGTTCCACCGCAGCCTGCAGCGTGGAAAAAACTTCCGCGCCCTCCAGCGCCAGGCCAGGCTGACGGCTGACCACGATGTTCAGCCGCCCGGGCAACGGTCGACCGAGGGAGTCCCAGGTCTTGCGCCCCATGATGATCGGCTTGCCCAGGGTGGTGGCCTTGAAGTATTTGAAATCCCCCGGCAAGTGCCAGGGCATACTGTTGTCGACGCCGATCACACGGTTTTCACCGAGGGCTGCAATCAGGCTTAGGGGGAGAGTTTTTTTCATGGCGGCGAGGATACCAGAGGCTCGACGCCTGGCAACGTACCCCGACAAGCGCCACAGCGGTTATGCTCAACCCTCATTCGAGCAACGGAAGCGCCCGTGACAGAACTGCAGAACCTCTGGTTGACCGAGACGGTACGCCTGCGTGAAGAACACGCCGGCCCGCTCGAGGACCAGGAAGCCAATCGCCTGGCCCGTGCGGCAGGCGGCGATTTATCCAGCCGCATCCACCACCGCGCCCGCTGGCTGGCCGAACGTGATGGTCTTACCCAAGCCTTGCGCCACTGGCTGCAAGGGGCGCGCCTGGCGCTGATCTTACTGGCGCTGCTCGCGCTCATCAGCGGCGCTGGCCTGGGCTTTGCCGCCCTCGGCGACGGGCAAACACCGGTCAATGTGTTCTGGGCCTTGGGCAGTCTTTTGGGACTGAACCTGATCCTGCTCATCGGCTGGGTGCTGGGCCTGATATTCACTGGCGAGCAAGGCGCCGCCCTGGGGCGCCTGTGGTTGTGGCTCAGCGAAAAACTGGCCCGCGATGCCAAGGCCGCCCAACTGGCGCCAGCCCTGCTGCTGTTGCTGCAGCGGCACAAGCTCAATCGCTGGGCCCTCGGCGCACTGGTCAACGGTTTGTGGCTGCTGGCGATGCTCAGCGCGCTGGTCATCGTATTGATGCTGATGGCGACCCGGCGCTACGGCTTCGTCTGGGAAACCACGATTCTCGGTGGCGAAACCTTCGTCGCCATGACCCAGGCCCTCGGCGCGTTGCCCGCGCTGTTGGGTTTCAGCGTGCCGACTGAGGAGATGATCCGCGCCAGTGGCGATACCGCGCTGAATATCGAAAGCGCCCGCCAGGCCTGGGCCGCCTGGCTGGTGGGCGTGCTGTTGGTGTATGGCGTGCTGCCGCGCCTGTGCTTGGCGCTGCTGTGCCTGTGGCGCTGGCAACGCGGCCGGGCCACGCTGCGCCTGGACCTGAACCTGCCGGGTTATGCCCAACTGCGCGAGCGGCTGATGCCCAGCAGCGAACGCCTGGGCGTCAACGACGCCGCGCCCGCGCAACTGCATCACATCGAAAGTGCGGTCAGCGCGATGGAAAGCGATGGCGCGTTGCTGGTGGCCATTGAACTGGATGATCGACCCTGGCCGCCGAAGCTGCCAACCACCGTGAAAAACGCCGGCGTCCTCGACAGCCGCGAGTCGCGCCACAAACTCCTCGAACAACTGTCACGTTTTCCCCCGGCGCGACTGGCGATTGCCTGCGACCCTCGGCGCTCACCGGACCGCGGCAGCCTGGCGTTGATCGCCGAACTGGCCCGCAGCGCCAGTGCCACCCGCGTCTGGTTGTTGCAGGCGCCGCCTGGCGAAGCGCTGGACGCCGAACGCCTGGGCGACTGGCACAACGCGCTGCAGCAGTTGCAATTGCCCTTCGCCGACTGCGCGCCGTTGAATTGGCTGGAGACTGGCCATGACTGAGCCCATGAAGCCGCTGAAACTGGCCGTGGTCGGCCACACCAACGTGGGCAAGACGTCCCTGCTGCGTACCTTGACCCGGGACGTCGGCTTCGGCGAAGTATCCCATCGCCCGAGCACCACCCGCCACGTCGAGGGTGCGCGCCTGTCGGTGGATGGCGAAGCGCTGCTGGAGCTGTACGACACGCCGGGCCTGGAAGACGCCATCGCCCTGCTCGATTATCTCGAGCGCCTGGAGCGGCCCGGTGAACGCCTGGACGGCCCGGCACGGCTGGCCCGGTTCCTCGATGGCAGCGAGGCGCGGCAACGCTTCGAACAGGAAGCCAAGGTGCTGCGGCAACTGCTCGCCAGCGATGCCGGGCTCTATGTGATCGATGCCCGCGAGCCGGTGCTGGCCAAGTACCGCGATGAGTTGGAAGTCCTCGCCAGCTGCGGCAAACCGCTGCTACCGGTATTGAACTTCGTCAGCAGCGCCAACCACCGCGAGCCTGACTGGCGCGAGGCCCTGGCGCGGCTGGGGCTGCACGCCCTGGTGCGTTTTGACAGCGTCGCCCCGCCCCAGGACGGCGAGCGGCGCTTGTATGAAAGCCTCGCGCTGTTGCTGGAAAGCGCCCGCGGGCCATTGGAACGCCTGGTCGCCGATCAACAGGCCCAACGCCTGGCTCGCCAGCAGAGCGCGGCACGACTGGTTGCAGAATTGCTGATCGACTGCGCCGCCTGCCGACGCAGCGTGGCCAGCGATGCCGAACTGGAACGCCAAGCCATCAGCGAACTGCGCAACGCGGTGCGTCAGCGTGAACAGCGCTGCGTCGATGCGCTGCTCAAGCTCTACGCCTTCCGTCCCCAGGACGCGGCCGCCAGCGACCTGCCGCTGCTCGATGGCCGTTGGGGCGATGACCTGTTCAACCCTGAAACCCTCAAGCAATTGGGCGTACGGGTCGGTGGCGGGATCGCGGCGGGCGCGGCGGCCGGCGCCGGTGTGGATCTGCTGGTGGGTGGCCTGACCCTCGGTGCCGCCGCCCTGGCCGGGGCCATTGTCGGCGGCACCCTGCAAACCGCCCGCAGCTATGGCAACCGGCTGATGGGCAAACTCAAGGGTCAGCGGGAATTGACGGTGGACGACAGCGTGCTGCGCCTCCTGGCCCTACGCCAACGCCAATTGCTGCAAGCCCTCAACCTGCGCGGCCATGCGGCCATGGACAGCATCCGCATCGCCACGCCCCAGGACAAGACCTGGCGCGAAGGCAAACTGCCCGAAGCCCTGAACAAGGCCCGGGCGTATCCGCAGTGGTCGTCGCTGAATCCTCAGCAACGGCTGAGCCAGGCGGAGCGGCAGGAGCAGATCGAGCAGTTGGCGCAGCAGCTCTAGATGACACAAAACCTGCTTGGGAACATGGTGCTCTCTTGTGGCGAGGGGATTTATCCCCTCGCCACAAGAGAGCAGTGCTGCCCCGTAGTTACTCCTCGATCAAGGCCCTGAGCACCGCAGCAGCTTCCGGCAACTCCAACTCACTGAACACCTTCACCCCATGACGCTTGAGCAAGGCCGCCGTCACGCCTTCGCCGCTGATTTTCACGCCACTGAACGTCCCGTCATAGGTCAGCAGGTTGCCGCACGACGGGCTATTGGCCTTGAGCACGGCGATCCGGATGCCATGGGCACACACCAATTCCAGCGCTTGATTCGCACCGGACAGGAACTGCGCACTCACATCCTCGCCCTCGGTGGTGATCACCGCCGCCTGGCCGTCGAGTACGTGCCCGCCCTGCCCACCGGGAATCTCCGCCGCCGCCCGAGGCGTGGGCAGGCCGCCGGCGACTTCCGGGCACAACGGCACGACACGACCTTCGTCGAGCCATTGCTGCAGCTGGTCGAACGGCCCGCTGGCGCCGCCGTCGTAGCGCACGCGGTGCCCAAGCAGGCAGCGACTGACCAGAATTTTTTCCATGCTCAGAACAACTCGTTGCCACGGCGGCGGAACCATCCCGTCAAGGACAGGCGATCGCGGGTGGCGGGCAGGACTTCATGGGGTATTTGCCCCGACAGGAACACCACCAGGCAGCCACCAGAGGGCACCACGTCATGTTCCACGCCATCGTCCAGGTACATGCGCAACTGGCCGCCATGTTCCGGCAGCCAGGCGTCGTTGAGATACAGCACCGCCGATACCATGCGCCGGTCGTCATCGCGGAAGCGGTCGACGTGCTTGAGGTAGAACGCACCGGGCGGGTACAGGGCGAAATGGCTTTCGAAATCTTCCAGGCCCAGGAACAACCCGCGATTCATCGCTTCGCGCAGACTGTCCATCAACCCCAGGTAACGGTCGCAGGCTTGCGCCTGGCCGGGTTCGATCCACTGGATACGATCACCACGAATGCCTTCACGAATCTCCGAAAATGGCCCGCGCCCGACCGCGGCCGGGGCCAGCTCGCCCTCGGCGGCACGCTGGCGACATTCGGCCGCCAGGGCGCGGGTCAGTGCATCCGGCAGGAAAATGTTCTGCTGCGACCAGCCGCGCTCGGCCAGGTCGTCGACGATACGTAACAGCAGCGGGTGATCAGAAGGTATTTGCATGGCGCGCATAGTATTCCTGTGCCTGCAAAACCGACAGCGACGCTCAGCAGGTTTTTTGCTGCCAGATAGCACCGCCGTACGAACTTGATACGAATTCTCGACAAGACCCCACACCCCACGGAGAATAGTCGGCTGCTGACAGGAGTCCCTATGCGTCGTTTGCTTTTCTCACTGTTGATGTTCTGCGTATTGCCTGCCTGGGCAGACAGCTACGACCAGTTGTACAAGGTCGCCGGCTGGCCGCAACAGCGGGCGCATTTCAATGACGCCTTGAGCGCCGCGCAGCAGCGCTACCAGGACAGCCTGCCACCAGCGGTGTTCCAGGCACTGGTGAACAACAGCAATCAACGTTTCGCCCCCCAGGCCATGGACCAGCGGGCCGAAGCGCAAATGCGCAAGAATCTTCGCGACCCTCAGCCAGCCCTGAGCTTTTTCCAATCGCCCTTGGGCCGCAAAGTCGTGGCCGCCGAGCTGCTGGCAACCCGCCGCGATCAATTGGCGAAAAACGCCAAGGGCCTACCGAAGATGCAAGCCAGCGACAACCGCCTGTTGATCATCGGCCACCTGGCCCAGGCCCTGCCCGCCCGCGAGGCCGGTGCTGAAGTCAGCCTAGCGATTGCCGGCGTGGCGGCCGACAGCCTGAGTTCGATGATCCCCGGCCTGCTGGGCGGTGGCCAGGCCCAGGGCATGCTCAACGGTCAGCGCCAGCGGCTGATGGAACAGATCGGCACCGACCTGAACAACACGCTGTTGTATGTCTACCGTGACCTGACGGATACCGAGCTGGAAGAGTTTTCCACCTTCGCCGAGTCGACCGAGGGCCAGGCTTATTATCAGGCCGCCTTGGCGGCGATTCGGGCGGGGTTGGCGGTGGGGCAGAATCTCGGGCAGTAGATCTTCAGCGCCCATAACACCGCCATCGCGAGCAAGCTCGCTCCCACAGGGTATTGAGTGAACTCAGGTTTCGCGAGCGCTGACGGTCCAATGTGGGAACGAGCTTGCTCGCGAAAGCAATTGATCAGTCACCGCTGAACCCGACTCATTCGCTCGGTCAGAAACCCAAACATCTCCTGCCGTATCGCCAGCGTCTCATTCGCCAGGTGATGCCGGCCCTCGGGCAGCATCAATACCTGCGGCCGAGCGAATTTGCTGCGCAGCACTTGCAGGTTATGCCCCCAATCCACCGTCATGTCCGCCTGCCCCTGCACGATCAATGGCTGGCGCGGACTGCTCGGGGCGGCTTCGATGCGTTTGATCCATTGTCCCAACGCCCCCACCCACGCCGTGGGCAGGCGCAGCGGTTGCAGGGGGTCGGCTTGCAGGAACGACAGGAATTGCGGATCGTTGGAGTTCTCGCTGAAACGCCGGGCGATGCCGGTCACGAAGGGTTTGAGCAGGTAATAACTCAGGCGCGACCAGCCCCAGGCCCGTGGCCGAACCAAGGGCGACAGTAGAATGACCTGGCCCTGGGCCGGGCTGTTTGCGCCCTGGTTGAGCACATGATCGACCACGATGGCCCCGCCGGTACTTTGTCCGCATAGATGCCAGGGTTGCGGCAGGTCCAGCGTCGCGGCCTCCCTCAGCAGCCCTTGCAACGTTGCCTGGTACTCAGCGAAATCACCGATGCTGGCGCGTTCTCCGCTGGACAGGCCATGGCCCGGCAGGTCGCAGGCGATCACCACGAATTTCTGCTCCAGCGCCCACTCGATCAAGTGCCGGTACAGCCCCATGTGATCGTAGTAACCATGGAACACGAACATCGTCGCCACGGCTTTTTCCGGCCACCAGACCTGGGCGACCACCTCATACCCGTCTATCTCGAAACGCCCCAGTCCCTTGCGCAATGGGTGTTGGGGGAAATCCAGTCCATAGAAGCGCTGATAGGCCTGTGCTTGCTCCGAGAGAGGTTGCCACTGTGCCAAGGGTTGCAGGCTGGCACGCAGGTGATCGGGGTTGAAAGTGGCAGGCATCAATATTCCCAGGCAAAGCGCAGCGCGCGAAACGGACTTTATAGGCCTGCGATATTCATCTGTCGCGACAGTCATGGCAAGCTAGCCGGCCCCAGAGGATCGACTTCATGCGTTCGCCCCACCGCACGACCTTGCTTGCCAGCCTGCTTGCCCTCGGGTGCGCCGCCATGCTGTGGGTCGCCTACGACTGGTTCCAGGGGCGCTTTCTGCGCACGTTCAGCCAACATACGGCGGTGTTTTCCGGCGACCCACTGCGCCTGCCTGCTGACCTGGCCGGCCCTGGCGCGATCCGTCTGGTGCATTTCTGGGACCCGGCGTGCCCGTGCAACGTCGGCAATCAGCAACACCTGGCCGAGTTGATCGATAAATATGTACCGCAAGGCGTCGAATTTTATGCAGTACAAAAGGCCGGCAGCCAAGGTCGCTTACCGACCACGCTGAGCCATCTCAAAACCCTCTCGGTACTCCCCGGTTCGAGCCAGATTCCTGCCAGCCCGGCCGTGGCGATCTGGGATCGTAGCGGCAAACTGGCGTATTTCGGCCCCTACAGCGAAGGCCTGACCTGCAACTCGAGCAACAGCTTCATCGAGCCGATTCTCGAGGCATTGAGCGTTGGCCGGGCGGTCGATGCGACCCATACGCTGGCGGTGGGGTGTTATTGCCCGTGGAGCCAGGACACATCAGCCAAAGAATAGCCAGCCGGGGGAAATCCCTCCGAGGGGCGATGCGCAGGTAAGCAGCGGCATGCTAAACAGGGAATAAACAGCGAGACCATGGGGTCGCTGTCACTCAATAAGGAATCTCCATGAAACGCACCCTCTTCGCCTTCCTGTCACTGGTCGTCACCGCCATCATCGTCGCGGGCGGCTACCTCTACAGCAAGCAGCCCACCCGCCAGGGCATGGTGCAACTGCAAGGGCTGCACGGTTCGGTGACCGTGCGCTACGACGAACGCGGCGTGCCGCATATCCGCGCCGAGAACGAAACCGACCTGTACCGCGCCCTCGGCTATGTCCATGCCCAGGACCGGTTGTTTCAAATGGAGATGATGCGTCGGCTCGCCCGTGGCGAACTGGCCGAGGTGCTGGGGCCTAAGCTGCTCGACACCGACAAGCTGATGCGCAGCCTGCGTATCCGCGAGCGCGCCGCGACCTATGTCACCGAACAAGACCCACAATCCCCGGCCTGGCTCGCCATGCAGGCTTACCTGGACGGCATCAACAGCTATCAGGACAGCCACACCCGACCGCTGGAGTTCGATGTGCTGGGCATTCCCAAGCGCCCCTTCACCACCGAAGATACCGTGAGCATTACCGGTTACATGGCCTACAGTTTCGCCGCTGCCTTTCGTACCGAACCGCTACTGACCTATGTGCGCGACCAATTGGGCGCTGATTACCTGAACATCTTCGACCTCGACTGGCAGCCCCTGGGCGTGCTCGCCAAAGGCGGCAAGAGCGCCCTGCCACTGGCCGCTGCCGACTGGAAAGATCTCAACGCCCTGGCCCGCTTGAGCGAGCAGGCCCTGGCCGATCACGGCCTGCCGCAGTTCGAAGGCAGCAACGCCTGGGCGCTCGCCGGCAGCCGTACCCACAGCGGCAAACCGCTGCTGGCGGGTGACCCACATATCCGTTTTTCCACGCCCTCGGTGTGGTATGAGGCGCACCTGTCGGCGCCGGCTTTCGAACTCTATGGGCAGTACCAGGCGCTGATGCCCTTTGCGACGCTGGGTATGAACAAGGATTTCGGCTGGAGCATCACCATGTTCCAGAACGACGACCTCGACCTGATCGCCGAGAAGGTCAACCCGGACAACCCCGAACAGGTCTGGTATCGAGGCCAATGGGTGGACATGACCCGCAGCGAACAGCAGATCGCGGTCAAGGGCCAGGCACCAGTGACACTGGTGCTGCGCCAGTCGCCCCACGGCCCGATCGTCAACGATGTCCTTGGTGCTAACGCCGGCAAGACGCCGATCGCCATGTGGTGGGGTTTCCTGGAAAGTCGAAATCCGATCCTCGAAGCCTTCTACCAGCTCAACCGCGCCGACACTTTGGCCAAGGCTCGTGGCGCCTCAGCCAAGATCCATGCACCCGGGCTGAATGTTGTCTGGGCCAATGCCAAGGGCGATATCGGCTGGTGGGCTGCGGCGCAATTGCCCAAGAGGCCGGCCGGCGTGAAGCCCGGGTTCATACTCGATGGCAGCAGTCCGGAAGCAGAAAAGGAAGGCTTCTACCCTTTCAGCAGCAACCCCCAGGAAGAGAACCCGGCACGGGGCTACATTATCTCGGCCAACTTCCAGCCGGTGCCGGCCAGTGGCATCGAGATCCCGGGTTACTACAACCTCCCCGACCGTGGCCAGCAACTCAACCTCCAGCTCAGCGACAAGCAGGCGAAGTGGGACATCGAGACCTCCCAGAAACTGCAACTGGGCACCACCACAGCCTACGGCCCGCGTCTGCTCGCGCCTTTGCTGCCGGTGCTGCGTGAGGTGGTCAGTGATCCGCAGGAGCGCAAGTGGGTGGAGCAGTTGGCCCAATGGCAAGGCGATTATCCGCTGGACTCCACCAGCGCTACGCTGTTCAACCAGTTCTTGTTCGACCTGGCCGACGCGGCCCTGCGCGATGAACTGGGTGACGGCTTCTTCAACACCGCGCTGTCGACCCGGGTGATCGACGCGGCCCTTCCACGCCTGGCGGCAGCGGCAGACTCACCATGGTGGGACGACCGCTCGACACTGGGTACGCAAACCCGGGCCGACACCGTGAAAAAAGCCTGGAGCAAGAGCCTGGCGCACCTGAAGGCCACCCTCGGCGACGATGCCACGCAATGGCAGTGGGGCAAGGCCCACACCCTGACCCACGGCCATCCGCTGGGCCTGCAAAAGCCGCTGGACCGGATCTTCAATGTCGGTCCGTTCGCTGCCCCGGGCACCCACGAAGTGCCTAACAACCTCTCGGCCAAAATCGGCCCGGCGCCCTGGCCGGTGACCTACGGCCCGTCCACCCGACGCATCATAGACTTCGCCGACCCGGCCCACAGCGTCACCATCAATCCGGTCGGCCAGAGCGGCGTGCCGTTCGACAAGCATTACGAGGACCAGGCAGAGGCTTACATCGAAGGGGTATATCACCAGGCGCACCTGGTCGAGGAAGAAGTGATGGCCAATACCCGCGCGACCCTGAAGCTGTTGCCGGCCAGGGCCGCGCCCTGAGTTTGTGGGGTATTTTTCATCGCCAACAGACTTGATCGTCATGGATGGTCAAGACTACAAGGGTTCAACAACCCGCCCTCGTCACAGGAGTCACGCAATGTTCAACAACTGGTCCGAACTGCTGCCCACCATCAAAAGTGCCTTTGGCGCCCTGGGCAAGAGCAACCCGAAAATGGTCAAGGCCTACATGGCCCTGGATGAAGCCGCCGCCGAAAA
This sequence comes from Pseudomonas viciae, assembly GCF_004786035.1. Lineage (NCBI taxonomy): Bacteria > Pseudomonadati > Pseudomonadota > Gammaproteobacteria > Pseudomonadales > Pseudomonadaceae > Pseudomonas > Pseudomonas viciae. The sequence goes on from NZ_CP035088.1 coordinate 6,335,284, forward strand.
TAACGTACTCGATGCCAAGACCCGTGAACTGATCTCTATCGCCGTGGCGATCACCACCCGCTGTGACGGCTGCATCGGCGTGCACACCGACGCCGCCATCAAGGCCGGCGCCACCCGCGAAGAAATCGCCGCCACCCTGGCCACCGCGGTGTCGCTGAACGCTGGCGCGGCGTACATCTACTCCCTGCGAGCGCTGGAAGCCCATGACGCGTTGAAGAAGTGAGAGGCTGACACTTACGCCAGCGCGCCGAAATTCAGCCTGAATTGCTGCGGCGTTACGCCCAGCCTGCGATTGAATACGCTGCGCATGTGCTGGGCATCGCGAAAGCCGCATTGCCAAGCCACGGTCTTGAGCGGGGCGCGGGTGCTTTCGAGCATCACCCGCGCCGCGTCCACCCGGGCCTGCTCGACGAACTCCGCGGGCGTGATCTTCGCTTCCCGGGTGAACACCCGCGAGAAGTTACGCTGGCTCATGCTCGCGGCATTGGCCAGATCGGCGATGGTCAGGTCACCGTTCAGGTGCGCCAGTACATAGGCCTGGACCTGGGCCACGGTGGATGTCGGCTCAGCATGGGGTGCAAGAAAAGGGCTGAATTGCGACTGCCCGCCCGCGCGCTGGGTGAACACCACCAGCCGCTTGGCGACACTCAGGGCAACGTCCGGGCCATGGTCCTGGGCCAGCAGGAACAACGACAGGTCGATGCCAGCGCTGACCCCCGCGGAGGTGTAGAGCTGGCGGTCCTGCACGTACAAACGATCCGCTTCGACCCGGGTCGAGGGACACAGCTGCGCCAGCGCCGCGGCGTCACCCCAATGGGTGGTAACAGTTCGCCCCTCCAGCAATCCAGCCCGGGCCAGCATGAAAGCGCCATTGCAGATCGACCCAAAGCGCCGGGCCCGACCACAGGCCTCCCGCAACCAAGCATCGAATTCTGCGCCAAGGTGCATGAACGGCAACTGCGGCCCGCCCGCGACCAACAGCAGGTCATAGGCCTGCCAAGCCTCGCTGAAATGCCGATGGGCATTCAGGGACAAACCGTTGGAACAGGACATCGCGCCTCGCTCGGCGCCGATCACTTCAAGGCGATAGTGATCCTCGGCGACCAGGAACCGATTGGCTTCGCTGAACACGTCCATGGGCCCGGTAACGTCCAGCGACTGGACGCCAGGGAATACCACGACGGAGACGATTTTCTGCATGGTGCTCGCTTGCCTTCGAGTAGAACGACTCCAGCACCCTAGCCAATTCGCGTCCCGGAAGCCATCTGGCACGAAACCCAGGCTTATTGGCAAAGATCGCAGCCATAGGAACATTGTTCCGGTACCTTGCGGCGAACAGACTGAACCCCTCGGCGCCGCACTGGCCCATCGTCAAGAGGAGAACAGCATGAACAGCATCGCCGGCATCAAGATCCCCGACAGCACCCTCGCCCGCGCCACCACCGAGTACATCCGCGATATCGAGTCCGACCTGCTGTACCATCACTCTCGCCGGGTATTTCTGTTCGGCGCCTTGAGTGGCCAGCGTCGGCAGTTGGCCTATAACCCGGAGTTGCTGTATGTCGGTGCGATGTTCCACGATCTGGGTCTGGTGGAGGGTTATCGCAGCGACAACGAGCGCTTCGAAGTGGACGGTGCGAACGCGGCCTCAGCGTTCCTCAAGCCCTACGGGTTGAGCGATGACGACATTGAGCAGGTATGGCTGTCGATTGCCCTGCACACTACGCCGGGCGTCCCCAAATATCTGCGTCCCACGGTGACGCTGGTGACGGCCGGAGTGGAGATGGACGTGCTGGGAATGGACTATACCGCGTTCCCGGCAGCGCAGCGCGACGCCGTGGTGCACGCTCATCCGCGCGGGGAAGGGTTCAAGGAATGCATCATCTGCGCCTTCGCCGACGGTTTGCGGCATCGTCCGCAGACCACCTTTGGCAATGTGAAGACCGACGTACTGGTGGATCAGGAACCCGGGTTCAAACCGATGAACTTCGTGGAGGTGATCCGCTCTTCGCCTTGGCATTCGTAGCCAGCACGCCCCACCGCTATCGCGAGCAAGCTCGCTCCCACAACGGATCTGCGGTGGTTCACGGATTGTTGAGCAACAAAAAAACCTGTGGGAGCGAGCCTGCTCGCGAAAGCGGTGCATCAGCCAACATGAATGTTGGATGTACCTCCGTCTTCGCGAGCAAGCTCGCTCCCCCATTTGGCGCCAGTGTCAGGTTAGACCGGCGCGGTCTCGGCCCGGCGTACTTCTGGTTGTTTCCAGGAGTCGGCGGCGCTTTCTTCGATGGCTTGCTGGATCGCCCGCTTGCGGCTTTCTTCGGCGCGGCGGCTGAAGTACCAGACCAGGAAGGTCACCAGCGACACGGCCAACAGGATCAGGCTCGCCACGGCGTTGATCTCCGGCTTCACACCCAGGCGCACCGCCGAGAACACTTCCATCGGCAACGTGGTCGAGCCAGGACCGGAAACGAAGCTCGCCAGCACCAGGTCATCCAGGGACAACGCGAACGACATCATGCCCCCCGCCGCCAGCGACGGCGCGATCATCGGGATGGTGATCAGGAAGAACACCTTCCATGGCCGCGCCCCCAGATCCATGGCGGCCTCTTCGATGGACAGGTCCAGCTCACGCAAGCGCGCCGAGACCACCACCGCCACATAAGCGGCACAGAACGTAGTGTGGGCGATCCAGATCGTGATGATGCCACGCTCCTGGGGCCAGCCGATCATCTGTGCCATGGCCACGAACAGCAGCAACAGCGACAGACCGGTGATCACTTCCGGCATCACCAGCGGCGCGGTGACCAGGCCGCCGAACAGCGTGCGGCCCTTGAAGTGGGTGATGCGGGTCAGCACGAAAGCCGCCAGCGTACCCAGGGCCACCGCGGCAATCGCCGTGTAGCAGGCGATTTCCAGCGAGCGCATCACCGAGCCCATCAACTGGCTGTTGTCCAGCAGGCCAACGTACCACTTGATCGACCAGCCGCCCCACACCGTCACCAGCTTGGAGGCGTTGAACGAGTAGATCACCAGGATCAGCATCGGCGCGTAGATGAACAGCAAACCCAGCACCAGCATCAGGCTTGAAAAACTGAAGCGCTTCATTCCTTGCCCTCCATTTCTTTGGCCTGACTGCGGTTGAACAGGATAATGGGCACGATCAGGATCGCCAGCATCACCACCGCCAGGGCGGAAGCCACCGGCCAGTCACGGTTATTGAAGAATTCCTGCCACAGCACTTTGCCGATCATCAGGGTTTCCGGACCGCCGAGCAGTTCCGGGATCACGAACTCGCCCACCACCGGAATGAACACCAGCATGCAACCGGCGATGATGCCGTTCTTGGACAGCGGCACGGTGATCTTCCAGAAGCTGTTGAAGGTGCTCGAACCCAGGTCGGAAGCGGCTTCCAGCAGGCTGGTGTCGTGTTTGACCAGGTTGGCGTACAGCGGCAGGATCATGAACGGCAGGTACGAATAGACAACGCCGATGTACACCGCCAGATTGGTATTGAGAATCTGCAGTGGTTCGTCGATCCAGCCCATACTCATCAAAAAGCCGTTGAGCAGGCCGTTGTTGCTGAGGATGCCCATCCACGCGTAGACGCGGATCAGGATCGCGGTCCAGGTCGGCATCATGATCAGCAGCACCAACACCGTCTGCATCTCTTTACGGGCGTTGGCGATGGCGTAGGCCATCGGGTAGCCAATGAGCAGGCACAGCACGGTGCTGATCAGGGCCATCTTCAGCGAACCGAGGTAGGCGGCGATGTACAACTCATCGTCGCTCAACATCACGTAGTTGCCGAGGTTGAGCAGCACCTGCAGCTTCTGGTCGACGTAGCTGTAGATCTCGGTGTACGGCGGAATGGCCACATCGGCTTCAGCGAAGCTGATCTTCAGGACGATGAAGAATGGCAGCATGAAAAACAGGAACAGCCAGATGAAAGGCACCCCGATGACCAGTTGACGGCCACCGGGCGTTATTCGGTCGAGTCGGCGTTTGAGTTTGCGCATGTTCATGAGCGAAGCACCACGCCGCTGTCGTCTTCCCACCAGACGAACACCTGGTCGCCCCAGGTCGGACGCTGGCCACGGCGTTCAGCGTTGGCGACGAAGGATTGCACCAGCTTGCCGCTTGGCAACTCGACGTAGAACACCGAGTGGCCACCCAGGTAAGCAATGTCATGCACCTTGCCGCTGGACCAGTTGTTTTCGCAGGTCGGCTGCTCGGCGGTGACCAGCAGTTTTTCCGGGCGAATGGCGTAGGTTACCGACTTGTCCTGCACAGAGGTGCTGATGCCGTGGCCCACATAGATGTTGCGGTCCAGATCCTTGCAAGTCAGTACTGCGTGGCCTTCGGCATCGTCCACCACCTCGGTCTCGAAGATGTTGACGTTGCCGATGAACTCGCAAACCAGCCGGCTGGTGGGGGTTTCGTAGATGTCGATCGGGCTGCCGATCTGGGCGATCCAGCCCAGGTGCATGATCGCGATGCGCTCGGCCATGGTCATGGCCTCTTCCTGGTCGTGGGTCACCATGACGCAGGTTACGCCGACCCGCTCGATGATCTCGACCAGCTCAAGCTGCATTTGCGAACGCAACTTCTTGTCCAGGGCCCCCATCGGTTCGTCGAGCAGCAACAGCTTGGGTCGCTTGGCCAGGGAACGGGCCAGGGCCACACGCTGGCGCTGGCCGCCGGAGAGCTGGTGCGGCTTGCGCTTGGCATACTGGCTCATCTGCACCAGCTTGAGCATTTCGGCCACGCGGGCGTCGATCTCGGCTTTCGGGATCTTGTCTTGTTGCAGGCCGAAGGCGATGTTCTGCGCCACGGTCATGTGGGGGAACAAGGCATAGGACTGGAACATCATGTTGATCGGCCGCTCATAGGGCGGCATGTCGGTGATGTCCACACCGTCGAGGAAAATGCGCCCCTCCGTGGGCCGCTCGAAACCGGCCAGCATGCGCAGCAAGGTGGACTTGCCCGATCCCGAACCGCCGAGCAAGGCGAAGATCTCGCCTTTCTTGATTTCCAGGGACACATCGTCCACGGCAATCGTCTCGTCGAACTTCTTTGTGACCCGATCGATTTTGACCAGCACCTGCTTGGGTGTCTGGTCGCCCTCGAGGGCTTTCTTATAGGCGCCGGAGGCAACTGCCATTTACGAAACTCCCACAGAATTTGCAGCTCGTCCTACACGAACGAACCTTGGATAGTTAGAGCGCGCTTAACGCTATTTACCCGACTTGACCTTGGTCCAGCTGCGGGTCATGAGTCGTTGGATCTTGGGCGGCAACTCGGAGTTGACGTACAGTTTGTCGACGACCGCTTGCGGTGGGTAAACCGCCTCGTCGGTGCGTACTTTCTGGTCCATCAGTTCGCCAGCCTTGGGGTTCGGGTTGGCATAACCGACAACGTCGCTGACCTGGGCGATGACCTCAGGCTTGAGCACATAGTTGATGAACGCGTGGGCTTGCTTGACATTGGAGGCGTCGCGCGGGATCGCCAGCATGTCGAACCAGAGGTTGCCGCCTTCCTTGGGAATCACATAGGCGATATCGACGCCCTTGCCGGCTTCGCTGGCACGTTCGCGGGCCTGGAAGATGTCGCCGGAGAAACCGGCGGCCACGCAGATCTCGCCGTTGGCCAGATCGGAGATGTACTTGGAGGAATTGAAGTAGGTCACGTAAGGCCGGATCTTGAGGAGCTGGGCCTCGGCCTTCTTGTAGTCTTCAGGGTTTTCACTGTTGGGGTCCAGGCCCAGGTAATTGAGCATCGCCGGGATCATCTCGTCACCGGAGTCGAGGAACGAGACACCGCAGCTGGAGAGCTTCTTGATGTTTTCCGGCTCGAACAGCATGGCCCACGAGTCGATCTTGTCGACGCCCAGGACAGCCTTGATCTTCTCGACGTTGTAGCCGATGCCATTGGTGCCCCACAGGTAAGGCACGGCGTATTGATTGCCCGGGTCGTTCTTTTCCAGGCGCTTGAGCAGCGCAGGGTCGAGGTTGGCGTAGTTGGGCAACTGCGACTTGTCGAGTTTCTGGAACGCCCCGGCCTTGATCTGCTTGCCCAGGAAGTGGTTGGACGGCACGACCACGTCGTAACCAGTACGCCCGGCCAGCAGCTTGCCTTCCAGGGTTTCGTTGGAATCGAACACGTCATACACCGGCTTGATGCCCGTGGCTTTTTCGAAGTCCGCCAGGGTGGTCTCGCCGATGTAGTCCGACCAGTTATAAATATGCACGGTGGACGCCGCCTGGACACTGACGGCAAGCGTCAGGCCCGCGCCGACCAGCAGGGCATTGCGTAGCAAAGAAAAAACAGGCACGTGGAGGTCCTCTTAAATAGTTGGGCCCAAGTTGCCCCCGTTACCTGGCCACGATGGACCCTGCAACAAAACCGGCGCGCAACTTACCCTCGATAAACCGATCCAGCAAAACTTTTAGTCATTTAATTGCTCCTGTTGTCACCGTCGTGATGACGGCGACAACAGGAAGATGCTTCAGGCCGGCTTATTTACCGGATTTGATCTTGGTCCAGCTGCGGGTCATGATCCGCTGGGTCGCGGCTGGCAGGTCGGCAATCGCGTAGAGCTTGGCTTGCACATCCGCCGGAGGGTAGATGCCCGGGTCGCTGGTGATTTCCTTGCTGACCAGCGGCGTAGACGCCGCGTTACCGTTCGGGAAGCTCACGGTGTCAGTGATTTCAGCCATGATTTCCGGCTTTTGCAGGAAGGTCATGAACTTGTAGGCACCTTCGACGTTTTCGGCATCTTTAGGGATGGCGACCATGTCGAAGAAGCTGCCAGCCCCTTCTTTCGGAATGTTGTAGCTGACTTTTACCTTGCCACCGGCTTCGGCAGCACGGGACTTGGCCTGGTAGATATCGCCCGAGTAGCCGACTGCTACGCAGATGTTGCCGTTGGCCAGGTCAGAGATGTACTTGGACGAGTGGAAGTAGCCAATCGAAGGACGGATCTTGAGGAACAGTGCCTCGGCTTCAGCCAGTTGTTTCTTGTCCTGGCTGTCGGTCGGGTAGCCCAGGTAGTGCAGCGCCACCGGAATCATCTCGGTCGGCGAGTCGAGGAAGCTGATGCCGCAGGATTTCAGCTTCGCCGCGTTCTCCGGCTTGAACAGCAGGTCCCACGAGTTGGTCGGTGCGTCGGCACCCAGCGCGGCCTTGACCTTCTCGGCGTTGAAGCCGATGCCGATCGAGCCCCACATGTACGGGAAGGCGTGTTCGTTGCCCGGGTCGCTTACCGAAACAGCCTTGAGCAGGTCGGTATTGAGGTTTTTCCAGTTGGGCAACTTGGACTTGTCGAGTTTCTGGTAGACCCCGGCCTTGATCTGCTTGGCCAGGAAGTTGTTCGACGGCACCACGATGTCATAACCGGATTTACCGGCCAGCAACTTGGCTTCCAGGGTTTCGTTGCTGTCGAACACGTCGTAGACGACTTTGATCCCCGACTCTTTCTCGAACTTGGCGACGGTGTCCGGCGCAATGTAGTCGGACCAGTTATAGACGTGCAGCACTTTATCGTCCGCCTGAACGGCACCCGCCATCACGCCCATCAGGGACATGGCGAGGAGGGTCTTGCCAGCTATCTTCATACCTAATGTCTTCATGCCTAATGCCTTCATGAAAAAGTGCTCCAGTTATTCTTCTTAGCCACAGTTCAGTAGCCGACTCTCTGGCAACTTGAACAGGCGGTAGTCTGGCAAGTTACAGGGCAGGCTTTCAACACAAGCCCGGCCTTTTGTTCTCACCGGGCGAGGCCCTTGCAGGCACCTCGCTCAGAGCCTAGCACTTAGCCTTGCAACGCACTGAGCGTCAGGTCCAGGCATTGCCGCGCCTTGGTCACCAACTCATCGATCTCGGCCTTGCTGATCACCAGCGGCGGCGCAATGATCATGGTGTCGCCCACCGCGCGCATGATCAGCCCGTTATCGAAACAGAACTGCCGGCAGATCATGCCCACACCCTTGCCTTCATAGCGCTTGCGCGTGGCTTTGTCCTGAACCAGCTCGATTGCCCCCAGCAAACCGACTCCGCGCACTTCACCCACCAGCGGATGATCGTTCAGTTCCCGCAAACGCTTCTGCAAATAGGGTGCCGTTTCCCCATGGACACGCTCGATGATCTTTTCGTCGCGCAGGATACGGATGTTTTCCAGGGCCACCGCCGCGGCCACCGGGTGACCGGAATAGGTAAACCCGTGGTTGAAATCGCCGCCTTCGTTAAGCACCTCGACCACGTCGTCACGCA